>JAFRFY010000090.1 GCA_017434085.1 Clostridia bacterium
GCGCAGTCCACCACGTCCATGTGGGCGATCAGGCCGTTGGCTGGCAGGCCCTCGGCGTTGGCCGGGATGCTGCCGTACACATCGCCGTCCCCGTCCACCCGGGCGTCGGCGATGCCCAGGCCCTTCAATTCCGCCGCCAGCGCGATCGCCAGCACCCGCTGCTTTTCAGTGCTGGGGCAGGTCTCGCTGTTGGCGTCGGACGCGGTGTCGTATTGCACATATTTCAGTAAACGCTCATAGGCTCGCATGGTCGTTTTCCTCCAATATTCTAGAGTATTTTGTGCCAGTCCCTGCCGCTGTACAGCAGGCGGCGCACTTCCATGACGTCCCCAATGACCACGTAAAAGACGATGTAATTCCCAACGCCGATGCGGTAGTATGGGTGCTCGCGCTGCCGCCGGGAATGAAAGGGCTCGAATGCCTCCGGGGCCTGTAAACGGTGGTCAATGGCGGCCTCCACATCGTCGATCAGTTTCATCGCCGCGTCGGGATTTTGCAGCACGAGGGCGATGTAGTCCACCGCTTCGTTCAGGTCCTCACTGAACAGCGGCAGGAACCGCAGTGTATACCGCTTATCCATGGACCCGCGCCCTTGCCCGGGAGAACACCTCTTCGCCGGTCAGCCGCGCGGTGCCGGAAGCCGCGGCGCGGTCGGCTTCGTCCAGGCGGCGCTCCACGTCCTCGGTCAGCGCGGCGTACTGCTCCAGGCTCATCAGCACCATGGTGCCGTAGCCGTTCTTGGTCAGGTATACCGGCTGCCCGGAGCGCAGCACGGTCTCCTCGATCTCGGGGTATTTGTTCCGCAAATCGGATACGGGTCGAATCTGCATCATGGCCATCCCTCCTTGCTATCATAATTCTATCATTACTTTATGATAAAAGCAATAGGTGAGAGAATAATAACATCGCGCCGCAATGCGGCGCGATAAATGGGGATTCCAAAGGGGCATTGTCCCTTTGGCAGGGGGGTCCTGGGGGGACGGAGTCCTCCCTGGCGTCACCTCCCCAGCATCGCCGCGCCGATGATGCCGGCGTCGTTGGTGAGGGTGGCCAGCTCCACGCGGGCGTAGGGCATGGTCTTGAAGAACACGTACTGGGGCAGCTTGGCGCGCACGGCGTTGAGCAGGAACTCGCCGGAGTGGGACACGCCGCCGCCGAGCACGAACACCTCGGGGTCGTAGACGTTGATGAGGTTGGCGAGGCCGACGGCCAGGTGGTGCACGTAGTTTTCGAATATGGCGGCGCAGTCGGGGTCGCCGTCCCGGGCGAGGTCGATGACGTGCTTGGCGGTGATCTTCAGGATGTCGCCCTCCACGGCCTTCATCAGGGCGCACTCGGGCTTCACGGCGCACAGCTTGCGGCCCTCGCGGATGAGCGCGGTGGCGCTGGCGTAGCGCTCCCAGCAGCCGCGCTTGCCGCAGGAGCACAGCTCGCCGCCGTCCACGGTGACCATGTGGCCGATCTCCGTGGCCACGCCGTGGGAGCCGGAGAACACCCTGCCGTTGATCACCACGCCGCCGCCCACGCCGGTGCCCAGCGTGATGAATACGCTGGACTGGGTGCCCGCGGACACGCCCTTGACGGACTCCGCCAGCCCGGCGACGGTGGCGTCGTTGTCCACGTACACGGGCACGTCGGTGTACTTCTTCATCTCCTCGATGATCGGCACGTTGTGCCAGTTAAGGTTGGTGCAGAAGGGCACGATGCCCGTGCGCTGGTCCATGATGCCCGGGATGCCGATGCCGATGGCCTTCACCTCAGCCATGGTGTGGCCGCTCTTTTCGACCGCCGAGATGCCCAGCTCCGCGATGTCGCGGATCACCGCGCCGTAGCCGCGCTCCACCCCCGTGGGGCAGCTGTGCTTGAAGAGGATTTCGCCCTGATTGTCCACGACGCCCGCCTTGATGGACATGCCGCCGACGTCAATGCCGATGTAGATCATATCTGTATATCTCCTTTCATATCAAATCTCCTCCGCCTCGCGCTGGAACTTCTCCATATGGCGGCGGGTGAGCTCGTTGGCGGCGTTATAGCCCATGGCCTTGAGCCGCTGGTTGCGGGCGGCCACCTCCAGCACCACGGCCAGGTTGCGGCCGGGATGGATGGGCAAAAGCAGGTAGGGCAGCTTGACGCCGAGTATGTCGATGTAGTTGTCGGTCATGCCCAGCCGGTCGTACTCCTTGCCGGCCTGCCACAGCTCCAGGTGCACCACCATGTTGATGGTCTTGGAGCGCATGATGGCGCCCACGCCGTACATGGTGGAGATGTCGATGATGCCCACGCCGCGGATCTCCATGAAGTGGCGCACCAGCTCGGGGCTTTCGCCGATGAGCCGATCCTCGTCCACGCGGCGGATGTCCACCACGTCGTCCGCCACCAGCTGGTGGCCGCGCTTGATGAGCTCCAGCGCCGCCTCGCTCTTGCCCACGCCGCTGTTGCCGGTGATCATCAGCCCCGTGCCGAACACGTTCACCAGCACGCCGTGGCGGGTCTCCCGGGGGGCCAGGGCGTTGCGCAGATAGGCGATCAGGTCCAGCTCCAGCTGCACGGTCTCCTTGTTGGAGGAATAGATGGGGATATGGTGGGCCGCCGCCATGACCAGCATGTCGTCAAAGCAGGGATAGCCCCGGCAGATGATCACGCAGGGCAGCGGATAGCTGAAATACTTCGCCAGGCGCTCCCGGCGGGTGTCCTCGTGCAGCGAGGACAGGTAGGTCATCTCCACCTTGCCCAGCAGCTGCGGGCGCTCGTAGGGAAAGAAATCCCAGTAGCCCGAGAACTGTATGCCCGGGCGGGTGGTGTTGCTGACCTCGATGGGCAGCGTCTTGCCGTCCGGGGCCAGCACCCGGGTCAGCCCCAGTGTTTTGACAAAATCGGCCTCGTTGATCACGGGCGTGCACCTCCTATTTTCCCTTCAGGCAACTTCGAAAAACCCTGTTTTCGCAAACAATACTTCGCAAGGAACCCTTGTTTTACAGGGTTTTCCGAAGTAAGGTTTGCGGCAAAGCGAGGTTTTTAGAGCTCCCCTTCACTCAAATAGCGTTCGATCACCGCGGCCACGCCGTCCTCGAGGTTCGAGGGGGCGATGATGTCCGCGGCGGCCCGGGCCTCGGGACAGCCGTTCGCCATGCACACGCCGGTGCCGGCGGCGGCGATCATGGGCACGTCGTTCTGCCCGTCGCCGAAGGCCATCACCTCGTCCCGGGTAAGCCCCAGGTGCGCGGCGAGCCGCAAAAGCGATTTGCCCTTGTCCACGCCCTCCGGGGCGATCTCGACGAAGTAGGCCTTGGATTTCAAAAAGCCCGCGCCGTGGGGAAACGCCTCCCGAAGCGCCGCCTGGGCGCGTGTGGCGCCCTCGGGGGTGTCGATCAGCAACAGCTTCTGCATGTCCGAGGGGTGCGCCTCCATCCATTCGGATACCGGCATGCCCACGGCGACGGGCTCCACGTGGATGGCGGCGGCGTAGCGGCGGGTGTATTCGGTGATCTTGTTGCAGTAGTAGTTCTTCCCCGGATACGCCTGGATGTAATACCCCATGCCCTCGCACAGCCGGGCGATGCCCAGCGCCGTCTCGAAGGGGATGCGGTCGGCGAATATGGTCTCCCCGGTGCGGTGGTCCCAGGCCATCGCGCCGTTGAACAAAAGCATCGGCGCGTTCACCCCGATGCGCTCCGCCAGCGGCACCATGGCCTCCAGCATGCGCCCGCTGGACAGCACCACCCCGCAGCCCGCCGCCATCGCGGCGCGCAGCGCGTCCATCACCCGGGGGTTGATGTCGCTCTTCGCGTTCAGCAGCGTGTCGTCCAGGTCCGTTGCGATCAGGCGAATCATGGCGCTCATTCCTTCGTGTAAACAATCTCCCCTTATTTTAACCTATTTTTCCCAAGTATGCAACCGGATGAGGGGGGTTGGGAAAAATAATGTGTGAAAACGGGGCACGGCGGGATAATAAAGAGGGAACAGGCAACAGGCAACAGGAAATGCCGCTTCCGCGTTCAGATAAAAGGCTTGTTCATCCGGCGGCAGCCACTATTCCTGTTCCCTGTTCCCTCTTCCCTGTTCCCTTGTTAAACAGAAAGGACTGATCCCCCCTGCCCCTCTTCCTGATATCATACTACGTCACCAACTGCATGGTCCAGAGCTACATGAGCCTGTTCTACACGGGCGTCCGGTGCACCTCCGGGCAGATCGGGGCGATCAACGCGGGGGTGGCGCTGGCGAGCATGGCGTTCCAGCCGGTCTGGGGCACCCTGGCGGACCGGGTGAAGGACCGCAGGCTTCTGCTGGCGGCGCTGGCCGCGGCCTCGGCGGCGTCAGTGTTCGCGTACCGGCGGTTCACGGGCTTTTTGCCGCTTCTTCTGCTGGCGTGCCTGTTTGCCTGCTTCTACACGTCGCTTCAGCCCATGGGGGACGCCATCATATTGAAGGCGCTGGATGAGCGGGGGCGGCCCTTCGGCCCTTATCGGCTGGCGGGCGGCATGGCCTTCGCGCTGGCGGGGGTGGCGTTCGGGCGGCTGCTGGACGTGCCGGGCCGGGCGCTGATGGTGCCGGTCTACGCCGCCGCGCTGTGCCTGGTGACGGCGCTGTCCACGCTGTCGCTGCCGGTCAGCGCCGGGGGCCAGTCCGCGGGGCGACGGATGCGCTTTTCAGAGCTGTTCAGGCAGCGGGAGCTGATGGCCCTGCTGGCGTTCATGGCCCCGGTGCAGATCACCATGGGCTACTTCTACACCTTCTTCTCGCCCCATTTCGTAAGCCTCGGCGGCGGCACCGCGGGGCGGCTGGGGCTTTGCTATTTCATATCGGCGTGCAGCGAGGTGCCGTTTCTGCTGATGGCGGACAAGCTGTTCGACCGCTGGGGCGCGTGGCGGCTGATGTCCCTCTCCGCGGCGACCCTGGCGCTTCGGTGGCTGATACTGGGCCTGAGCGGCAGCGTGTACGTGGTCATGGCGAGCCAGGCGCTGCACGGATGGGGGTTCATCGTGATGAGCGTGTGCATGGCGAAGTACATCAGCCGCTCGGTGACGGAGGAATTACAGGCCTCCGGGCAGATGCTGCTGGCCATCGTCAGCTTCGGCGTCGCCCGGGCCTTCGGCAACCTGGCGCTCGGGCTGCTGGCCGGGCGGATGGGCCGGCAGAACGTGTTCCTCGCCTGCGCCGGCATCTGCCTGGCCGCGCTGTGCCTGGCGCGCCCGGCGGCAAAGATCGTTAACAATGGGGAGGAATATCAAAACATGTGATTTGGAGGGGATTCGGTGCAGACGGATATCAAGCTGGAATTGAGGAACATTTCCAAATCATTTCCGGGCGTCAAGGCGCTCGACCAGGTCTCTTTCAAGGTGCGCAAGGGCACCACGCACGTGCTCTGCGGGGAGAACGGCGCCGGCAAGTCCACCCTGATGAAGATCATCAACGGCATCTACACGCCGGACGAGGGCGAGATACTGCTGGACGGCAAGCCGGTGAAGATCGACAACCCCATCCACGCCCGCAGCCTGGGCATATCGATGATCTTCCAGGAGCTGAGCTTCGTGCCCGAGATGACCGTGGCGGAGAACATCTTCCTGGGCCGGTGGCCGCTGGACAAGTACCGCCGCGTGGACCACGCGGAGATGTATAAGCGCACCCAGGCGCTGATGGAGCGGGAGGGGCTGCACTACTCCCCCTACGAGCAGCTCAAGAACCTGTCGGTGTCGGACATACAGATGCTGGAGATCATCAAGGCCGTCTCCAACGACCCGCAGATCGTCATCATGGACGAGCCCACCTCCGCCATCACCGACAAGGAGATCGAAAAGCTGTTTGAGATGATCCGCACCCTCAAGGAGCGGGGCGCGAGCATCATCTACATCTCCCACAAGATGGACGAGATCTTCCGCATCGCCGACGACATCACCGTGCTGCGGGACGGCTCCATGGTGGACAGCCGCCCGGCATCGGAGCTGGACGTGGACGAGACCATCGCCCTGATGGTGGGCCGCCGGATGGAGAACAAGTACCCCTGGGAGGACGTGCCCAAGGGCGACGTGCTGCTGGACGTGAAGCACCTGACCTCGCAGGGGGTGTTCCGCGATATCAGCTTCAATATCCGCGCGGGCGAGATCGTGGGCTTCGCGGGGCTGATGGGCGCGGGGCGCACCGAGGTGGTGCGGGCGCTGTTCGGACTGGACCCCTACGACAGCGGTGAGATCACCATCAAGGATCGCAGGCGCGAGCACCTGAGCGTCAAGCAGAACATCGCCGACGGCCTGGTGATGCTCTCGGAGGACCGGCGGCGCTACGGCCTGATCCCGATACGGTCCGTCATGGAGAACGTCTCCCTGGCGAACCTCAAAAAGTTCATCTACAAGGGGTGGCTGCACCGCAGGGAGGAGCGCGACGCGGTCACCGAGCAGTGCCGCAGCATGAACGTCAAGACGCCCACGCTGGAGACCACCGTGGAGGCGCTCTCCGGCGGCAACCAGCAGAAGGTGGTGCTGGCCAAGTGGATGGAGGTCGACCCGGACATACTGCTGATGGACGAGCCCACCCGCGGCATCGACGTCGGCGCGAAGTTTGAGATCTACAAGCTGATGATCGACCTGGCGCGCAAGGGCAAGGCGCTGTTGATGGTGTCCTCGGAGCTCCCGGAGCTTTTGGGCATGTGCGACAGGATCTACGTCCTGAGCCAGGGCAGGATCACCGGCGAGCTGAAGCGGGAGGACTTCTCCGCGGAGCAGATCATGCACTATGCCATCGGCACGGACCGGGGCTGATTACCGATTGAATAATTAAGGAGAGGGTTGGCGTATGCAGGCAAAGCAGGGCAAAGCGAATCTCTGGGAAACGATCAAGAGCAAATACGCGATTTTTCTGGTGCTGGTGGTGCTGTTCGTCATCTGTTCGCTGCTCAACAGCAACTTCCTGACCTGGGGCAACCTGACCAACATCTCCAGGCAGATCTCCGTGACGACCATACTGGCCTTCGGCGAGACGATCCTCATCATCTCCGGCCTGCTGGACCTGTCCAGCGGCTCGGTGATGGCCTTCGCGGGCACGCTGTCGGTCATGTGCTACAAGGCCCTGGGCGAGGGCGCGGGGTCGATGCTGGTGGCCATACTGGTGGCCATCGCCATCGCCATGTTCTGTAACGCTTTAAACGCCCTGATGGTGACCACCTTCAAGGCCCCGGCGTTCATCGTCACACTGGCGATGCAGACCATGGCCCGCGGCGCGGCGCTTCTGCTCACCGCCGGACAGAACGTCTACCAGATCGGCAACTACACGGTGCTGGGCCAGGGCTCGGTGTGGGTCATCCCGATACCGATACTGTTCATGCTGTTCTTCTTCCTGGTCACCCGGTACATACTCAGCGACACCCGCTTCGGCCGCTCGCTGTACGCCATCGGCGGCAACGAGGCCGCGGCCAACGCCTCCGGTATCGCGGTCAACAAGGTCAAGACCGCGGCCTACCTGGTCAACGGCGTGATGGTGGGCATGGCGGCGGTGCTGTTCATGTCCCGCGTCAACGCCGGCCTGCCCAACGGCTGCATCGGCTATGAGACCGAGGCGCTGACCACCGCCATCATCGGCGGCACGTCCTTCACCGGCGGTATCGGCACCGCGGGCGGCACCATCGTCGGCGCGTTCATCGTGGGCTTTTTGAACAACATCATGAACCTCACCAGCGTCAACTCCTATCTGCAGCAGATCATCAAGGGCGCCATCATCGCCCTGGCGGTCATCTACGACATCTACGCCAAGTCCCGCCGCACCCGCAAGAAGATGGGCAACATCGAGGACAAGGCGGGGAAGAAGTGAGAAATTCGGCGGAAGGCAATCCGCTGAAATATAGTAAGGAGGTTGTCTCTATGAAGAAGTTCCTGTCCCTGGCGCTCATACTGGTGCTGACCCTGAGCCTGTTCTCGGTGGCGTTTGCCGAGGATTACCGCGTGGCCTACATCGCCCGCGCGCAGGCGGACTCCTTCGCCGCGTGGCTCGCCAACGGCGTGAAGGAAGAGGCCGAGAAGTATCCCGACATCACCGTGGACATTTTCGACGGCCAGGCCAACGACGAGACCGAGAACTCGCTGATTGAGAACGCCATCACCAACAAGTACGACTGCATCATCATCCAGCCCAACAACGGCGAGGCCCAGAGGCCCTATGCCGAGAAGGTCGTCGCGGCCGGCATCATCTGCATCACCACCAATGCCCGCATCGACGGCATCGAGGGCGCTTCCTCCGTCGACGCCCAGCCCTACGAGCAGGCCGCCGTCAACGCCCGCTACGCGCTGGACAAGGTGCCCGAGGGCGCCACGGCCGTCATACTGCGCGGCCCCGCCGGCAACTTCCACGCCGACGAGCGCCTGAAGGCCTGGAAGGCGGAGTTCTTTGACAAGAGGCCCGACGTCACCATCGTGGGCGACGACTACGCCAACTGGAACAAGGACGAGGCCATGGCCCTGATGGAGGACTGGGTGACCGCCAATGAGAAGCCCATCGGCCTGATCGCCTCCATGAACGACAACATGTGCGCCGGCGCCCTTGAGGTCATCAAGGACAACCCCGACTACAAGGACGTGCTCTCCTTCGGCGTGGACGGCACCGCCGAGGCCTGCCTGCTGATCGAGGAAGGCCGCATGACCGCCACCTGCCTGCAGAACGCCTATGAGCTGGCCGCCCTGCTGCTGGATACCTCCCACAAGCTGCTGACCGGCGAGGAGACCCAGATCGACACCGACGTCGGCAATCCCCTCTACACCATCGACAACGTCGCCGAGCTGCGCGAGATCCACGTGAAGGCCGGTGCGCTGCAGTAATCAGATAGCCTGATCAAGTGAACCCACGGGCCGTCCGGCGAAGCCGGACGGCCCTTAACTTGACTTTGACGGGCCGCTATGCTATATTGTCAAATTAGATAATGTATGAGAAGCGCGAGCTCAAGGAGGAAGGACCATGCAGATGACGGGCGCGGCGATCCTGATGGAATGCCTGATGGAGCAGGGGGTGGACACGGTCTTCGGCTATCCGGGCGGCACGATCATCAACGTGTACGACGCGCTGCTGGACTACCCCGGCATCCGCCACATACTGACCGCCCACGAGCAGGGGGCCTGTCACGCCGCGGACGGCTACGCCCGCGCCACGGGCCAGGTGGGGGTGTGCTTCGCCACCTCCGGGCCGGGGGCCACCAACCTGGTCACCGGCATCGCCACGGCGTACATGGATTCGTCGCCCATCGTGTGCATCACCTGCAACGTGCGCCTGCCGCTGCTGGGCAAGGATTCCTTCCAGGAGGTGGACATCACCGGGGTCACCATGCCCATCACCAAGTGCAACTACCTGGTGCGCTCGGTGGAGGACCTGGCGAACACCGTGCGGGAGGCCTTCGCCATCGCGCGCTCGGGCCGCCCGGGGCCGGTGCTGATCGACATCCCCAGAGACGTTACACAGGCCGTGGGCGAGTACGCGCCGCTGACCCGCGCCGAGCACGGCAAGAAGGGCCACCTGGCCCAGCTGATGAAGCGCTCCAGCCAGAACTTCAAGGCCCCGGAGCCGGACTATCAGGACATCGACCGGCTCGCGGAGATGATCCGCCAATCCGAAAAGCCGCTTCTGATCTGCGGCGGCGGCGTGGTCAGGAGCCGCGCCAACTGGGAATTTGAGGAGCTGGCCAACCGCATGGACGCCCCCGTGGGCATCACGGTGATGGGCGCGGGCGGTTTTCGCGGGCTGCACAGGCTGGCCACGGGGCTGGTGGGCATGCACGGCAGTCAGGCCAGCAACATGGCGGTGGACGCCTGCGACCTGCTGATCGCCGTGGGCTGCCGGTTCTCGGACCGCGTGGCGCTCAAGCCCTCCAGCTTCGCCCGGGGCGCGAAGATCGTGCAGATCGACATCGACCGCAGCGAGATCAACAAGAACGTGGACACCGACCACCACATCATCGGCGACGCCCGGCGGGTGCTGCAATTATTGAACGAGCGCCTGGAGCAGCAGGACCACGCGGCCTGGAAGGACTACGTGTTCTCCTTCAAGACCCAGACGGAATACGAGCCCGCGGCGGACCGCATGACGCCGGTGCAGATACTGGACGTCATCGCCCGCAACGCGCCCCGCGACGCCATCTACGCCACCGACGTGGGCCAGCACCAGATGTGGGCCATACAGCACCTGCACTTCGAATACTCCGGCCAGCTGGTGACCTCCGGCGGCTTCGGCACCATGGGCTTCGGCCTGGGCGCGGCCATCGGGGCCCAGGTCGGCAACCCCGACAAGGTGGTCATACTCATCACCGGCGACGGCAGCTTCCGCATGAACTGCAACGAGCTGGCCACGGCGGAGCACTACGACCTGCCCATTGTCACGGTGATCTTCAACAACGGCGCGCTGGGCATGGTGCGCCAGTGGCAGACCCTGACCTGCGGGGGCCGCCATTCCCAGACCACGCTGGACCGGGGGCCGGACTTCGTGAAGCTGGCGGAGGCCTACGGGCTCACGGGGCGACGGGTGACCAACGCGGAGGACTTCGAAGCGGCGCTGAAGACCGCGCTGACCAGCGGCCATGCCACGGTCATCGACTGCGCCATCAACATCGACGAGATGGTGCGGCCCATGGTGGGCGGCGGCAGCGACATCACCGACTTCATGGTGAACTGAGGGGAGGGACGGTTATGAACACTTCCATCACGCGGCACACCCTGGCGGTGCTGGTGGACAACGAAGCGGGCGTGCTCTCCCGGGTGGCGCGGCTGTTCTCCGGCAAGGGCTACAACATCGAATCCCTCGCGGTGGGCACCACCCACGACCCCGCCGTGTCCCGCATCACCATCGAGGTGATCACCGACGAGCGTCAGGCCCGGCTGATCTGCAACCAGCTGCGCAAGCTGATCTGCGTGCACTCCGTCAAGCGCCTGTCCTCCGAGCGGGCCATTCGGCGGGAGCTGGTGCTCATCAAGGTCTCCGCGCCCACCCATGAGGTGCGCAACGAGGTCATACAGATCGCCAACATATTCCGCTCCTCCATCATCGACGTCTCCACGGGCACCATCACGCTGGCCGTCATCGGCGACGACAGCAAGGCCGAGGCCATACAGAACCTGTTGAGCGAGTTCGGCATACTGGAGCTGGTGCGCACCGGCACCGTGGCGCTGGAGCGCGGCCAGTACACCATCGACGAGCAGACCAAGGAGAAGGGCGAGTTCGATTACGGGAAAAACGTTTTGTAAATAATGACGAAGGGACGCCTCACGGCGTCCCTTCGGGTATATACCCCGGATCGCGCTGCATGGCGGCGAGGTCCAGGGCGACGCGGGCCTCGAGGCCTTCGATCTGCCGAAGGTCGGCGCCCCACAGCTCCCTGTCGGCCAGGGCGGCGTAGGCCAGCGACTCCGGGGGCATGTCGTGGGCCAGCGTGAAGAAGCACTCCAGCGCCTCCGGGTCGTCGTGGAGGGTCTCCGCCTGCTTGCCCCGGGCCACCGCGCACGCCCCGGTTTCGGGCTGTCGGCGCGCCCCGGCGTAGAGCATGATCGTGGCTGCCAGCGCGAACGACAGGCGGCGCGGCGGCTCGAAGTTTTGTTCCTCGAGCGCCTTCATCATGGGGAACACGCCCTGTGTAAACCGCGACAGCAGGTGGTCGGCGGCGCGGAGTATGCGGTTTCGGTTCAGCGGGTTTTCATACCGGGCGAAGCTGTCGATCACGGCCCGCTCCAGTATGGCGCGGTCGACGTCCTCAAGCGCGGGCATGATCTCCTGTGTGAAGCCCTCACCCACGAACCGGCGCAGGCGCTCGTGCCGCATGCAGTCGCTCAAGGTGTCGCAGCCGTTCAGCCATCCCGCGGCGGCCATCAGAAAAAGCCCCGCGTCGAACACCTGGGCCCTTAGCCGCGCCGCCAGCCGAAACGCCGCCTCGTCCGCGAAGCGCACGCCCTCGGCGTTGTCCAGCGGGAACGCCGCGCGGAGCCGGTCAGAGGCGCGGATCGTCAGCCGGGCGTAGGGTTCGGCCAGGTGCAGCATGTCGTCCAGGTAGTTCATCTCGGCGCACTCCCGCCGGGCCTCGTCGGGCTCGCTGCGGAAGGCCAGGCTGTCCGGGAGCATGTCCTCGCCCAGGCGGAGCAGGGGGATTTCATCCAGGCCCAGATCCCGGCGCAATTCGGCGAAACGCGCCGCCAGCGCGCGGGCCTCGGGGGCGTCGTCCACGATGCCCAGCGCAATTTCCGGGTTACTCGCCAGTGCCTCCAGGCCCTCCGGCCCGCAGGCCGACAGCACGCACTGCACCACCTGCTCCCGGCGCACGGCCTCCTCGCCGACGTAGCCCCGTATGACCACGGTGTAGAGCCCCTTCTGGGCGTCGAGCCGCCGGGCGTAACCGGAGGCGTCGGCCTCCACGCAGGCGATGCCGATGCCCGCGCGGGCGTCGTCGATCAGCCGGTCCACCGTGCCCAGCAGGGCCTCGCTCATGCCGAACTGCACCGCGTTCACCCGGGCGGGGCGGTGATCCTCAATTTCATATCGCGCCATCATGTCCGGGTGCAGGCGCGGCATATCCATATTCATACCAAATCTCTATTTGTAGATCTTGCGGTAGCCCAGCTCGATGAGCAGGTTGGAGACGCCGTTGTAGATGATGATCACGCCGATGGCGACCACCAGCACCTCCATGGTGGAGAAGGGATTGAGCATGATCAGCAATCCCAGCACGATGGTGAGTATGGCCATGGCCAGCGAGACGATCCAGTGGTTGTAGCGCTCCCGGCGCTGGTCGAAGGCCTGGGCGAGGTTGAATATGCCGTTCAACGCGATCATCGCGCCTACGGCGAAGGGCACGATGGAGATCAAAAACCTCGGGGTGATGAGCACCGCCAGGCCCACCACGGCCAGCAGTATGCCCTCGGCGAGCGTGATCACGCTGCTGTTTTTGCCGCGCCCGCTGTACCAGGAGTAGATCAGCAGCCCGCCGCCCACCACCAGCGCGATGCCCAGAAGGGTCAGCGCGGTGTTCATCACGTGGCCGGGCCACAGGGCCAGCAGCAGGCCAAGCACGATCATCAGTATGGAAAGCAGCACGCCGTGGTTGTCGGCGCGGTAGAGAAAGTCCTTCATGGCGTTTTCCTCCTTGTTTGATAACAGCATAATTATAATTCAGCCATCCCAACATGTCAATGCGGACTATTGCCACGGGACGCCTCAAATGATATAATTATTCCAATGACATCACAACCGCACAGGAGGATGGCACATGATACAGGTCACGTTCAGGGTCAACGGTTCCGAGATACACATCAACGCCAACAAGGGCGACAGGCTGCTCTCCATCGCGCAGCGGGCCAACGTGGCCATCGACGCGCCCTGCTCCGGCAACGGCGCGTGCGGCAAGTGCCGCGTCAGGCTGCTCAAGGGCGAGCTGGAATCCCCCAGGACCCGCCACATCAGCGAGGAGGAGTACGTGATGGGCTGGCGGCTGGCGTGCATCAGCCGCGTGCTGACGGACGTGGTGGTGGCCGTGCCGGACATCGCCTCCGCCTACCGCAGCCGCATGAAGGTGGCGGACCTCTCCTCCCCCAAGGAGCTGGAGATATTCGAGCGCACCAAGGCCGAGATCGAGGCCGCGGGCATACCCTTCGGCAACAACCTCTCCGCCGTCACGGTCAGCATGGATCCCCCCACCAACGACGACACCATGCCCGACAACGAGCGCGTGGCCTGGGCGCTGCGGTCGGAGACCGGCGCGGAGAAGGTGGTGTTCGCCTTCCTCGCCCTGAAGAAGCTGGCGCGGGTGCTGAGGGACAGCGATTTCAATATCCGCTGCGTACTGGAGACCGAGGGCGACACAGCTACCGTGCTGGACGTCATGCCCGCCGGGGACACTACCCCCATCGCGGGGCTGGTGGTGGACCTGGGCACCACCTCCGTGGCGGCGCTGCTGGTGAACATGGAGGACGGGAGCGTGCTGGCGAAGGCCTCCACCGGCAACGGGCAGATCCGCTACGGCGCGGACGTCATCAACCGCATCATCGAATCCGGCCGGGAGGGCGGCGGCACGCGGCTTCAAAAGGCGGTGGTGGACGAATCCATCACCCCGCTGGCCGAGCAGCTCTGCGCCGCGGCGGGCATCGGCATGAAGAACATCTACCGCATGTGCCTGGCCGGGAACACCACCATGAACCACCTGCTGCTGGGGGTGTACGCCGAGCCGGTGCGCATGGAGCCCTACATACCCTCCTTCTTCCACTGCGACGACATCCGCACCTCGTCGCTCCACATGCGGCTGCACCCCGACGCCCGGCTGATCCTGGCGCCGAACATCGGCAGCTACGTGGGCGGCGACATCACCGCGGGCTGCTTCGCCTCCATGCTGTGGAACAGGGAGGAGATGGCGCTGTTCATCGACCTGGGCACCAACGGCGAGCTGGTGTTCGGCAACAACGAATTTTTGATGAGCTGCGCCTGCTCCGCGGGCCCGGCGTTTGAGGGCGGCGACATCTCCTGCGGCATGCGCGCCACCGACGGCGCCATCGACACCATGAAGATCGACAAAAAAACCATGGAGCCGGACTACACCGTCATCGGCAGCGCCCGGCACCCGGTGGGCATCTGCGGCAGCGGCATCATCGACACCATCGCGGAGCTTTTCAAGGCCGGCATCATCAACGGCAAGGGCAAGTTCAACCGCGAGGGGAGGCGCGTGCGCTTCGACGAGAACGGCATGGGCGAGTACGTCATCGCCTTCAGGGAGGACACCGGTTTAACGCGGGACATCTCCATCAACGAGGTGGACATCGACAACTTCATACGCGCCAAGGGCGCGATATTCTCCGCCACCATGACCATGCTGAGCTCCATGGGCATGGACCCCTCCGTGCTGCAGCACGTCTACGTGGCGGGTGGCATCGGCTCGGGCATCAACATGGACAACGCCGTGACCATCGGCATGCTGCCGGACATCGACCGAAGCTGCTTTTCCTACATCGGCAACTCCTCGCTGGCCGGGGCCTACGCCATGCTGACCAGCCAGAAGAGCCGCGAAAAGGTGGACGAGCTGGCACGGACCATGACCTACCTGGAGCTGTCCACGGAGCCCGGCTACATGGATTCCTTCGTGGGCGCGTGCTTCCTGCCCCACACCGACGCGGAGATGTTCCCCTCCGTGCAGCTTTCATAAACGATGAACAGTATACCCTTTGACGCCGCCATATTCGACCTGGACGGCACCCTGCTGGACAGCCTGTACGTCTGGCGGCAGGTGGACGAGCGCTTTTTCGGGGCCCGGGGCATCATGATCCCGGAGGACTTCGTGCGCAACATCGCGGGCATGAGCTTCGGCGAGACGGTGGCCTATACCATCAGCCGCTTCGACCTGCCGGAGTCCCCCGAGGCGGTGGTCGACGAGTGGATGGCCCTGGCGAAGGACGAGTACGCCCGCCGCGTGCAGCCCGTGCCCGGCGGCCGGGAATACCTCAGGATGCTCAAACGCGCGGGCGTGAAGCTGGCGGCGGCCACAGCCAACCGCAGGGAGCTGTTCGTGCCGGCGCTTGAAAACCTGGGCATCGCGGGGCTGTTCGACGCGGTGCTGACCACCGGGGAGCTCGGCGACCGCAACAAGGCCGACGGGGCGCTGTTCCGCGCGGCGGCCGAACGCCTGGGCGTGGATCGCGCGCGCTGCGCGGTGTTCGAGGACACCCTGGAGGGCGTCCGCGGGGCCCGGGCAGCGCTCATGCGGGTCTATGCCGTTAAAAGCGTGGCCTGCGCCCACTGCGCCTGCGAGGTCGACGCCCTGGCCGACGGCGTGATCGACGATTTCCGGGGCATGCGGCGCTATCACGAGTGGCCCGACAACGCCCGCCGCTGCGTGATCTTCACGGCGCGCTGCGAGGGTGACCCCAGGGCGGCGTATGACCCGAGGCCCGGCGACTTCGTGCTCTGCGCCGACGGCGGCTGGCGCGTGGCCGGGGCCGTGGGGGTGAGGCCGGACATCGTGATGGGGGACTTCGATTCCTCCGATCAGCCCCCGGGCGTGCCGGTGGAGCGCTTCCCCGTGGAGAAGGACGACACCGATACGCTGCTGTGCATGAAGCGCGCGCTTTCCATGGGGTACGACGACTTTTTGATCGTCGGCGGCTTCGGCGGGCGGCTGGACCACACGCTGGCGAACCTGCAATCCCTCAACTTCGCCGCGTCGCTGGGGGCCCGGGCCGAGATGAACGATGGGCTTCACTGGGCTACGGTGATCCGGGAGGGCTCCGTCGCCGTCAAAAGGCGGCCCGGCAAGCTGTCCGTGTTCGCGCTGGATACCGCCTGCCACGGGGTTTGTATCCGCGGCGCAAAGTACGACGCTCAGGACGCGGAAATCACCAGCGCCTTTCCGCTGGGCATGGGCAACGATTTCGCCGCCGATGTGGCGGAGATATCGGTCCGCGACGGCGCGCTGCTGGTCATGGTCTGCCCGGAATAGCCGAAATTGGAATTATCTGCCATAATTGGATTTGAATATTGACAAATATGTGTTTGATATGTTATCATATACACACTATATGGGTGTTGTGTCATTTGCTGGAAGCGGCATGACGAATCCTCGACAAATGGTCGACAACCGATAATACACAGGTGCTGAGGGGGCCAAAGAAATGAGAGTTATGAACCTGATCAAGCGGGCAATCTGCGTGATGCTGGCGTGCATGGTGCTGGTTGCGATCGCCGTCCCGGCGATGGCCGAGGGCCATTCCACCACGCTGGCGCACAAGGGCGACACCTACTACGTCGTGGCCAGCGGCCTGCACGTGCGCACGAGCGCCGAGATGGGCGACAATATCAAGACCAGCATCAAGCGGGGCAAGAAGGTCACCTTCCGCTATGAGAAAAACGGCTGGTGGTATGTGCGCTACGGCGACGGCAAGTACGGCTTCGTCGACAAGCAGTACCTGACGCGCTACAACGTGCGCAGGAAGGGCACCTACAGGACCAAGGGCTACCTGAATGTGCGCACCTATCCCCGCACCGATCACAAGGTTCTCGGCACCCTGAAGAAGGGCGCGAAGATCAAGGTCCTGCAGCTCAACGGCGACTGGTGCCGCATCAACTATAAGGGCCATGAGGGCTGGATCGCCGCCAAGTACCTGAGGAAGGCCTGATTTTCCGCAAATAACATCACCCCTGTTTTCGGGCAGGGGTGATGGTTTTTTATGCCCATTTTCTATTGACCGATCCGTTTCAGAATCTCCTCGGTAGACAGGTCGTGCTCCCGCGCCAGCCGGGCAACATCGTCGAACTCGGGCTTAACGCGCGATACGCCGTAGCCCGTGGAACGCTTGCCGCGGACCGGGCCCCACGGGGTGTCGAGGGTCACGGCCTCCCGCTCGAGGGCGTAGCGCCGCAGGGTCTGGACCCGGACGCCGAGGGTGGCGGTGTGTTTGAGCATCAATTCCGCGAACCGCCGCTCCTCTCCCGGCCGGCACAGGCAGCACAGCATCTGGCCGGGGCGGCCCTTCTTCATCAATATGGCCTCGCACCAGGCGTCCAGCGCCCCGGCGTCCAGCAGGGCCTGCATTGCGAAGCCCAGCGCCTCGCCGGTCATGTCGTCCAGGTTGCAGCGAAGCGCGCACACGTCCGCCGCGCCCTCCGACGTCTCCCCCAGCATGGCCCGCAGGCAGTTGGCCGCCTCGAAGTCCTTCGCGCCCATGCCGTAGCCGATCTTCCGGACGGCCATGGCGGGCATGTCGCCGAAGCTGTCCGCGAAGTGCCGAAGCAGCGCCGCGCCGGTGGGGGTGCACAGCTCGCCGCGGATCCTTCCGCCGTAAATGGGCACGCCCTCCAAAAGCCGCGCCGTGGCCGGGGCCGGGACCGGCAGCAGCCCGTGGGCGCATCTGACCTGACCGCTGCCCACGTGGACGGGGGACGCCGCCACCCGGTCGGGCTTTAGCATGTCCATCAGCAGGCACACGCCGGCCACGTCGGCCACGGCGTCCAGGCTGCCCACCTCGTGAAAATGGATCTGCTCCACCGCCGCACCGTGGACCTCGGACTCGGCCTGCGCGATCAGGTCGTACACTGCCGTCGCGTGGGCCTTCACCGCCTCCGGGAGGTCCAGCCCGCCGATGACGCGCCGGATGTCTTTTAGCCCGCTGTGCGGGTGATGACCGTGAGGATGCGCCCCTTCCTCATGCCCGTGGACGGTGACGGCGACGCGGGCGCCGATGATGCCGCACTTCTCCGCCCGCCGACGCTCGAAGCGCACGCCGGGCAGGCCCAGCCCGTTCATGCGGGCGATGAAGGCCTCCGGGTCGGGGAGCAGCTCGCTCAGCGCCGCCATCAGCATGTCGCCCGCCGCGCCCATATTGCATTCCAGGTACAGTATCCTCACGCTTCGCACCCCTTCATCTGATTGATCCGGTTGGCGAGATACCCCGCGCCGAAGCCGTTGTCGATGTTCACCACCGATACGCCGCTGGCGCAGGAGTTCAGCATAGACAGAAGCGCCGACACGCCGCCGAAGTTGGCCCCGTAGCCCACCGACGTGGGCACGGCGATCACCGGGCAGTCCACCAGCCCGCCGATCACGCTGGCCAGCGCGCCCTCCATGCCCGCCACGGCCACCACGCACCGGGCGGCCTGCAAATCCTCCACGTGGGCCAGCAGCCGGTGCAGTCCGGCGACGCCCACGTCGTACAGCCGCGTCACACGGCTGCCCAGGGTCTCGGCGGTCAGCGCGGCCTCCTCGCACACGGGCAGGTCGCTGGTGCCGCCGGAGGCCACCACCACCCGGCCTACCAGGGGGCGCGCTGCGCGATTGGCGACGCCCACCCGCGACACGGGGTCGTAGTCAAGCGGCAGGGCCTCGCCCACCGCCTTGGCCTTGTCCGCCTCCATGCGGGTGATGAGTATGTTCGCGCTCCCCGCCGCGATCATGCGCCCCGCGATGGCGGCGATCTGCTCCGCGGTCTTGCCCGCGCCGTAGATCACCTCCGACGCGCCGTTGCGCAGCGGGCGGTGGTGGTCGATCTTGGCGAAGCCGATGTCCTCAAAGGGGGCGCGGTCCATGAGCCGGGCGGCGTCCTCCGGAGTCATGGCGCCGTCCCGCACCGCGTTCAATGTCCTGAGCAATGCCTGTCTGTCCATTCAGCCCCTGTCCTCCGTATCCAGCAATATGATGTCAAAGTGGGGCGAGAGCGCCCCGCGAATCTCCGCGTGCCGGGCCGCGGCAGCCTCCAATTGGTCCGAGCGGAATTGAAGCCGCGCCGCGCCGTGGTACACCCGGCAGCGAAAATCGGTGAAACCCAGCGCAAACAGCGCCGCTTCCGCCGTCTCGATCCTTTGAAGCAGCTCGGCGGTCAGCGCCGTGCCTGCGGGCACGCGGGTGGCGAGGCAGGCGTAGGCGGGCTTGTCCCAGGTGAACAGCCCCGCCTCCCGGGAGTATTCCCGCACCTGCGCCTTGGCGATGCCGCACAGCCGCAGGGGGGAGAGCACATTCATCTCCTGAAGCGCCCGCATGCCGGGACGGTCACCGGCGTCGTCGGAGGCGTTGGTGCCGTCGATCATGGTGTCATAGCCCTCCGCCCGGGCCGCGGCGGTCAGTGCGGCGAACACCGCCCGCTTGCAGTGGTAGCAGCGGTCGGCGGGGTTTAAGCGGATGGCGGCGTCACGAAGCGGGTCCACCGGCACGAGGCGCAGCTCCGCCCCCAGCTGCCGCGCCAGCCGCAGGGCGTCCTCCCGCTCAAAGGCGGGCTGGAAGGCCGACTGCGCGCAGTATGCCCGCACGTCGCAGCCGCAGGCGAGGGCGGCGTACAGCAGGTAGGCGCTGTCCGTTCCGCCGGAAAACGCCAGCGCCAGCCGGGGATGATCGGAGAAAAACGCTCGAAGCGTGGAGGGAACGGCACTCATGATTCTCTATGCCCCCAATAGGTATTTATACCATCATAACACATCGCGCGGGGCAAATCAAGTGATAAAAACCGGAGCCTCCCGCGGCGGGAGGCTCCGGCGATCCTCTTTCGTTACTGCACGTTCAGCGTGACGGGCACGCGGTTGGTGAACTGAACCTCGCCGTCGTCGCCGTAGATGCTGGTGACGGCCATGGCGTCGTACCGGCCGGCGGACAGCGGCTTGTCGAGGGTGATCTGATCGATGCTCTCGCCGGGCTTGAGGGCCTGGGAGGTGTAGACGGTCTCGCCGTCCAGCTGGAGCTTGAGCACCACGTCCCTGCCGCTGATGGCGGCGTTCTGGTAGTGCCACTGGGCGGTGACGCCGTCGGCGGCCACGTCGATCTCGTTGTGCACGGAGGTGGCGCTCATGGCGTCGCCGTCGGTCAGCTCGCGGGAGAGCTTGTAGGCTTCGACCTCGGCCAGCTGCTTTTCGTAGTTCTCCTTGCTCTCGGCCAGCTCGTCGGCGATGCTCTCGGCGTCCTCGATGGCGTCCTCCAGCTGATCGTTGAGCGCCTCGAGCTGGGCGGCGTCGGTCTCGGACTGGGTGTTCAGCGCCTTGATCTGGCCGTTCAGCGATTCGATGGTGGCCCGCTTCTCGTCCAGCTCGGCGGCGACCTTATTGTAATTCTCCTCGGCGGCGGCCAGCTTCTTCTGCATGTCGTCCAGCGTGGCGTCCACGGCCACCAGCTTGGCCTCGGCCTCGGAGTACTGCACGGCGGCGGCCTCCAGCTGCTCGACGTAGCCGCTCAGCTGGGCCTTGAGCGCCTCCAGCTCGGCCTGGCGGTCCTCCTCGGACATCTCGCTGTTCTCGTCCAGCAGCGCGTCGATCTGGGTCTGCAGCGCGTCGGTGTCGCTGGCCAGCGTCTGGGCCGTGGCGGCGGCGGTTCCCACGTTTTCGGTGGCGTCCGTCACATTGGCCTCGGCCACACCCGCATTGTCCGCGCCGGTGTTGTCGGCGGTCTCGGGCGTGCCCGCGTCGTCCGCGGTCTCGGGCTTGCCGGCGTCGTCCGCGCCGGTGTTGTCGGCGGTTTCAACCACGCCCGTGTCGTCCGCGCCGGTGTTGTCGGCGGCCTCGGGCTTGCCGGCGTCGTCCGCGCCGGTGTTGTCGGCGGCCTCGGGCTTGTCGGCGGCCTCGGGCTTGGCGGCGGCCTCCAGCTGCGCGTCCTTCTCGGCGATCTGCGCGTTCAGCGCCTCGATGGTGGCGTCATGGGTGGCGATGTCGGCCTTCAGGGACTTCACCTGCTCGGAGAGGGTCTTGACCTCGGTCTCGAGCTTGGTCTTCTCGGCGACGGCCTTGTCCTTCTCGGCGACAGCCTTGTCCTTCTCACCGACGGCCTTGTCCTTCTCAGCCTGGACCTTGGTGTTCTCGGCCGCCAGCTTCTCCTTCTCGGCGACCTGCTGATTCAGGTCCTCGATGGTGGCGGCGTTGTCGTTCACCGTGGTCTCCAGGCCCTTGGCCTTCTCCGCGCTGGCCTTGGCCTCGGATTCGGCGGCGGTCAGCTTCTCCTGCAATTCCTTGATCTGGCTTCCGGCGGTCTCGGCGTCGGCCTTGAGCTTCTCGGAGACCTCGTCATAGCTGGCCTGGGTCTTGTCCAGCTGCTCCTGCAGCGCCGCGGAATTCTTCTGCGCCTCGGCCAGTTGCTCCTGGGCGGTGGAAAGCGCGGTATTGCTGGCGGTCAGCCGGTTGTTGAAGAGTACGATGGCAACGATGGCGGCGATCAGCAGCACCAGCAGCACGATTTGCCAAATTTTGCTTTTGCGATCCATGGTCAGGCCTCCTGTGACGTCTGTCAAGAGAATATATCTATTCCATTATAGCATGTTTAATTGAAAATGAACAGACCCGCCGATCAAAATTCGCCAAATTTTTGCCGTAAATAACTGTCAATTCCCGGCGGAATCGACGATGCAGCCGCCCAGGCAGACCCGGTCCTGATAGAACACGGCGGACTGGCCGGGGGTGACGGCGCGCTGGGCGTCGGGGAAGGCCATGCGGGCGATGCCGTCCGAAAGCGTGAGCGTGCACCGCTGCAGCGGCTGGCGGTGCCTGAGGCGCACCTGGCAATCGCAGGGAACGCCGTCCGGCGCGGGGGCATGGCCGGAGAGCCAGGTCAAATCGCTGCCCGCGGCGGCGTGGGTGTACAGAAGCGGGGAATCCTCCCCCTGCTGCACCACCAGCACGTTGTTCTCCAGGTCCTTCTTTACCACGAACCAGCGCCGCCCGTCGCCCCCGCCGCCGATGCCCAGGCCCCGGCGCTGGCCGAGGGTGTAGTACATCAGCCCGTCGTGGCGGCCCACCACCTTGCCGTCCAGCGTGACCATGTCGCCGGGCTGGGCGGGCAGGTAGGTGGACAGGAACTGCTTGAAATTGCGCTCGCCGATGAAGCACACGCCGGTGGAATCCTTCTTCTCGCTGACGGGGATGCCGTTGTCCCGGGCCAGCTGGCGGACCTGCGCCTTGGTGAGGTTGCCCACCGGGAACAGGGCCTTCGACAGCGCCCGCTGGTTGATCATGTAGAGGAAGTAGGTCTGGTCCTTGTTCTCGTCCGCCGCGCGAAGCAGGCGGTACTCGCCGTTCACGCAGTCGATGTTGGCGAAGTGGCCGGTGACCAGCTTTTCCGCCCCCAGCTGCTCGGCGAAATCCAGGAACACGTTGAACTTGATCTCCCGGTTGCACAGCACGTCGGGGTTGGGGGTGCGGCCCCGGCGGTATTCCTCCAGGAAGTGCTCGAACACCCGGTCCCAGTATTGCCGGGCGAAGTTCACCGAGTAGTAGGGGATGTCCAGGCGCTCGCACACCGCCCGGGCGTCGGACCAGTCCCGCTCGGAGGTGCACACCCCCTCGGCGTCCTTCTCCTCCCAGTTCTTCATGAACACCCCGATGACCTCGTGGCCCGCCCGCTTCATCAGCATCGCCGCCACGGAGCTGTCCACCCCGCCCGACATGCCCACAACTACGCGCATTTGAGTACCTCCAAATAATCAGGCGGCACATGGCCGCCCGGGGGTTTATAAGAGTGGAGTGTGGAGTGTGGAGTGTGGAGCTGCGGTGCAAATCCCTGCGGGATTTGTTTGAAACAAACCATTTCACCGATAGTACGGCCTTCATTCAATAGAAATCCGAAGGATTTCTTCCTGAACTCCACACTCCACACTCCACACTGTCATATTACGGCACCAGTATCTCCTCCGGCAGCTCCTCGGTGTCGTCGTCGGCCTCCATCAGCACGGTGACCTGCTGCATGCCCACGATCTTCCACTGGCCGCCGATCTTGGCCAGGGTGATGTCATACCGGCCGCCGACCCACTTGGGCACGCGGCTGGAGACCTGGCTGCGGCGGGAGGCGATGACGTTGCCGGTGATGGAGGGCACGCGCTCCACCACGGTGCAGTTGGCGTAATTGTCCCAGGGCCAGGCCCACAGCTTTTCGATGGTCAGGTCGTAGTCGAAGCCGGTGATGTTGTAGTCCACATAGGCGCTGGTGCCGTTGAGCGCCCCCTCCAGCGCGGGGTCGGCCATCAGGAAGTCCGCGTGGAAATACTTGTTCAGCTCCTCGGCCTGCTGGCGGGTGAGTATGACGTCCACGCGCTTCTGGAGGCCGTCGTTGAGCACTACGTAGATGTTCGACACGTTCATGGCCATGTAGAAGCCGCACACCAGCATGCCCAACAGTATGCAGATCAAAATCAGGTATTTTGCGATAAACCACACAAATCTGCGAAAATACAGCACGGTATATATCTCCTGTTACAATGGTTATCGGAGAGGGGCTTACTCTCCCTCGGTCTCCAGTATATTCTTGAGCTGCTGGATCATCTGCTCGTCGGTCATGCGGAACTTGAACACCACGCGGCGGGAGGCGTCCTTGTCCTCGACGCCGTTGACGTACACCAGGTCGCTCCAGGACCGGCCGTTGGCGGTGGCCAGGCTGCGCAAAAGCTTCTTCTGCTCGCCGCTGATGCCGTAGTAGTCGTCGGCCAGCACGTAGGAGGCCACGGCCAGGGCGCGCTGCTGGGACAGCTTCAGGTTGGTGATGTAGTCGCCGTCGGAATCGGTGTGGCCCTCGATGATGATCTCGGTCACGTAGGGCCGGTAGTCCTCGGAGAGCAGCACGTTCAGATAGACGGGCAGGAACTGGTCGATGAAGGCCTGGCCCTGCTCGGTGAGCTCGAATTTATTGGTGGCGAACAGCACGTCGGATTCCAGCGCGATGGAGCCGTTGGAGGGGTCCACCTGCGCGGAGATGTGCGCGGCGCGCAGGGCGTCGGACAGGGAGGAGATGATGCGGGTCTTGAGGCCCACCAGCTGCTCGATCTGCACCTGCTGCTGCTCGAGGGTGAGCTGCTGCTCGTCCAGCTTGACCTGCTGGGCGTCCACGGTCTTCTGCTGCTCGTCCAGCCTGACCTGCTGGGCGTTCATGGTGTTCTGCTGCTCGTTCAGCTTGACCTGCTGCTCGTCCAGCTTGACCTGCTGGGCGTCCACGGTCCTCTGCTGCTCGTCCAGCTTGACCTGCTGCTGGCTCAGCTGGGCGCTCAGCGCGTCCAGCGCGGTCTTCTGGTCGGTGATCTCCTGCTCCTTTTCGTCCAGCAGGCTCTGGGCCATGGCCAGGTCCTTCTGCTGCTGGGCCAGTATGCCCTCGGCGTCCTCCAGGTCCTGCTGGGCGGCGTTCAAGCGGATCTGCTGGGCCAGCATCTTCTCCTCCGCCGCGGACAGCTTCTCCGTCTTTTCGTTCAGATCGGCGTTGGCCTGGTCCAGATCGTACTGCTGGCGGGCGATCTCCGCCATGTTGATTTCATACATATCGAAATACTGATACATGATGTAGAACATGATCAGTATGAAGATCAGCAAAAGCGAGCTCATCAGGTCCGAAAAGCTCAGCCAGTTTGCCCCGTCCGGCCTGCCGCGGCGATGGCTGCGGGACATTCTCTGTCTTATGCGCAAATTCCCGCCCCCCTTTCCAGGCGCGCCTGTTCCCTATTCCCTATTGCCTATTCCCTATTGCCTAATTCCTGTACATCCTGCCCACGGCGGAATCGATGGCGCGCTGGGCCTGTTCCAGGGTGTCGGTGAGGGCGTCCACCTGGTCCAGGAAGCGGGCGTTGGCATCGTTGACGGCGTCGGGCATGCGCTCCAGGGCGCCGGAGATGTTGGAGGCCAGGTAATCCACCCGCTGGGTGAACTGGTTGACGTAATCCCGGTAGGCGTCCAGGGTGGTGTTGAGCTCGTCGGTGATGCTCCTTACGGCGTCGGCGTGCACCGCGGCCAGCCTGTCGCCGGCGGCGGTCAGCTCGCCCGCGGCGCTGTGCATGGCCTCGGCGGTGCTGGCGGCCTCGGCCTGCATGGCGCCGACGGTCTTTAGGTAACTGGCCTCCTGGCGGGAGATGACCTCCATCTGCTCCACGGCGGAATTGATGCGCATGTAGGCGTCGTCGGCCTGCTTGCGCTCGGCGTTGAGCTGCTCGACGAATTCAGAGGTGCCCGTCAGAAGCTCCTGCATGATGCGCCGAAGCTCCGTGATGTCATTGTAGAGGTCCGCCGCGCCGGAGAGGCTGGCGCGCACGGCCTCGCAGTTCTCGCGCTGGAGCCGGGAGGTCTCGTCCAGCGTCTGGCCGAAGCGCCGTATGGAGCCGGACAGGGATTCGTTCATGCGCTCCAGGAACCGGACGAGCACGGCGTCGACCAGCCGCGCCTGCTCCTTGGTGATGCCGTTGACGAAGCCCTTCATGGTGGTGTTCAGCGGCTCGGCGGCCTTTTCGATGGCCTGCGTGACGTTGTCGGTGAACTTGCCGTTCAGGTCCTTCGCCATGGTCTTGATCAGCGCGGTCTGCTCCTGCTGGTAGATGGCGATCTGGGTCATGGGGTCCACGCTGAGCACGCCGGCGTGGCGGCTCATGGCGGAGTAGAACTGGGTCAGCGTGTGCTCGGTGGAGCCGTACACCATGCGGGTGATCAGCGTGAACGCCACCGAGCCCACCACGCCGAATATGGACGTCATGAAGGCGTAGCGCATGCCGGGGATCAGCGTGACGATGGAGCTCTGCACGGCGGAGGAGTCGGTCATGTCAAATCCGGACAGGCCCCGGGCCAGGCCGATCAGCGTACCCAGGAAGCCCAGCGAGGTCAGAAGCCCCGGCAGCGCCTCGGCGAAGCTGATGCGGCCCGGGCCGTAGATCACGGTCTCCTCGTTGATGTAGTCCTCCACGTTCGAGGCGTTGTGGTAGCGCCCGTCCGCGAAGAACAGGTTGTTCAGATAGTCGCTCCAGTGCGCGAACAGCGCGCCCTTGCCCAGGAAGTCGTCCTCCTGCCAGGCGTATTTCTTGTCGCCGCCCTCGCGGATCGAGCGTATGGCGCGGCGCACCAGGCCCCGGGTGCGCATCACCGGGAATACGCATCGGACCAGTCCCACCAGGAACAGCACCACGATGGCGATGTAGATCACCAGGCTCGAGACGCTGTTCATCGAGCCCGCGAACATCTTCTGCGCATATTCGATATATTTCATAGATACCTCCGGGCACTCCTGCCTATGGGCATACCTCTCCCTCTATAACGATACGCATATAGTATATCATCATTGTCCCTGTCAATTATGGTATTAATATGATGAAAACGTGAAAAAACCGGGCCGCAACAGGTAGAAAGGATTGAGGGATTGATTGATATGGGGAGCGTATGCTATAATCAATCCGCTGGAAGATGGTCGGGCAATTTGCCCGGAAGCGCTCCCGCTGATTACATAGGCGGGAGGTGATCGTGTATGACGAACCTTGATCTTTTCATGGCTCTGATTGCCGTCGCAAGTCTCGCGTTGACGATTTTCTTCGGAACACGCAGATGAAAATGGCTCCCGGGTAGTTGCAGCTACTCGGGAGCCTTTTGCCAAGGTATAAACCAAAGCGGGACGCTCCCCACCAACACCATTGTACAGCATCGGCGGCGGCGTGTCAAGCGCTGCCGCCTCCTTTTTTGTTTAGAGCAGCAATATCCCCTTCTCGGCGCACACCCGGAGGGTTTCCTCGTCCCAGATGGAGGACTGCACCTCGCCGATGTGGGCGTTGCCCATCATGAGCATGCACAGGCGGCTCTGGCCGATGCCGCCGCCGATGGTGAGGGGCAGATCGTCGTTCAAAAGCATCTTATGGAAGGGCAGCTTCCGGCGCTCCTCGCAGCCCGCGAGGGTGAGCTGGCGGTCAAGGCTCTCGGCGTCCACGCGGATGCCCATGGAGGAGATCTCGAAGGCGCGGCCCAGCACGTCGTTCCAGAAGAGTATGTCGCCGTTCAGGGCCCAGTCGTCGTAGTCGGGCGCGCGGCCGTCGTGAGGTTTGCCGGAGCGAAGCTTGCCGCCGATCTGCATGATGAGGGCGGTGCGGTGCTCCCTGAGGAAGGCGTCCTCCCGGTCGGAGGGGTTCGGCAGGTCGGGGTACATATCCTCCAGTTCCTGGGTGGTGACGGCGGCCATGTCGGCGCTGAGCTTTACGTTGATGGAGGGGAACTCCCGGCGCAGGCGGTTGGACACGTCCACCACGCACTGCACGATCTCACGGGCGGTGCGCTTCAAATAGTCCAGCGTCCGGTCCTCCCGGGAGATGATCTTCTCCCAGTCCCACTGGTCCACGTAGATGGAGTGTATATTGTCCAGCGCCTCGTCGCGGCGGATGGCGTTCATGTCGGTGTACAGGCCCCGGCCCATGTGGAAGTCGTAGCGCTTGAGCGCCAGGCGCTTCCACTTGGCCAGCGAGTGCACCACCTCGCCGCCGTCGCCGTTCACCGCGGGGATGTCGAAGCTCACGGGGCGCTCCACGCCGTTGAGGTTGTCGTTTAAGCCGGATTCCTTGCGCACGAACAGCGGGGCGGACACGCGCCGCAGGTTCAGCGCGTAGCAGAGCTCCTGCTGGAAATTGTGCTTGATAAATTCGATGGCCAGCTGGGTGTCGAAGGTGCCCAGCGGCGGTCGGTAGCCCTCGGGTATCGCAATTCTGTTCATATCCATAACCTCCAATGATATCACCAGTATACGCCATAGCGCCGCTGAACGCAAGTGAATTTTTATAAATTAATAAATTCATTTGATTTCACGCGCTAAACTGTCATTGCAAAAATACGCCCCCGAAAAAGCGCATAATCCCGCCAAAAACACGGCAAAAAGCCCGAAAAATGAATGAAATACTGCGGGTGAGTTGCATCGCCATAAAAAAGTCATAATTAAAAATGCAATTTAACGAAGAATAATCTTGCAAATTGTGGGTTATGCCATTATAATGTTTTCCATAGCCGGGCCGACCGGCGATCCTGAGGACGCGGTATAAGGACCGCGAATTGAGCAAGGGGGCTTCGTACATGGCACTGACCAACGCATATCTGATCGATCTGATGAAGCGCGTCGAGGCGCGCAACCCCAACGACAAGCAGTTTCTGATCACCGTCAAGAGCGTGCTGGAGAGCATCGAGCCCGTGGTGGAGCGGCATCCGGAGTACGTGAAGGCGGGCGTCATGGAGCTGTTCGTGGAGCAGGAGCGCGTGATCAAGTTCCGCGTGCCGTGGATTGACGACGCGGGCAACGTGCGGGTGAACCGCGGCTACCGGGTGCAGGGCAACAGCGCCATCGGCCCGTACAAGGGCGGCCTGAGGCTGCATCCGTCGGTGACGGAGGACACCGTGAAGTTCCTGGCCTTCGAGCAGACGCTGAAAAACTCCCTGACCGGCCTGCCCATCGGCGGCGGCAAGGGCGGCAGCGACTTCGACCCCAAGGGCAAGA
>JAFRFY010000091.1 GCA_017434085.1 Clostridia bacterium
CAATGAAGAACTCTGCGAAAAGCACATGGAGAGCTGAGATATGGCACTGTTTGTGGATGTAGTCACCATCACGGTGAAGGCCGGGGACGGCGGCAACGGCTGCGTGTCCTTCCACCGGGAGAAATTCGTGCAGGCCGGCGGCCCGGACGGCGGCGACGGCGGCCGCGGCGGAGACGTGATCTTCGAGGCCACGGACCGCATGCACACGCTGATGGACTTCCGCTTCAAGCGCAAGTTCACCGCAGAAAACGGCGCGGACGGCATGTCGAACCGGCGCAGCGGCAAGGCCGGCGAGCCGGTGGTGATCGAGGTGCCGCCGGGGACCGTGGTGCGCGAAAAGGCCACCGGCAAGCTGCTTTTGGACCTCTACGAATCCGGCGTCCGCAAGGTGCTGGTCAGGGGCGGCAAGGGCGGCTTCGGCAACCAGCACTTCGCCACCCCCACCCGGCAGGCCCCGCAGTTCGCCAAGCCCGGCGAGAAGCGGGAGGTCATCGAATTGCAGCTGGAGCTCAAGTCCATCGCGGACGTGGGGCTGGTGGGCTTCCCCAACGTGGGCAAATCCACCATACTCTCGGTGGTCACCTCGGCCCGGCCCAAGATCGCCAACTACCACGTCACCACCCTCCAGCCCAATTTGGGCATCGTCAAGCAGGGGGATGATTCCTTCGTGCTGGCGGACATCCCCGGCCTGGTGGAGGGCGCGGCGGAGGGCATCGGCCTGGGGCATGCGTTTCTGCGGCACGTCGAGCGCACGCGGATGCTTCTGCACGTAGTGGACATCTCCGGCTCCGAGGGCCGCGACCCGCTTCAAGATTTCGACGCCATCATGAAGGAGCTGGAGGCCTACGGCGATTTGAAGAACCGCCCGATGATCGCCGTCGCCAACAAGATGGACCTGCCCGGCGCGGAGGAAAACCTGGAGCGCCTGAGGGAGAAGCTCAGGGGCACGGGCATACCGGTGTTCGCGGTGTCCGCCGCCACGCGGAAGAACTTCGATCGGCTGATGTACGCCACCGCGGAGATGCTCGCCACCTGCCCGCCCGCGGAGCCCTTCTCCGAGGAGGAGCTGGGCGAGCTTTCGGACGTGGGCGGCGCGCCGTTCACCATCGAGGTGGACCACGGCATCTACTTCGTGTCCGGGCGCGAGGCCGACCGGCTGCTCAACTCGGTGAACTTCGACAACGAGGACTCCGTGAACTGGTTCCACCGCTCCCTGCGCCGCCTGGGCATCATCGACGCCCTGCGGGAAAAGGGCGCGCACGAGGGCGACAGCGTGGTGTTCGGCGATATGGAATTCGATTTCGTGGAATGATATTGGGAGGAATACGGTATGACGACGAAACAGCGCGCAAAGCTGCGCGCGATGTGCAATACCCTGGAGCCGGTGCTCCACATCGGCAAGGACGGCATCACGGACAACCTCGTCAAGCAGTGCTGGGACGCGCTGGAGGCCCGCGAGCTCATCAAGGTGACGGTCCAGCGCAACGCCCCCTTCGACTCCGCCCGCGAGGCCTGCGACGCGCTGTGTGAGCGGGTGCACGCCGAGCCGGTGCAGACCATCGGCAGCCGGTTCAGCATCTACCGGCAGGCGAGGGAGAACTCGAAGATTCGTTTGGAGGACCTGTGAGCAGCAGATTTATCGCAGGGGTATAATCAGCATCCTTACGGGGGTATTGTTCCATGCGGGCGATGAGGGCATCGCCCCTACGGCCTGCTATTCCTGTTCCCTATTCCCTGTTCCCTGTTCCCTGTTCCCTATTCCCTGTTCCCTGTTCCCTCCCCGGCTATTCCCAATTCCCCAATCCCAATTCCCAATTTAACAACAGGACTGAATCCCCTTCGCCCCCGCCACGGCCATCACCCCGAGGGCGCAAATCAGGCACAGCGCGCGACCGGTGGCCAGGTACATGGCCATCAGGCTGAGGGCGTAGGCGAGCATACGGGGGCGCGGGCGGATGCCGTCCCACAGCCGCCGGAGCCTGTGCGCAACAGGCGGGGCGGGCGGTTCCTCCGGCACGCAGAGCCCGGTTTTGCGGATGCGCTTTATGATCACAGCCCGGTCGATGAGCTCAAGGCTCCGCGCCTTCGCAAACCGCGCGGCAGCCGCATCGACCCCGCAGGTCAAAACGACGGTCGCGCCGTCCCCCGCCCCGCGCCAGAGCGCGTACAGCTCGCCCAGGGAGAGCGCGTCCTCCGGGTGCCTGATCAGGAACACGGCGTCGTCAAGCCCCGTCAGCGTCCGCAAGGCGTCGCGGGCCTCGTCCTCCCCCATCATGGCGACGGCCATGAGCGCCGCCTCCGCCTGCGATACGGTGATTCGCCGCGCCCCGGGCCGCTTTTTGTACAGATACCGCCCCAGCGCCATGCACACAAGCGCCAGGGCGCAGCTTACGGGGATGCCGAACTCCGCGTTCAGGAAGAACAAGTAGAGCCCCGCCGTCAGAAGCAGCGTCAGCGCCGCTTTGTCGATCAGCCTGCCAATCATTGCCATCGCCTCCCACACCGATTATCGGCGCGAAAGGGCAAAAATATGCGTTTCCGGAAGAAACCTTCCGGAAACGCTTTTATAATATCCGTCAGTGTACCGTACACCTGCCGAGACTCGATCCGTCCTCGGAGGTGGAGGCGCCGATGAAGTACTCGGTGACCTGATCCAGCTCCTTGGCATACCTGAGCGGATGCCCCTCGGGGATGTAGATCATGCCCACCACCCGGGTGTTGCTGCAGCGGGGGTTGGCCACCCTGCGGCTGGTCAGGCACACGCGCACGGTGCGGTGCATGTTGCACTTTTGGGTGGGCTGGGTGCCCTCGAGGTAGTAATCGGTATTGGTGCCGTAGCGGTTGACGTCGTTCTGGCAGGCGGCGGTGGGCAGCATGCCGGACACGGCGCACACCGTGGCGACGGTCAGCCCGTAATCCGAGGGCGTGCCGCTCATGATGGGCCGATCCTGCGTGCAGCCCGTGAGGCTGTGCACCTGCTCCATCATCGCGGCCCACAGCGGCGCGGCGTCGTTGCCGCCGGTGGCGGAGGAATCCAGGGGCTTGTAGTTGTCCGACCCCACCCACACGGCCCCGGAGTAGTAGCCGGTCATGCCCGCGAAGGTGACGCCGATGTTGTTGGTGTTGGTGCCGGTCTTGCCCGCCACGGTCAGCCCGCCGAAGTTGGCCTTGCTGCCCGTGCCCTGGTCGCTCACGCAGCCCTTGAGCACGTCCACCAGCATGTAGGCGGTGGAGGGCTTGAAGGCCTGCCAGGTCTCCTGCACCTCCTTGACGTCGATGTACACCGTACCGTCGGGGTTCAGTATCTGCGTGAAGGCGTAGGGCTCCTGGTACACGCCGTTGTTGGCGATCGCACCGAAGGCCCCGGCCAGCTCGATCACCGACAGGCCCGAGGACCCCAGCGCCAGGCCAGAGCCCGTGGCCCAGATGTGGTCCGGGTCCACGCCCAGCTTCAAGAGGTAGGTGACGGAATTCTGTATGCCCACGTAATCCATCAGCGCGTGGGCGGTGGAGGTGTTGTGGGACTTGTTGATGGCGTGGCGCATGGATTCCACGCCGCTGAAGCCCGCGTTGCCGAAGTTGCTGGGATAGCCCTCACCGCCGACCCAGTCCTTGATGGCGATGGGCAGGTTCAATACCGGCGTGCCCGGGGAGTAGCCCATGTCAAACGCCGGGCCGTACACCGCCAGCGGCTTTAGGGACGAGCCCACGGGCATGTCGTTCTGGTAGGCGCGGTTCAGCTGCTTGCGCTGCACGGGCTCACTGCGCCCGCCCACGATGGCCACCAGCTCGCCGGTGTGCCAGTCCATCACCGCCGCGGCGGCCTGGGGCTGCACCACGGTGAGGTATTCGCCGCCGCCCAGGGATGCCTGGGTGGAGCCGTCGTTGGAGTAGCGCATCCGGGGGTACTGCCGCCAGTTGGTGATGGTCTCCTGCACCGCCTTCTGCACGGGGGCGTTCAGGGAGGTGAACACCTTGTAGCCGCCGTTTCTCAGCTTGGTCTCCATGGAGGAGCGGTTGAAGGAGTTGTCCTCCAGGCCCTCGACGCGCAGCATCTTGGTGACCACGTCGTAGATGGAATACTCCACGTAGTAGGCGTTGTCGTACATATTGTCGCTGGCGGCGGTGGACTTTTCGATGACGTTCAGCCGCTCGGACTTCGCCCTGTCGTACTCCTCCTGGGTGATCAGGCGCTGCTCCAGCATCTCGCCCAGCACGTAGTCGGTGTTGTCCTCGATGACCTCCGGCGTGTGTCGGCGGTAGTAGTTGCTGCGGGGGTTGTAGCGGGAGGGGTTGCGGATCACGCGGGCCAGCGCCGCGCACTCCCGGAGGCTCAGCTGGCTCAAATCCTTGCCGAAGTAGTCCTGGGCGGCGATCTTCACGCCGTAGGAGGAGCCGCCCATGTAGATGACGTTCAGGTACGCCTCGAGGATCTGGTTCTTGGTCAGGTTTTTCTCCAGCTGCAGCGCCAGGTAGGCCTCCTGCATCTTGCGCTTGTAGGTCTGCTCGCTGTTCAAAAGGGTCAGCTTCACCAACTGGCAGGTGATCGTCGAAGCGCCCTGGGTCGAGCCGCCGACCAGGTTGTTCACCATGGAGCCCACGATGCGCTTGAGGTCCACGCCGTGGTGCTCGTAGAAGCGGGCGTCCTCGACGGAGATCACCGCGTTGATGAGCTGCTGCGGGATGTCCTCGATCTCCACGTAGATGCGGTTTTCCGACCCCTTGAACTCCATGATCAGATTGCCCGAGCGGTCGTAGATGAAGGACGTCTGGGACTGCGCGCCGATGGCGGCCAGGTCCAGGTTGGGCGAGGTGTCCACCCACCCCTTGGCGATGCCCGCCACCAGGCCCATGCCGGTCAGCGCGATGAGCAGTATCACGAAGAACAGCATCTTCACCGTCATCAGCGCCACGGCGAATATGAAATTGCGCTCGTGCTCCCGGGGCTTGAAGAGTATATATTTCAAAGCGGATAATCCTCCTGAGTATCATACCTGTACAAATCCATTATAGCACACATTCCCCCTTCTGACACGTTTATTTCTTGTCAAATTGGTAAACAAAATATCGATTTCCGGCGAAGTCCTGCGGACTCCGCCGGACCGGCCAACCGCCTGCGGCCGGTTGCCTAATCGTGAACAAAAACAACGCGCCCCGCCCGCATGCCGCGGGAACGGGGCGCACCGCCGTCCGGCTCACAGCCGGCGGATGCGCTTTTGTATTTTGCACACCTTGTTGTAGGTCAGGCCCTGCATGACCATGGTGATGCAGATCAGAAGCCCGATAAAGCCGAACACGCCGATGAAGGCGATCATGATGGTGGTGTCGGACACCGAGGACTGCATGGACACGAAGGTCTGCCCGAGGGCTTTGAAGGACTGGATATACACGTTGCCCAGCACGGCGCCCGCGCCGGTAAAGCCTATAAACGCAATGATGCCAAGAAGTATGCTGATAACGCCCATGATGATTCCCCTCACATTATGATGTATATGGATATTATAATGGTTTGCCGCGATTATGTCAAGTCAGCGCGCGATGTGAGAATCAACACATTCCCGCTTGACGCGGCCGTGCGGATGGCATATAATGAAGTCACAGCCGTAAACCCATGATTTGCCGGCCTTCGCGCCGCAGGGAGGATTGAATATGAGCAGGAAGATTACCATTATCGGCGCGGGCAGCGTCGGCGCCACGGTGGCGTTCATGATGGCCGTGAAGGGACTGGCCGCCGAGATCGTGATGATCGACATCAACGAGAAGAAGGCCCTGGGCGAGGCCATGGACATCCGCCAGGGCACGGCCTTCACCGCCCCGGTGAAGATCTACGCCGGCCGCTACGAGGATGCCGCGGGCTCCGACATCGTGGTCATCACCTCCGGCCTGGGCCGCAAGCCCGGCCAGACCCGGCTGGACCTGGCGAAGGTCAACGTGGGCATCATGAAGCAGATTGCCGCGGAGATCTCCCGCTTCTGCCCCGACGCCATGTACGTGATCGTCTCCAATCCCGTGGACGTGCTGACCTACGTGTTCAACAAGGTCACCGACGTGCCCGAGGGCCACATCATCGGCACCGGCACCCTGCTGGACACCGCGCGCCTGCGCTCCCGCCTGGCGGACTACCTGGACGTCAGCCAGAAGAACGTGCACGCCTACGTGCTGGGCGAGCACGGCGACAGCTCCTTCGTGCCCTGGTCCGTCGCCGAGGTGAGCAACGTGCCCATCGCCGAGTACCAGTCCCGGCTGTCCGGCAGCGGCAACATCACCATGTCGCTGGACTATGACAACATCGAGCAGTACATGCGCACCTCCGGCGGCAAGATCATCGGCCGCAAGGGCGCCACGTTCTACGCCATCGCCATGTCCGTGTGCCACATCTGCGAGACCATATTCGCCGACGCCAACGAGATCCTCACGCTGTCCAGCCTGATGCACGGCGAGTACGGCATCGACGACGTGTGCCTGAGCGTGCCCACGCTTCTAAACGACAGGGGCATGGGCGGCAAGCTGATCCTCAACTTGAGCGAGGAGGAGCTTTCAAAGCTGCGCCACAGCGCCGATGTGCTCAAGGACATCATCCGCCAGGTGGAGATCTGATCCATCTCATACCAACCCGTATCCTTAACACGATTGCCGTCCGGCCGAACGCGCGCCGGGCGGCAATCGGCGTCTTGAGGTGCTTTAACACGATAACAGAATGATGGAGGTGCGCCATGAAGGAAAAGCTGCGTCAGGAAATCAAGAACGCCGCGCTGATCACGCTGGGGCTGTTGATCGGTGCGCTGGCCTACAAGATGTACCTGATCCCCAACCAGGTGGTGTCCGGCGGCTTTACGGGCATCGGCCAGCTGCTGAACCGCTTCACCGGTTTAAGCGTGGGCACGGTGAACGTGCTTTTGAACGTGCCGCTGTTCCTCGTCTCGATGAAGTCCATGGGCATGCCCTTCGGGATACGCTCGCTGCTGGCCATGCTGGCGCTGTCGGCGCTGATCGACCTGCTGCCCCTGCCCCCCGCCACCGACGATTTGCTGCTCGCGGCGGTGTACGGCGGCGTGACGATGGGCATCGGCTTCGGCCTGATCCTCCGCGGCAGCGCCACCACCGGCGGCACGGACATGCTGGCTGCCCTCATCCACCGGCTGTTTCCCCAGGTGCGCGTGAGCATCGGCATATTCCTGATCGACGGGCTGGTGATCGTGGCCTCCGCATTCGTGTTCGAGCCCCAGTCCGCCATGTACGGCCTGATCAGCGCCTTCATCGCCAACGTGCTGGTGGACGTGGTGCTGGAGGGTCCCAACGCCGCCCACGCCTACTTCATCGTCTCCGATAAAAGCGACGCCATCGCCGAGCGCATCATGGCCGAGATGGACCGCGGCGTCACCGCGTTGAACGCCATGGGCATGTATAAAAAGACCGAGAAGCGCGTGCTGCTGTGCGTGGTCAACCGCTTCCAGACCATGGTCCTCCGCCGCATCGTATTCGCCGTCGACCCCTCCGCCTTCGTGTTCTCCACCCGCGCCAACGAGGTGCTTGGAGAGGGGTTCAGTACGTATAATTGAAAAATGCCTCCCGGCATGATATGCACAATATCCGCACATAATACAGGATATCTGCCCATATCCTGTCGGGAGGTATCATTATGCGAAAATGCGCGCGCAATGAGCGCTTGGATAGAAAAAAGGACGACCTGGCCTGCGACGGGCTGGGGACGCTGGCGGTCAGCCGGGGGGCGCGGCGGCGTCTGAACCGCGCGCTTACGGAGGCTACGCGGCTGAGCGCACTGGAGCTCGACGCCGGGGACGGCCTGCGCCGACTGACAGAGGACGCCCGCCTGATCGAGGCCGCCGTGCCCGCCGA
>JAFRFY010000092.1 GCA_017434085.1 Clostridia bacterium
CCGTGTTCTCGGACATCCGCTCCAGCAGCCGCAAGAAGTGAGGAGGCGCGAGCATGCAGAAACAGCTTAGTGAAAAGCGCGGGTTTGCCAATAACCCCATCGTCCGGGCCATCGGCCTGCAGCGCATCGTGGTGGTGCTGGCCGTCATACTGGAAGCGGTGCTGTTCAGCATCCTCAGCCCCGCGTTCCGGCAGTACGCCACCGTTGTCAGCATACAGGACTATTCCTACTACATCACCTTCATGGCCATCGGCGTCACCTTCTGCCTGATCTCCGGCGGCAACGACCTGTCGGTAGGTACGGGCATGATCTGCTACGCGCTGGCCGGCGGCTTCCTGATTCAACACATGGGTTGGCCTGTTTGGGCCGGTATGCTGGCTACCATCGCCATAGGCCTGTGCTTCGGCGTGGTGAACGGCGCAATGGTCGCCATCATGAACCTGCCGCCCTTCATCGCCACGCTGTGCACGATGCTGATCACCCGCGGCCTCGGCTCGATCATCACCGGCGGCATGTCCGTGGCATGGCCTTCCCGCAACAGTCCGGACGGCTGGTTTCGCAGCCTGTTCAAGATCATCAACAGCGGCAAGATCATCCCGGTGGGCTTCATCATCGTTATTGTATTCATAATCCTCATGTCCATCGTGCTGAACAAGACCCGGGTGGGCCGCTACATCATCGCCATCGGCTCCAACAAGGAGGCGGCGCGCCTCTCCGGCGTGAACGTGATCAAGTACCAGATGATGGCCTACATCATCTCCGGCTTCTTCGCGGGCCTGGCGGGCATCGCCTACGCCGCCACCTTCTCCTCCTCCGTGGCCCCCGGCACCGGCCCCGGCCTGGAGCTGGACGCCATCGGCGGCGCGATCATCGGCGGCACCTCCATGACCGGCGGCCAGGGCAGCGTCATCGGCACGCTGCTGGGCGTGTTCGTCATGTCGCTGTTGAAGACCGGCCTGCCCTACATCGGCCTGCAGGCCAACTGGCAGCAGATCATCACTGCCCTGGTGCTGATCGGCGCCATCTACATCGACGTGCTCAAGAACAAGAAGACGGCGTAACGGTACCCAAAAGCATGAAAAGCGCCCCGTTTTGCGGGGCGCTTTTCATGCTTTTGGTTCATACAAACTGGTTCCGCTCCGAATCGTACCTGAACCCCACGGCGGCGAGGGCATCCAGCAGGGCCTGCTTGTCCTCGTCCAAATCGTCGCACAGCGCGTCCAGCGACGGGTAGAAGTCCCGCAGCTTCGTGTTCAGCACGCTGTAGAGTATCATCGGGTCCCTGGGCAGTCCCGCCATGATCCGTCCCTCCCTCGGCATTCGTTCAAAAACATATCGATGACCTTTGCCCCGTCCACGGTGTCCGCCCGGGCGTGGGCAAAGCACATGCGCTCGGGGTGCCACTGCACGCCCCAGACCGGCAGGGCGCGGTGGGCGATGCCCTCCACGACGCCGTCCCCGGACCACTGCACGACCTCGAGCCCCTCGCCGGGACGGTCCACCGCCTGGTGATGGGCGCTGTTGGTATAAAAACGCGCGCCGTACAGATTATACAGGAACGAACCCTCCTTCGCCCGGGTCGGGTGCACCTTGTCCCCGGCGTCGCCCTCATCCCGGCTGTGGGCGGGGCTTTCGGGCAGGTGCTGTATGAGCGTGCCGCCGAAATAGACGTTGATCATCTGGTGTCCCCGGCAGATGCCCAGCACCGGCCTGCCCGCCTTCACGAAGGCGTCCATGGCATGAAGCTGCAAATCGTCCAGCGCCCGGTCCACGTGCAGGCTTCCGGTGTTCGCCTGGCCGTACAGCGCTGGGTCGGCGTCCCAGCCGCCGGGGAGCAGCAGGCCGCCGTAATCCCCGGGGTCGCACGCCGAGTGGACCAACACGCCCCGCGCCCCCAGGCGGGAAAGGGCGTCCAGATAGTTCCGCACATTCGCCCCCGGCTTGACCGGTATGGCGATATCCAGCGCGCTCACAGCGGTATCTCCACCACCTCGGCCATGCGGGAGAGGCACTGTTCGATCTGCTGGGAGATCTCGGCGGCCATGCGCGCGGTGATCTCGGCGTTCTTCTCGCGCTCCAGCTTGCTCTGGAAGCTGGCCTTGACCTCCTCGGTGAGCCGCTCGACCCGCTGCTCGAAGTGGGCGCGGGGCACCAGCTTCCGAACGGGCTTTAATATGTCCGCGTGCATGAACATCTCCTGCATCTTGTCCTTGCCGAGGAACAGTATCAACAGAGACCCGATGGCCCCCACCACGATGCCGGAGATGCCGCTGGACACGATGGCCAGCCCGGAGCCGCCGCAGATCAGCCCCACGATGACGGAGATGATGCCGTTGATGAGCCAGGTGAGCTCCTCCACGGCGAACACCTCCCGGGCGTCGATGTGGATGTCGATGTCGGACAGCGCGAAGTAGGAATTGAGGCTCAGCGCCCGGTAGGGGATGTTGTGACGAACGCAGATGGGCATGGTCTTCTCCTCCACGTCGTAGGCCACGGGCTTGAGCCAGTCCGCGATGGGCTTGACCAGCAGGGCCTGGGCGTCGTTGGAGTGCAGCCACGCCTCGATCTCCCGCTGCATCACGCCGTCGATGTCCGCCAGGGTGCGGATGTCGCCGTCGCGCCAGCGGTCGAACACCGGCACGGCCACCTTGCGCAGTATGGGCTCGACCAGCGCGTCCACCACCCGGCGGTAGAGGTCGTCGATGCGGTTTTCCACGATGCGCTCCACGATGCTGGAGTCGATGAGATCGTCCACCTCGCGCCGGAACTCCCGCATCTGGGCGTCGATCCTGCCGGAGTACGCCAGCCCCCGGCTCACGGAGAACTCCGGCTCCGCGCCGGTGATGACCACCGCCTCCGGGAACACCGACTGGCACCAGTCCCGCACCGGCTTGAGCTTCGACACGCCGCCGGTCAAAAACAACAGCTCCGGCATGGTGTCGCCGAGCTTCTGCCGCACAGCCCGCAGGCTGTCGATGAACGCCTGGCTGAACGAGCGGCTGTTGAGCTGGTTTGCGCCCTTGTTGAGCACCCGGTCCGCGATGGCCTGGTTAAGCCGCAGGGTCAGCTTCACGTCGTTTTCCGAGAGTATGCGCACGGTCTTTGAGCACTCCCGGTCCGCCCAGAAGGCCTCGTCGGCGAAGTACTGCTCCTTTAACCGGCGGGCGGCGAACTCGCAGTAGCTTTTCCACGGCGGGCTCTGCTCCAAAGCGCGGCGCACGCGGTCGGAATCGGGGGAGAGGCGGATGGATTCCTCCAGCACCAGCTCGTCCATGATGCCGCCGCCCAGGCGCACCTCGCCCGCGGTCTGCAGCTCCACCTCCTTGCGCCCCAGTATGAAGGCGAAGTCGGTGGTCGAGGAGCCGATGTCCACCACCAGCACGGGCCTGGACATGATGTCGTAGCCCACCTGGAAGTGCTTCGACTGGCACGCGCTGATCAGCGCCGCCCGGGATTCCGAAACGACGCGGCTGGGGGGATAGCCCACGTCCTCAAAGATGGCGCGGTAGCGCTCCCGGGCCGCGCGGTCCCAGCCCGCGGGGCAGCCGATGTAGAAGCAGCTGTCGTCGTTCTTGACCAGGTTCCCGTCGGCGTACAGCTCCCCAAGCACGCCGGCGGCGAAGGCGCGCACGTCCTTCTCCGCCTGCGGGTCTGTGAGGAAGTCGCTCTTGAACCGCAGCGCGCGCTTGACGGCGTGGGTGTCGTAGCAGGCGCTCTCGCCGATGAGCAGCTCGCCGCTGTCCAGCTGGGCGTAGGCCGTGATGAAGCTGCCCGCCTCCCGCACCGGCAGTATGACGGGCTCGCCCGCGTCCCCGCGCCCCAGCCGGGAGACGGCGCTCTCGGCGTCGCCCAGGTCGAAGCCGTAATATTTTTCCATAGCGTATCTCCTGTCAGGTTGATGCCAGGCCCTTCTTGACCAGCTTGTCGTCGTACAGCAGCGCCGGGCGGATGGTGCCGGGCTTTTGCGCGGGCAGGAACTCGAACCAGGCCTCGCGGCCTTTGGCGTAGTCCGCCGCCTCCACGCCCATGCCGTGCAGGTAGAAGCGTATGCCCTCGGCCATCTCCCGGCTGTCGGCGCCGTCCTGGGCGTAGCAGTTTTCCAAAAGCCCGGCGAACAGCTCCGCCTGCGCCTTATCCAGCGGGCCCTGTCCGGCCGTGGCCTGCCGCTGCTGATCGACGGCGGCCTGGCTGCGGGCGCTTTCGACGGCGCTGTCCGCCAGCAGCAGCATGCCCCGCAGGTGGTGCCACACCTTGTCCGCGTCGATCAGGAATTCGTCCCGCAGGTCGGGGGCCGCGTCCTTTTGCTTCGGAGGCTTTCCCTGCTTCAGGCCGGCCCAGTACAGCGCCGCCATGCCCAGCGCGGCGGGGAGCAGCGCCTCGATGAACGCCACCGCGCCCGTCAGTCGGCCGCCGGTGATCAACAGCCCCAGCATCACCGCCAGCTCCAGCACGACGCCCAGCGCCATCAGCCCCAGCGCGGCGGGCTTGATGCGGCGGGCGGCGGGGTCGGGCGCGGTCCTCTGCCAGCGGCGCACCTCGCCCACGGAGTCCACCAGCGGCAGCGCGCTGCGCAGGGCGCGCAGTATCGACTGCGCGGCGTCCCGCGCGGCGGCGTCGGCACACTGCTCCGCGTAGCGAAGCGCCACCCGGTCCAGCGCCTTCTCCAGCGCCGCCTGCGCCGCCGCAGGGCTCCTGTCCCGGTTAAGCGACGCCAAAATCATCTCCCGGTCCGATTCCAACAGCTCCAGCAGAGTCGCGTTTTCCATATCGTCCTCCGTTTGTACCCGTAATATGCACTTCATTAGTATAGCATGTTGGGCGGGATTAATCAAGACAGGGGAATCCTTACGTCCGCACGACGTGCAGCCCCGCGTCCCGGAGCGCCGCCTCCAGACGCCCGCGGGCCTCGGGGGCGACGCGGCCGGACATCGTATACTCCATGCCGCACTGGGCCCACTTGGCCTTGCCGATCTCGTGGTACACCAGCACCTCCGCGCGCACATTATCCCGGGCGGCGACGGGCCCGAGCAGGCCGGCGAAGGCGTCGGCGTCGGCGGGGGAATCGTTGAAGCCCGGCATCAGCGGTATGCGCACCAGCACGTCCGGGTGGTCGGCGCACACCTTCCCGAGCGCATCCAGCACGTTCGCGTTGCCCGCGCCCAGCCATTGGCGGTGCTTTTGGTCGTCCCAGTGCTTCACGTCCATGATCCACTCGTCCACCAGGGGGATCAGTTCTATCGCGCCGGGGAGGGTGCCGTTGGTCTCGATGGCGCGATGGATGCCCCGATCGCCCAGGCCTTGAAGCAGCGCCTTCGCGGCGTCGAGCTGCATGCAGACCTCCCCGCCGGTGAGGGTCACGCCGCCGCCGTCGAAGAACATGGGCGACGCGCCGACGCACTCCGAGAGCAGGTCGTCCACCTCGATCTCGACGCAGGACAGGCGGATGCCCTTCTGCCGCATGGCCGTGCAGGGCTTATCCGGGCAGGACCGGCACATCGCCCGGTCGAGCGCGCCGTCTTGCGCCGCGCCGCGGGGACAGCACGCCGCCGTCAGCCAGTCGAAGTCCACCATCAGCGCGCCGGCGGGGGAGATGCCCTCCGGGTTCGCGCACCAGGGGCAGCGCAGGTTGCAGCCCTGCAAATGGAGCACCAGCCGGTTGCCCCGGCCGTCCTGGGAATAATTGAAGCCCTTTTGAAAACAGCGTATCTTCATATTGATTCAAAACATCGCCCCCGCCCGGGAAACCTGGGCGGGGGCAGCGGTGATCCTCGATCAGACGATCGGATTAGTCGTACAGGTTGACGGCGATGTCGGGATCCTCCATGTTCTCGGCGGTGTACCACTGGCAGCCGGTGTCGATGTCCTCGACGGCCTCGCCATTGGCGGCCTTGACCATGGTGTCGACCAGCGCTTCGCCCATGGCGAACGGAGCCTGGGTAATGGCGCCCAGGAAGGTGCCGTCGGCGACGGCGGCCTTGATGACCGCGCCGGAGTCGAAGCCAGCGCCAATGACGTCGCCTTCGCCGGTGCCCAGACGCTGCAGGTTCTCGTTGGCGGTGACCATGGCCTCAGCGGAGTGCTGGTTGGAGCCGTACAGGGCCACGATGTCGTCCTTGTTCAGCAGGGCGGCGCAGTCGGTGGCGGACAGCTCGGCGGTAACCTGAGCGGGCACCAGGGTCTCGATGATGATCTTGGCGTCGTCGGCCTGCTCGACCTTGGCGTCGTTGACATAGCGCTCGTTGCCGTCCAGCTTCACGCCATAGCCCTCGGCGGCAGCCAGCTCACCGATCTTGTCGATGAAGCCCAGACCGCGCTGGGTGACGGACTCGGAAACGGCGTCCTGCGCGGAGATGCCGATGCGCACGGAGCCTTCGGCGGCAGCCACGCGATCCTTGATGGCTTCCCAGATCATCTCGCCCGCCAGAGCGCCGGCGTTGTAGTTGTTGGTGGCGCAGTTGGCCAGGATGGCGCCTTCGGGAGCGCCGGGCACGCCGGAGTCAAAGCCGATGATCGGGATGCCGGCTTCCTGGGCGGTCTTGATGGCGTCCAGGCAGGTCTCGGTGGACAGCGCGGCCAGGCCGATGGCCTTGGGGCCGGCGGCGATGGCGGAGTTCAGCTGGGACAGCTGCTCGTCGTAGGCGGACTCGTTGGCGGGGCCGACGAAGTTGATCTCAACGCCCAGCTCCTCGGCCTTCTTCTCAGCGCCCTTCAGCACGGCCTGCCAGTACTGATGCTGGAAGCCCTTGGACACGATCTCGTACTCCGCGGCGAACGCGGCGCTGGCGCTCAGAACCAGCATCATAGCAAGAACGATGGCCAAAACTTTCTTCATGGGGATACCTCCTACATAATGTTCTATGTTTACCGCACGCGCGGTATAACATCACAAAGGCGTCAAACTATCCAAACGCACCATATTTATTATAGCATCAAAGCACAGTGAAGTCAACAATATATTTACATATTTGCGGGAAGGTTATTCCTCCTCGTAGTCCGGGATGTGGCTTTCAAACAGCACGGTATCGCCGGATTCGGAGATCTCCTCCAAGAGCTCGGAGGCGTCGTCCATGTCCTCCACGGTGTGCAGCATCGAGCGCGGGAAGCCGGACTGCAATAGCCCCCGGCGCAATCCGCGCTGGCTGTTTCGGGAGCCCACCAGGATCACCGCGTCGGCGCAGTCGGCCATCACGGTGCCCAGGGCGTAGTTGATGTCGGTCTCCTGCGCGCCCAGCTCGCCCATGCCGGGGGTGACCACCACCCGCTGGCCGGGCATCTGCGCGAGCACCCGCATGGCCTCGAAGGCGCCGTCCGGGTCCTCGTTCAGGGTGTCGTCGATGACGTTCAATTCCTCCGCGGTCAGCTGCAGCCGGTGCTCGATGGGCTTTAATTCCGCGATGGCCCTCACGATGTCCTCCGCGGGCACCTCCATTTTGCGGGCCAGCGCGGCGGCCAGCAGTATGTTCTTCACGTTGTAGCTGCCCAGCAGCGGCGAGCGGCATGCGTGGCGCTCGCCGTCGCCGAACACCAGCTTGAACGATGTGCCCCGCTCGCTGTACGCGATGCCCTCGGCGCGCACGTCGGCTTCCTCCTGCGGGTCCAGGCTCACACGGCACTTGTCCTTTTTGCACATGGCGTAGAGGCGGTTGATGTAGTCGTCGCCGGAGCCGAACACCGCGAAGCCGTCCTTGGGCAGGCCCTGTATGAGCTCGTACTTGGTGGAGGCGATGTTCTCCAGCGAGCCGAAGGTGTCCATGTGCCGCTTGCCGATGGAGGTGAGTATGCCGTACTTCGGGCGCACCAGCTCCGTAAGCTCCTTGATGTCCCCCACGTGGGTCGCGCCCATCTCGGCGATGAACACCTCGTGGTCGTCGGTCAGATCGTCGTTCACCACGCGGGAGATGCCCATGGCGGTGTTGAAGCTGGCGGGGGTGGCCAGCACGCGGTACTTTTTGGAGAGCATGTCCCGCAGCATGAACTTCACGTTGGTCTTGCCGAAGCTGCCGGTGATGCCGACGGTGACGAGATGGGGATGGCTGCGGATCTTCTGCCGGGCGGATTTGAAGAACCCGGCGTTCACCTTGGCCTCGTAGGGGTTGATGATCAGCGCCGTCAGCGCCACCATGTAGGGCATGGCAGCGAACAGGAAGTAGGGCGGTATGGTCACCGCCCGGAAGATGGACGCCGCCAGCAGGCACAGCACCGCCATCACCGCCGTGAAGCGCCGCACGCGGTGGGTCATCACGAAGGGCTTCTTCGCGGGCAGGTTGTAGTCCCGCCAGGCGATGAAGCCCGCCGCGCCCGCGAACAGCGCAAGCGCCAGCCAGCCCGACACGGCCCGCCGGACGGTCTCCACCTTGATGAACATCGACAGGAACACCGGCAGGTACAGACTCAGAAGCGCCGCCACGAAGGCCAGCAGTACGTTTTCCTTCAAGAGCCTGTCCCGGTTGCGGGACATCCACTGCCGGTACGCCGGCAGCTGGTAGCGCCCCATCTGCAATACATGGACGTAGTGGACCGACCCGACGCAGCACATCAGCGTCACGATCAGTATCTCCACGAGATTGAAAAGCATATGTCCTCCAGTTGGTTTAATCGTCCTCTTCCGCCACGAGGAACGGGTCGTTCTCCGGATGCCCCTCCGGCAGGTGCTCGAGGGCCATGATGAGGGCGTCCTCGGAATTTTCGTAGTAGCGCTTGCGGTAGCCCACGTCGATGAACCCCAGCTTGTGGTAGAGGTTCTGGGCGGCGGTGTTGGAGCGGCGCACCTCGAGGGTCATCCAGTTCATGCCGGAATCGGCGGCCAGCTGGATCATGCCCCGGGTGACCATCTCGCCGTAGCCCATGCCCCGGCGGTCGGGGCGCACGGCGATGTTGGTGATGTGGCCCTCGTCCAGCACGAACCACACCCCGGCGTAGGCGATGGCCTCCCCGTCCTCCCGCACCACCATGTAGCGGGCGCAGGCGTTCTGGGTCACCTCGTCGTAGAAGGACTTCTTCGACCAGGGGGTCTTAAAGCAGGCCGTCTCGATGGCGTGCACCGCGTCGACGTCCGCCACGGTCATCAGGCCCATGGTAATAGAACTCATTTTGCCGCCTCCTCCCGCTGCCTGCGGAGGGGCTTGGTGTGGTCCCGGCCCGCGGCGCGCTCGCGCTCGGCCTGGGGGGCGCGCAGGTAGATGGGGGTCAGGTATCGCGCCTCCATCCACCGGTCGGGACGCGCCGCCGCCAGCACGCAGGCGGCGTCGGGGCGCAGATCGCGGAGGTTTTCCGGGGCGATGAGGGCGCGACTGCCCAGCATCTTACTGATTTTGTCGCCGTAGGCGGGCACGCCGTCGCCGACGAACGCCAGCCGCCGGTCGGCCGGCAGGGCGCCTATGAAGTCCGCAAGCGGCACGGCGCCGGGCGCGACGGCCTCGACCGGCAGGCCGTTTTTCATGTCGTAGGCGGCACAGTACACCTGGCCCCGGCGGGCGTCCAGTATCGGACAGCACAGCCCGTCGAAGCCGTAGAAGTTCATCGAGAGCGCCTCCAGCGCGTGGACGCGGGCGCAGGGCTTGCCGACGGCGTGGGCCAGGCCCTTTACCGCGCATACGCCGATGCGCACGCCGGTGAAGGACCCGGGGCCCGCCACCGCCGCGAACACGTCGATATCGCCGCAGGTGAGCCCCGAAGCCGTAAGCGCCTGATCCACCGCGGGCATGATGGTCTCGGAATGGGTGAGCCCCCGGTTCATGACGACCTGGTACGTCACCCGGCCGTCTACCATCACCGCGCAGCCCGCCACCTGCCCGGAGGTGTCGATCGTCAGCAGGTTCATGCCTCCGCCCTCCATTTCGACAGCGCGTCGGGGTCAAAGCCCGCGACGTCGTAATTTTCGATTTCGATCAGGCGGGTCTGCTCGTCCGCGCACCGGGAGAGGTCGATCTCCAGCGCCGGGGTCGGCCGGATCTCCGCCATCTGGGGCCACTCCACCACGGCCACGCCGTCGCCGCCCACGAATTCGTCCAGCCCCGCGGCGTAGTATTCCTCCGGGTCGTTGAGCCGGTACAGGTCGAAGTGGTACAGCTTGCGCCCGTCGGCGCCCACGTAGGGGGCCAGCAGCGTGAAGGTGGGGCTGGGCATGGGGCCCTCGACGCCCATCCCCCGGGCGATGCCCCGGGCCATCACCGATTTGCCCGCGCCCAATTCGCCGAAGAGCAGCACCGTATCCCCCGGCGCGAGCATCGGCGACAGCTGACGGGCGAAGGAGAGAGTGTCCGCCTCCGAATGAGTTTGGAAGTACATAGTTCAGTCCTCGTGCGTTGTATTGGGGGATAATGAGGAATGAGGAATTAGGAATGAGGAATTGCGGTGGAAATCCTGACGGATTTCTTTTATTGGAGGGTTACGGATCATCATAATGTCGTTGTCTGAAACGGCATTCTATCATTCCTAACTCCTAATTCCTAACTCCTAATTCCTAATTGATCTTCACAACTCCCTCCGGCCGGATGGCCAGCACGGTGGTGGCGTTTTGGCCGAACACGCCGTCCATGGCGGCGCGATAGGCGCCCAGCAGGTCGAAGGGCACGAAGGCCAGTATGGTGCCGGCGAAGCCGCCGCCGTGGATGCGCCACGCGCCGCGGCCGGAGAGCAGCCTGCGGCTCATCTCCAGCGCCAGCGGCATCTCCTGGTTGTCGCTGCCGGGCACGTAGAGGTTCTGCAGAAGCTTCCAGCTGCTCTCGCCGGAGCCGATCACGGTGTCGAAGAAGCCCTTCAGGTCGTCCGCGCGCAGGGCGTTCACGGCGTCCGCCACGCGCCGGGTCTCGTCCACGTAGTGGAAGGCGCGCAGTATGGCGCGGTCGGGCACGTGGTTCTTGAGCTTCGGCAGCGCGGCCATCAGCTCCTCGGGGGTCACGTCGCACAGCAGCTCGCGGCCCATGGCCTTCGCCACGGCCTTCATCTCGGCGGGGATGGCGGCGTAATCCGCGGTCAGATTGCCGTGGTCGCCGCCGGCGGACACCACGCACACCGCGTAGCCCTTTTTACCGAAGTCGTAGGCGATGGATTCCACCCCGGCGGGGGAGACGGCGAAGTCCATGGTCACCAGCCCGCCCACGGCGCTGGCCGACTGGTCCAGCAGCCCGCTGGGCTTGCCGAAATACACGTTCTCGGCGTACTGGGAGATGCGGGCGTTCTCCTTGGGGTCCACCACCCAGCCGTTGTACAGCGCGTCGAAGGCCGCCACCAGCATGACCTCGAAGGCCGCCGACGAGGACAGCCCGCTGCCCTTGAACACGGTGGAGGTGGCGCTGGCGTCGAAGCCGCCCACCCTGTAGCCCAGCTGGCGCAGGCGGGACGCCACGCCGCGGATGAGCGCGAAGGTGGTCTCCTTCTCGTCCTCGCGCACGGCGTCGTCGGCGATGTCCACCTCGAAGGGCACATCGTAGCCCGCCGAGTAGAGCTTCACGATCGTGTCGTTTCTGGGCGCGACGGCGGCCACGGTGTCCAGGTTCACAGAGGCGGCCAGCACCCGGCCGTTCTGATGGTCGGTGTGGTTGCCCACCACCTCAGTGCGCCCCGGCGCGGAGACGAACAGCTCCGGCTCCCGGCCAAACTGGGCGCGGAAGGCCTCCGCCAGCGCCTCGTAGCGCTCGGTCTGGTCCACGCCCGCGTACAGGGCGCGCATGCGTTCGGCGTTGTTCTCAAGCAGCTTTCTGACATCCATATTGATAACCTCCCCACAGGCATATTAATCTATCATCTATTGTATACCATTTTCCCGCCGTTGGCAAGACGACCCGCAAAAATGACGGGTGAAATTGGCATTAATCCATTGACATACAAACCGTTTTGACAGATAATAATATTAAACAGAGTATCCAAAAGAGGTGTTTGCCCATGAAGCCCACCGCAACCGAGAGCATCTACCGCCTGGCGGATTTCGCCGTGGCAAAGGGCCTGATCGCGCCCATCGACAGAAGCTACACCGTGAACCGGCTCATGGAGATCATGGGGCTGGACGCGCCGGAGGAGATCGACTACGCCCCCGAGGCCGCGCCCGAGACCGCCACGGCCTACCTGGAGGCCCTGTGCGACCGCGCCGTGGAGGCGGGGCTTTTGCAGGACAGCGGCGAGCGCCGGGATCTGTTCTGCGGCAAGCTCATGGGCGCGCTGACGCCCCACCCGGCCATGGTGCGGGAGAAGTTCGCGCTGTTGAACGGCTCCCTCGGCCCGCAGAAGGCCACGGCGTGGTTTTACCAGATGTGCCGCGATGTGGACTACATCAAGGTGGACCGCATCGCCAAAAACGCCCGGTTCTTTGAGGACACCCCGGCGGGGCGGCTGGAGATCACCATCAACCTGTCCAAGCCCGAGAAGGACCCCCGGGACATCGCCGCCCAGCGCAACATGAAGCAGACCGCCTATCCCAAGTGCATGCTGTGCGTCGAGAACCCCGGTTACGCGGGGCGCATCGGCTTCCCGGCGCGGCAGAATCACCGGGTGATCCCGCTGTCGCTTAAGGGCAAGCCCTGGTACATGCAGTATTCGCCGTACCTCTATTACAACGAGCACTGCATCGTGTTCAACCACGAGCACATCCCCATGAAGATCGACCGCGGCACCTTCGAGCGGCTGTTCGACTTCGTGGAGCTGTTCCCGCACTACTTCCTGGGCTCCAATGCCGATTTGCCCATCGTGGGCGGCTCCATACTGTCCCACGACCACTTCCAGGGGGGCAACCACGCCTTCCCCATGGACGCCGCGGGCGTGCGCATCGCCCTGAAGAGCCCGGCGGCGGGCGTCTCGGCTTACGTGGCGGACTGGCCCATGACCTGCGTGGTGCTGGAGGGCGCGGACCGCGCGGCCATCGTGGCGCTGGCGGATGAGATGCTCATGGCCTGGCGCGGCTGGTCCGACCCCGCCTGCGACATCTGCGCCGAGACCGAGGGCACGCCCCACAACACCATCACCCCCATCGCCCGCAAGACCGACGGCGGCTACCGGCTGTCGCTGGTGCTCAGGAACAACCGCACCTCCGAAGCGCACCCGCTGGGCATATTCCACCCCCACGCCGATTTGCACCACATCAAGAAGGAGAACATCGGGTTGATCGAGGTGATGGGCCTGTTCATACTGCCGGGGCGGCTGCTTGCGGAGCTCGAGGGCCTGAGGGATTACCTGACCGGGCGGCGGCCCATCGACGACGCCCCCGCGGCGGGCGACCCGCTGGAGAAGCACTACGACTGGGTCAGGGACATCGCTGCCCGCGTCGGCACGGCGCTCACCGACGCCGAGGCCGACGCCGCCCTCCGCCGCGCGCTGGGCGACAAGTGCGCCCGCGTCCTCTCCGACGCCGGCGTCTATAAGCAGACGGAGGCGGGGGACGCTGGAGTTGTGAGGTTCTTGAATACGTTGGGATACGAAGTGAGATAGTAATGAGGAGTTAGGAATGAGGAATTAGGAATTGGGTTGGCGGCTGCCGCGTGGTATATCCTGCGCCAGACTTACGGCATTCCATAATTCCTAATTCCTAATTCCTAATTCTTCATTCCTAATTAAAATAAAGGAGGTTATCCAAATGTCCAACAAATACGCAGGTACCCAGACCGAGAAGAATTTACAGGCGGCGTTTGCGGGCGAGAGCCAGGCGCGCAACAAGTACACCTACTACGCCTCCAAGGCCAAGAAGGAGGGCTTTGAGCAGATCGCGGCGCTGTTTTTGAAGACGGCGGACAACGAGAAGGAGCACGCCAAGATGTGGTTCAAGGAGCTGGACGGCATCGGCACCACCGCCGAGAACCTGCTGGCCGCCGCCGAGGGCGAGAACTACGAGTGGACGGACATGTACGAGGGCTTCGCCAAGACCGCCGAGGCGGAGGGCTTTACCGAGCTGGCCGCGAAGTTCCGCGGCGTCGCCGCCATCGAAAAGCACCACGAGGAGCGCTACCGCGCGCTTTTGAAGAACGTGGAGATGCAGGAGGTCTTCAAGAAGTCCGAGGTCAAGGTGTGGGAGTGCCGCAACTGCGGCCACATCGTCGTCGGCACCCAGGCCCCCGAGGTCTGTCCCGTCTGCGCCCATCCCCAGGCGTACTTCGAGATCAGCGAGGCGAATTACTGATTACGACTACTCGTTGATGATCAGATCCTCAAACGCGCTTCGGCGCACCCATACGGACACGCTGCGGCCGTCGGTGAAGAACTCACCGACGCCGTTTTTATCGAGGGTCACGGGCTGGGTGCACACGCCCAGCACGTCGTAGAACCGAACGCCGGCGCACTCCGGGCCCATGTCCATGCGGACGCTGCCGCCCGCCTCGTCGCTCATGACCACGGCCATGCCGGAGCTCTCGTGCTCGATGTCGCCGCGGCGCACCCAGCCGACGATGTGGTCGTCGTCGAAGTAATCCCGCTGCTCGCCGTAGGCATACCAGCGGCGGGCCTTGATCAGCTTGCCCAGGTTGGGCACCATCGGGCGGTTCTGCACGGGGTTGCCGTAGTAGTCGGAGTAGAACACGCAGGGCACGCCCTCCTGCCTTAACAGTATCAGCGCGTAGGCCAGGGGCTTGAACCAGTCCTCCACGAAGGATTGCAGGCTCTGGCCGTACTGGGTGTCGTGGTTGTCCACGAAGGTCACGGCGTGGCCGGGGCGCTTATTCACCAGCGAGTCGTCGAATATGTGCTTCAGCGCGCGGCGGCCCAGGGAGGCGTCGAAGAAGTTGTAGTGCAGCGCCACGTCGAACAGCGACATGCGGTTGTCCACCATGTCGAGGTAGTGCAAAAGCCGGTCCAGCTCGCCGGACCAGTATTCGCCTACGGCGGGCATCTCCATGCCGGTGGCCTCGCGGATGTAGCCCAGCAGCTTGCCGTAGAAGGGGAAGCTGATGTGCTTCACGGCGTCCAGCCGCAGGCCGTCGATGTGGGTTTCGTGGATGTACCACTCCAGCCACTTCTCGGTCTCCCGGACCACCACGGGGTTGTCCATGTCCACGTTCATGCCCATCAGGTAGTCGAAGTTGCCCCACTCCGGGTCCACGTTGGGGTCCCATTTCTTGCCCATGAAGCGGTAGATGCGGTCCATGGTCTGGGTGTTCTCGTCCCAGTCGGTGCCGGTGAAGTGGGTGTGGTTCCACTTAAAATTGCTGTACTTGCCGTTTCTGCCGGGGAAATCGAATTTGGACCAGACCTTCACGCGCTTTTCGTCGTCGATCTGCTCGTTGCGGTTCTCCGGGGAGTCGCTCACGGCGATGACGTCCTCGGTGGCGTCGCCGCCCATGCGGTGGTTGAGCACGATGTCGGCGAACACCTTGATGCCCGCCTTGTGGAAGGCGTTGATCGCCCCCTGGTATTCCTCCCTGGTGCCGTACTTGGTGCGCACGGTGCCCTTCTGGTAGAACTCGCCCAGGTCGTACATGTCGTACACGCCGTAGCCCACGTCCTCCTGGCGGGTGCCCTTGTAGGCCGGGGGCAGCCACACCTGGGTGATGCCCAGGTCGCGCAGGTTCACGGCCTTGGCCGCGCAGCGCTTCCACCAGAGGCCGTCGTTGGGCAGATACCATTCAAAGTACTGCATCATGGTTTGATTGGTACACATATCTATATTCACTTCCTGTTCAGCCCGCACGGACGCGGGCGCGAAAGACGCTTTTGTTGATCGATCGCCGTTCAGTCCGGCTTTGCGTTTCAGGGGGGCGATGGGGGCATCGCCCCTACAACGGCGGGGATACCGTAGGGGCGATGCCCTCATCGCCCGCCGGACTGAACGGCGATTGTTTATAGTAAAACTCGGAGGCCGGCCTCCGAATTTCATATATTATACTCATATTTTGTGACATTTCAAGCCTGTTTCGCCCCGGGATGTGCCCGTTGGGTTGAGATTCGACGAATTTAGATTGAATCCGGGTTAATTGTTGGCAAAACGTGTCCTGCGGACGGGCGCTTGACAACCTCCCGAAATGATTATAATATGAAACCATACCAAAGAGGGGGACGGGTGCGCATGAAGAAGGCCGTCAGGCAGATCGTCATACTCGCGCTGCTGCTTTTGCTGATATGCGTGCTGCACAGGGCGATATCGGGCCATCGGTACACGATGTTCGTGCAGGTGCCGGAGGACGCGGCCGCGCGCGGGGTCTACGCGGTGGCGGACCGCACGCAGCGGCTGGAGGTGGCCCAGTCCGAGATTCGCGGGGAGTACGCCCGGGTGGAGGTCGACCCGAAGCGGCGCGGCGAGGCGACGGTGCGCATCGTCAACGCCTCCGGCGCGCTGGTGGCGGGGGAGCGCTTCCGGGTCGGGCGGTTCATGACGGTGTACGATACCCGTACCGGCGGCTTCACCGACGACAGCGCGGTCATGCTGGCGTTCACGCTGTTCTGCTTCAGCGTGGCGTACATCATGCTCAGGTATTATTTCAGCCTGAAGTGGACGGAGTATTACGCCTACAACTCAATCTACGCCGCGGGGTTTTCGATATTCGCGCTGCTCACGGGGGCGCTGATGGCCTACGTGTCCGTCCGGCATATGCTGTTCCCGGCGGACTACCCCATGCTGAACGCCTACCGGGAGATCAGCCGCGCGGGCTACCAGTTCATGGTGGCCACGCAGCCTATGATGTTCGCCTTCGCCGCGGCCATGGCGGTGAGCAACGCCGCGCTGATCATACACGAGGGGCCCGCCCTCAAGAACATGCTGGGCATACTGGTGGGGGTGATACTGGTGTCCGGCGAGGCGCTGGCGTGGTTTCTGTTTCGGAGGATCGGCGGCCGCGCGAGCCGGGGGGTGGAGGTGTTCCGCGAGGTCTACGCCACCGTGTTCATCTACTTCGAGTGCATGCTGGCGGGGGCGGCGATCTGCGGCATCCGGTCGGCTAAGCACCTCCCGGACTACGACCGGGACTACATCATCGTGCTGGGCTGCCGCTTCCGCCGGGACGGCACGCTGTCGCCGCTTCTGCGTGGCCGGGTGGACGGCGCCATCGCCTTTAAGACCGCCCAGCAGGCGGCGACGGGCAAGCGGGCGGTGCTGATCGCCTCCGGCGGACAGGGCAGGGACGAGACCATGCCGGAGGCCGAGGCCATGAAGCGCTACATGCTGTCCGCGGGCGTGCCCGAGGGGGACATCCGCGCGGAGGATCGGTCCGTCAACACCTACCAGAACATGGCGTTTTCAAAGGCCATCATCGACGCGGAAAAGCCCGGCGCCGCCGTGTCCTACGCCACCACCAACTACCACGTGTTCCGAAGCGGCGTGTGGGCGGCGCAGGCGGGGCTTTCCGCGGAGGGCATCGGCAGCCCGACCAAGTGGTGGTACTGGCCCAACGCCTTCATGCGGGAGTGCGCGGGGCTTATGAAAAACCGCTGGCGGCAGGAGCTTCTGCTGCTCCTTACACTGACGGCGTTCTTCCTGATGCTGTCGGGCGTGCTGAGCGGGTGATCGCCGGTCACTGGGATTTGCCCCGGGCGGCCACGGGGATCCGGTCGACGACGACCTCCCCGCTGTGCAAGGCGTTTTTGCAAACCGCTGTACAAGGCGTTTGCAAACCGCTGTACAAGGCGTTTTTGCAAACGCGATTGACCGGGAGCGCGAATTACAGTATAATGAGGAAAACACCTACATAGGATCATTCGGTACCGTGGGATGGAGAGAGCGATGGCATTTTGCAGCTTTACCGACGGCGCGGCGATGTTCGACGTCACGCCGATCGAGAACATGTTTTTGATGGAGTACCTGTACGACGCCCCTGCCCCGGCGCTCAGGGTGTACCTGTACGCCCGCATGCTGGCGCTGCACCCGGAGCTGGGCGGCAGCATGGCGGACATGGCCCTGGCCCTGCGCATGGAGGAGAGGGAGGTCGGGGAGGCCTTTGATTACTGGGAGCACAGGGGGCTGGTCGCGCGGCTGAGCGATCACCCCGCGACCTACGCCTTCCTGCCCGTGCGCGCCCAGGACGGCGGGGCGCGGGCGCTGGATGATGAGATGTACGCCAACCGGGACTTCAACAACCGCCTGCGCAAGCTGTTCGGGGACAAGTTCATCGGCGACCACGAGCTTCGCAAGGCGGGCGACTGGCTGAGCGTATTGAAATACGAGCCCGCGGCGGCGCTGCGCCTGATCGAATACGGCATACAGACCTCCCGCAGCAGGGACCCCAAGCCGCCCTCGGTGTTCAAGCGCATGGACGCGCTGGCCGAGGCGTGGTCGGCGCGGGGCGTCCGCACGCTGGAGGACGTGGAGCGGGCCATCGCGGAGAAGTCCGGCGCGATGACGGCGGCGGAGGAGGTCTTGAAGAAGCTGGGCATCGCCCGCCAGCCCTCCGACCCGGAGCTTGCCACCGTCACCAAGTGGCTCGAGGACTGGGGCCTTACCCGGAAGGAGATACTGGCCGCCTGCGACGACACCCTCTCCGCCCGCAACCCCACCGTCAAATACCTGGACTCCATACTGGAAAACCGCCGCGGCGACGCGCCGGAGGACTTCCGGGAGCTTCAGGATATTTTAAAGGAGCTTAACCCCCAGAGCGCCCGGCCCACGCCGGACCAGCTCAGGCGCTACGACGCGCTGAAAAAGCACAACACCTCCCCGGAGATGATCAGGCAGGCCGCCATACAGTGCCACCGGGCCAACAAATACCGCTTCGACGATTTGGAGTGGCGGCTCAACGTGTGGCGCGAGGCGGGCATCGACACCCCGGAGGCCGCCGAGGCCTGGATGAAGGAGATGTCGGCGCTGTCGAAGCAGCTGCGCGGGGTGTTCCGTCAGGCGGGGCTGGACGACAGGCGCCCCGGCTACGGCGATATCGCCGCCTACCGGGCCTGGCGGGAGCGCTACCCGGAGGACGTGATACTGTACGCGGCGGAGTGCTCCAAGGGCGCCGGCGGCGCCATGGCCTACATGGACAAGCTGCTCAAGGCCTGGGCGGAGGCGGGCGCGACCACCGTGGAGGCCGCCCGCGCCCAGCGCGAGGCGTGGCGCGCGAACGCCGCCTCGTCGCCGGACAGGCCCGACAACCCCGCGCTGGACTACGCCCAGCGGGAGTATAAGGACGAGGACTTCGGCGATGACTTCTTTATGGATGTGAGCAAGTACAAGGAGGATGCCCAATGACGCGCACCGAGCACATACAGGCGCTGCTGGAGGACTACGCCCGCCAGAGGGCGGCGAATGAGCTGGAGATGGAGGCGCGGCTGCGCGAGGCCTGCGCAAAGGCGCCGCGCATCGAGACGCTTCGGCAGGAGAGCGCCGCGCTGGCCTTGAACGCCATGCGCTCGATACTGGACCAGTCCGCCCCGGAGCAGCGCGCCGCCGTCGCCCGGGACATGAAGACCCGGGGCCAGGCCATCAACGCGGAGATCCGCGCCCTGCTCAAATCCGCGGGGCTGCCGGAGGACGCGCTGGACATGCGCTACCGCTGCCCGGTCTGCCGGGACACCGGCTATGTGGGGGAGGCCCCGGCGCGCTTCTGCGACTGCTTCGAGGCGCGGCTGCGGCTTCGGCAGTACGAGGACGGCAGCATGGCCGGGGTGGACGAGCAGAACTTCGATAAATTTGACCCCTCCGTTATCCCGGAGGCCGACGGCCAGCGGGCAAATACCGTCGCCGTGAAAAACCTCTGCGAGGAGTACGCGAACGCCTTCCCGAGGAATACGCACCGGAACCTGCTGCTCTGCGGCGCGGGCGGGCTGGGCAAGACCTTCCTGCTGAACTGCATCTTCGAGCGCGTGACCGCCCGGGGCTTCTCCGCCGTCAGGATCACCGCGTTTCGGATGTTCGATGCCATGCGCCAGCAGCACTTCAACAGCGGCGAAAAGCTCGACGACTTCTCCGCGCTGATCGAGGCGCCGCTTCTGCTCATCGACGATCTGGGCACCGAGCCCATGATGCGCAACATCACCGTGGAGTACCTGTTCACGCTTCTGAACGAGCGCGCCGCCGCCAAGCGCCACACCGTGGTGGCGACCAACCTCACCCCGCCGCAGCTCAAGGAGCGCTACGGCGAGCGCGTGGCCTCGCGGCTGCTGGACAGGACATCCACCGCGGCGGTGCAATTCAAGGGGAAGGATCTGAGGCAGCGGTGAGCGATACCGTATCCGAGGTGCTGGATAAGCTGGACGCGCTGGGCATACCGTACCGCCTGGCGGAGCATCCCCCGGCCGACACCATGGAGGCCTGCGCCGCGGTGGACCGGCGCTTGGGCGCGCTGACGCCGAAGAACATCTTCCTGACCACCAAAAACGGCAGGCGCTTCTGCCTGTGCCTCACCCGACCGGACGCCCGGTTCCGCACGGCGGACATCTCCAAACAGGCCGGTTTTTCGCGGCTGAGCTTCGCCCCGGAGGAGAAGCTCTATGCGCTGCTGCGCTGCCGCGGCGGCTCCGCCAGCCCGCTGGGGCTGATGTTCACCGACGCCGTGACGCTGCTGGTGGACAGCGCCCTGCGCGATCAGCCCGCGCTGGGCTTTCACCCCTGTGACAACACGCGCACCGTGGCCATGGCGGGCGGCGATTTCTTCGACGTGTTCCTGCCCGCCGTCGGCGTAAAACCGGTGTTCGTGGAGGTGCACGACTTTTTGTGAGGGAAGGAGGCAGGGCAACCCCTCCGCCTCGCTTCGCTCGGCACCTCCCCTTACACAGGGGAGGCAAGGACCTCGATCATTTCAACCGATATCGGGAGACAGACATATGGAAGACGGATACAGTCGCGCGAGAAAGCTCGCCTTAAAGGAATACCACGCCCGCATACAGCGGCACGAGAACCCCTTCCTGCCGGTGCTGGCGGAGATCGACGAATCGTTGAACGCCCTGAGCCGCGTGTCGCTGGGGCTCATACAGGTGCCCCTGTCCAAGGTGGTGGGCACGGCCTCCAAGGGCCGCACCAACGCCTTCGCGGCCAACTTCATGCCGCTTCTGGACCAGGGCAGCGAGTTCAGCGCGAAGTGGAACACGCTCTACAACAGCGTGGTGGAGGACGGCCTGCGCCAGCCGGTGAAGGCCTACGAGTACCTGAACAAGTACTACTTGGTGGAGGGCAACAAGCGGGTCAGCGTCATGAAGTACCTGGACGCCGTATCCATCGAGGCGGAGGTCACCCGCGTGCTTCCCGCCCGCACGGACGACCCGGAGAACCAGATGTACTTCGAGTTTCTGCCCTTCTACGCCGACACGAAGATCAACTACCTGTGGTTCACCAAGCCCGGCAGCTTCGCCCGGCTGTGCGAGCTCACCGGCCACACCCCGGGGGAGAAGTGGTCCGGCGAGGCGCTGACGGATTTCCAGGCCGCCTACATGCGCTTCCGCGCCGCCTACAAGGCCAGGGAGGCCGGGCGCAACCTGCCCATCACCACCGGCGACGCCTTCCTGATCTACCTGAAGGCCTGCGGCTACGCCGACGCGCCGAAGAAGCTGGACCGGGTGATCCGGGACGAGGTCAGCGCCCTGTGGGGCGAATTCGAGAAGGACAAGCAGCCGGAGAACGTGGCGCTGATCATGCAGCCCGGGGAGCTCAAGCAGGGCAAGAGCCTGCTGAACACGCTGTTCGGGCCGACCTATGTGAAGGTGGCGTTCCTCTACAGCCGGGAGCCCTCGGACTCCGGGTGGATCTACTGGCACGACCTGGGGCGCATCAACCTCGAAAACGAGCTGGGCAACCAGGTGGTCACCACCGCCGCGGTGTGCAAGGACCCGGGGCAGTACGAGGCCGAGATCGAGCGGCTGATCGCCGAGGACAACGCCCTGATCTTCACCACCTCTCCGGTGATGCTGGAGGCGTCGATGAAGGCGTCCGTCCGGCACCCGTCGGCGCGCATACTCAACTGCTCCCTGCTGGCCTCCTGGCAGCGGGTGCGCTCCTACTACCTGCGCGTCTACGAGGCCAAGTTCCTGGTGGGCATGATCGCCGGGGCCATGACCGAGACCGGGCACATCGGCTACCTGGCGGACTATCCCATATTCGGCATGGCTTCCAGCATCAACGCCTTCGCCATGGGCGCGCGGATGGTGAACCCCCGGGCCAAGGTGATCCTGGAGTGGTCCACCCGGCGGGAATTCGACCCCGAGCAGCCTTTCGCCGATCCGAAGATCGACGTGATCTCCAGCCTGGACGTGTCCGCGCCGCGGCATCAGGACGTGGAGTACGGCCTGTACTCCATACGCGGCGGGGAAAAGCGCAGCCTGGCGATACCGGTGTTCGACTGGGGCAAGATCTACGCCTCCCTGGCCCGCAGCGTGCTCATGGGCAACTGGAAGGACGTGGGGGCCGAGCCGTCCAAGGCGGTCAACTACTGGTGGGGGCTGTCCTCCGACGCCATCGACATCGTCATGTCCGAGGACGTGGGCAGCGGCCTGCGCCGCCTGGTGGAGCTGGTCAAGGCCCACATCCGCGAGGGCGTGTTCTGGCCTTTCGAGGGGCTGATGCGCGACCAGGCCGGCGTCGCCCGCTGCCCCGCGGACGGACGGCTCAGCCCCGCGGACGTCGTCGCCATGAACTGGCTGACCGACAACGTGGTGGGCGGCTTCCCCGAGACCAGCGCCCTCAAGAGAGAGGCCCGCGCGCTGGTGGAGCTGCAGGGCATCCGCGAGGTCGACCTGCCCGACGCCTCGCAGTTCAGCTGGAAGGAAGAAGAAGCGGGCTGAATGTGGGATTACATCGGGTAATTAGGAATTAGGAGTTAGGAGTTAGGAATGATGGGATGCGCTTGTCGGGTCGGAAGAGCCGTTTGTGTTCACGGCACGGCAGCGGCCAACTCCAATTCCTCATTCCTCATTCCTAATTCCTCATTTTGCGAATTACGAAAGGATTTGTTCTCGTGAAAATACTTTTGCTGGCGGACATCGCGGACAAGACGCTGTGGGACTATCTGGACCGCTCGCTGCTGGAGGACATCGATCTGGTGCTCTCCTGCGGCGACCTGCCGGCGGAATACCTGTCCTTTCTGACCTGCTTCACCCACGCGCCGATACTCTATGTCCACGGCAACCACGATTCCGGCTACGAAAAAAAGCCCCCGGAGGGCTGTGTGTGCGTGGAGGACACCATCTACACCGTGAACGGCCTGCGCGTGCTGGGGCTGGGCGGCAGCATGAAGTACCGCCCCGCGCCCAACATGTACACGGAGCGCCAGATGGCCGCGCGGGCGCGCAAGCTGTGGTGGAAGCTCTACCGCAACAAGGGCTTTGACATACTGCTCACCCACGCGCCCGCCCGGGGCGTGGGGGATCAGGAGGACCTGCCCCACCGGGGCTTTGAGACCTTCAACTGCCTGATGGACCGCTACCATCCCCGCTATATGGTCCACGGCCACGTCCACCCGCAGTACGCCGCCCTCGACTTCAAGCGCGTCAGGCAGCACGGGGAGACGGTCGTGATCAATGCGTATAAGAGGTATGTGATAGAAATATGAAGCCGCCCTGACGGGAGGCTTTGTTTACCGATCGTATTCGATATCGACGACGTGGCCGTCGTCCCTGTCATAGATCACGCGGCCCTCGCCCTCATCCCGGTCCGTCATGGCGTACTGGGTCACGATGCCCCTCTCCTCCACGGTGATCCGGTAGGGCCAGAAGATGTCGTCGCTACCGGAATCGGACTGCCAGCGCACCTGACCGTCGTGGCCGATGCACACCGGGTCGGGCCCATAGTAGCCGCAGACGTACAGAGTGCCGTCGCCGTCCGCCGCGTGGGCGATGCCCGCGCCCAGGTTGACCTCGCTGTCGGCGAGCAGCCAGATGACCTCGCCGGTGTACAGGTTCAGGCTGTAAAGCCCCTCCTTGGCGTTGAACACCAGCACCCGGGGGTCGTCCGACGTGCCGCCGATGAAGGCGTCGGTCATGCTGAGCTCGGTCGGCTCGCCGCCGTCGGTGACGTAGCGCCACTTTTCCGCGCCGGAGGCGTCGTAGCCCGTGACCGTCAGCTTCTCGGTGGCGCCGTCGTACTGCCGCAGCGCCATCACTTCCATGCCGTACTGGGGCAGCTGCACGTCCAGCAGGGTCTCCGGCTCGTTGGGTTCCAGCGGCTCCAGGTACTTGCCCTGCACGTAGCCGGTCATGCCCCCGTAGGTGCAGCGGACGAAGTCGTTCTCCGCCCACTGGCAGTCGGTGACGATCTCGTACAGCGGCACCTTCATGAGCCGCTCCGACGACGCGCTGGGCCCCTTGCGCAGGGATACCCACTCGTTACAGTTCACTACGACCATGTCGTCCGCCAGCGCCGCCGCCGGGAACAGTATCAGGCACAGTAAAAGAGCAAATGCGCGTTTCATGATGGGGACCTCCTTTGTTTAGGGAGTAGGCAGTAGGGAGTAGGGAGTAGGGGTTATGTAGGTTATTTATTTTACTTGGACACCCTGAACTTTACCCGGGCCTTCTTTTTGCCGCGCTTCGCGGTGCAGGTGATGGTCACCCTGCCGGGCTTCTTGAACGTCACCACGCCGTTTTTCACCGTGGCGACTTTTTTGTTGCTGGATTTCCACTTGTAGCCGCCGGGGTTGGCGTTGCCGGGAACGCTGGGCGTCAGCGTGACCACGTCACCCTTCTTCACGGCGGTATTCACCGGGGCCAGCGCCACGGAGGCGGGGACGGTCGGGTCGGTGACCTTCAACGTCACGGTGCGCTTCTTTTTGCCCACCTTGAAGGTGATCTTCACCTTGCCGGGCTTTTTGAAGGTCACATTGCCGTTCTGATCGACCGTGGCAACCTTCCTGTTCGAGGACTTGAACTTCGTGCCCGCCTGTCCGCCCAGATCGAGCCGATAGACGGAGCCCGGAGCCGCGGAGACGGAGGCCCTGGTGTTGGAGGTGGCGGGGATGACGTTCTGGGCGGCGGGAGCCGCGGCTGCCGGTGCGGGCGCGGGCGCGGAAGCCGCGCCGGCCGAGGCAACGATCGGGATTCCTTCGTCAGGGCCCTCCACCTTGGGGGAGCCGGAGGAGGAGGCGTCATCCACAATGTTGAAAACCACTGTGCGCGCCCCTTCGTAATACCCCTTTCCGACGACGGTTATCGTCGCGGGACCGGGCTTGATATTATTGTCATAGATGATATAGTAGTCCGTGCCTCTGACGAGGGTCTTCTGTGTGACGCTCCCATTTTCTGATTTGTAGAAGGTCACCGTGGGATTGGGCTCGATCGCCGATCCCGTGTATGGCTCGATGGTATTGAGGGATATATGGACATCGGCGGATATCAGGGATACGCGGGATATCGCAAAGGATATCGCCCGGGTGAAGCTGTAATCCCCCTTGCCGGAAACGGTGATCGTCGCAATGCCGGGCTCGACATTGTTCTCGTAAACCACGTCATAATCCGTGTCCCTGACCAGGGTTTCCTCCACGGTATTGCCGTTTTCTTCCCTCTTGAACGTAACAATGACTTCCGGCTCGATCGCCGCACCCGTGTACTGGTGGGTGCCCGACGTTTGCAATTTGACATTGAACATGCTTGCCGACTGGACGATGCGGAAGGACGCGGTACGGGTGCCGGTGTAGTTGCCCTTGCCGGTGATGGTCGCCGTGGCTATGCCGGGCAGGACGTTGTTGCTGAATGTCACATCAAAGTCGGTGCCCTGCACCAGGTTCCGGGTGCCGTATCTCATCGTTATTGCGGGCTCGATGGGTGAGGCGGTGTACGACTGGTTGGGAATGGACCCTATGCCGATGTCCGAGTCGGTGATGGGCTTCGCCGTGATCTCGAAGTAGCCCTCCTCCAGATTGGGATCGGTGGCGTAATTGCCCTTGGTTTGAATTGTGCCGATGGTGATATCGTAAACGCCCACATCCTCGCCGGGTTCGCGGCTAAGCATGCCGCTGATGGCGTCCGCCAGCTTGTCGCCGTCCAAGACGCCCGCGACCCTGGCCTTGTAGGAGGACGGGTCCGACGTGCCGTAGATCTTCGTCTGGGGTACCAGCGTGCCGTTTATTTCCTCACCGGGCCTGATTGTCAACTGCTTGGGCGTGATATTGCCGCTCTTGTCGCTCGTGATCGAACTGTTGGCGAGCTTATAGTTATAATTGGCGCTTGTATACTTAATGGCAAGCGTGATGTTGACCTTGTGCGCGCCTACGTTCACACCGTCATATCCTGCGGCGAATATCTTTTCCCAGTGCTGTCCGTGGCATCCGGGTTAAGCGTGACCGTATCGCCGCTTGCGGTATTGGAGAATTTGAAGTCGCTGCTCTTGAAGGTGAAGATCATAGGCAGATTGCGCGTCTTGTCATACACCTTGTCAGGCACTTCTCCCGTGTAAGACGCGGTCACCGTCCGGTCGGCCTTGTTGATGGTAAAGGTCGCGCTGACCGAACCCTCATAGTTCCCCGTGCCGGTGACGATCACCGTTGCGGTGCCGGCATTGACATTGTTTTCATATCTCACACTGTAATTCTTGCTGTCGAGTGTCTTTCCGTCGAGCGTGACCGTTACACCGGGTTTCAGTTCATTGCCCGTGTAGGTCTGCGCCGCGATGCTGGACAGGGTGGCATTGGAAATCGAGGCCCTGTTGATGATAAAGGTGGTGGTCTTCGAATCTGTATAGTTCCCCTTGCCGGTGACGGTCACCGTCACGGTCCCCGCATCGGTACGCGCCTCGGGATTATATGTAACGGTATAGTCCGTACTGCTACTCAGCGTTTTCTCATTGAGCTTAACGGTCACTTCCGGCGTTTTTTGAGTCCCGTCATAGTTATAGGAAGCCGGAGAACACGTCACCATAGCGCCCGTGAGCGACGCGGGATGGATGGTGAAGGTTTTTTCTATATTTTCATTTCCAAGATTTGCCGAGCCATGAATGATCACCTTCGCCTGACCGGCATCGGTATTCGCCAAGTACGAGACTGTATAATCCGTACCCGC
>JAFRFY010000093.1 GCA_017434085.1 Clostridia bacterium
GGGCACGCCTGCGCCGCCGGGGCGACGGTGGACGCGGACGTGGACGAGGCGCTCCGCCGGGCGCTGGCGCTCGCGGAGGCCGCGCTCAGGAGTTATAGATGAACGGATTCTTGATCGTAAACAAGCCCACGGGCCGGACGTCGTCTGACGCGGTGGTATTCGTGCGCAAGCGCCTGCCCCGGGGCACGGCGGTGGGCCACGGGGGCACGCTGGACCCGGAGGCGTCGGGGGTGCTGCCGGTATGCGTGGGCAGCGCCACGCGGCTGTTCGACTACATCATCGACAAGCAAAAGACCTACGTGGCGCGATTGAAGCTGGGCGTCGAGACCGACACCCAGGACGCCACGGGCCGGGTGGTCGCCGAGAGGCCGGTCACCGCGGGCGAAAACGAGGTGCGCGCGGCGCTCAAGGGCTTCGTCGGGGAGATCGAACAGGTCCCGCCGATGTACTCCGCTTTAAAGCGCGACGGCCAGCGGCTCTACAAGCTGGCCCGCAGGGGCGAGACGGTGGCGCTCGAGCCCCGCAAATGCCGGGTGGACGGTATCGAATACCTGGGCTATGAGGGCGGCGACACCCATCTTCTGAGGATCAGGTGCGGCAAGGGCGTGTACATCCGCACGCTGTGCCACGACATCGGCCGGGCGCTGGGCTGCGGGGGCCATATGCTGACCCTTGAGCGCACCGCCGCGGGCATATTTAACATCGAGGACGCGCTGACGCTGGAGGAGATCGACGCCCTGGCCCGGGCGGGGAGGCTCGCGGAGAAGCTGCTGCCGCTGGATCAACCGCTCGGGCACCTGCCCATGGTGCGGGTGGGGGATCAGTGCCGCCACGCGGTCAAAAACGGCAATCCGCTCAAGGCCCGGTGGCTGGACGCGCCGGCCCTGGCGTGCGACGCCGTGCGGGTGTACCTGAACGACGCCTTCGCCGGCATCGGCCAGCCCCAGCCGGACGGAAGCGTGAAATTCAAGGCCATGCTATACAGGGAGGATGACCCATGAGGATTATCTACGATGAAATCGCCTTTCTGGAGGAGGCCAGCGTCGCGGCGCTGGGCATGTTCGACGGCGTGCACATCGGCCACCAGGAGCTGATTCGCAACGCGGTGACGCTGGCGAAGTCCATGAACGCCCGCAGCGTGGTGTGCACCTTCGACCGGCATCCGCTGTCGGTATTGAATCCGGACCGCGCGCCGAAGCCGCTGTTGCCCCTCCGGCAGAACCTGTTGAAGTTCGAGCGCCTGGGGGCGGACTACGCGTTGGTGAAGGCGTTCACCCCGGAATTTGCCGCCACCGAGCCCGAGGACTACCTCCGCCAGCTGGTGGAGCGCATGCGGGTGAAGGCCATCGTGGTGGGCGAGAACTACACCTTCGGCGCGCGCGGGCGCGGCAACGCCGAGCTGATCCGCAAGATGGCGGGCGAGCTCAACTACCGCGCGCTGGTGGTCGCCCCGGTGATGGACGGCAGCGTCATGGCGTCCTCCACCTACGTGCGGGCGCTGCTGGCCGTGGGGGAGACCGCCCACGCCAACCGGCTTATGGACATCCCGGTCAACCGGGGATGAAAACGTTGCCTTAAGTTTCTGAAAAAAACCCCGTTCCGCCGTTTACAAAACAGTGGGCCTGTGCTACAATACATTTTGTGGCAGAATGATATTTGACCATACGCCGCCTGCCCGGTTTGCCGAAGACTCCGACGGTTTACCTGGCTTGCGGGCAACAGAAAGAGGAGGAATACCCCATGACCAAGCAGGAAATCATTACCACCTACGGCCGCCACGAAGGCGACACCGGCTCCCCCGAGGTGCAGATCGCGCTGCTGACCGAGCGCATCAACCATCTCAACGAGCACCTCAAGGTGCACAAGAAGGACCACCACTCCCGTCGCGGCTTGCTGCTGATGGTCGGCCAGCGCCGCGGTCTGCTGGACTACCTCAAGAGCACCGACATCGAGGCCTATCGCGCCCTGATCGCCAAGCTGGGCCTGCGCAAGTAAGCACCCACCCGAGAACCTGTATTGTTTCGCGCCGCCGCTTCGGCTTGCCGAGCGGCGGCGCGCTGCGAAAACCGGCTGTTCGGAGCGAGCCCGGGATTCGCCCGGCGGTGCGCGGACGCCAGGATGCGGGGATCCGCCCGCAAGCGCGCGTCTGTGCATCGCGGTACCAACTCTATTTTCATCGATACGCACCCAAGGAGGGTAACGCACTGTTCAAGAGTTACAGCATGGAACTGGGCGTGCGCACGCTCAC
>JAFRFY010000094.1 GCA_017434085.1 Clostridia bacterium
GGGGCGCGCTCGACATCGCCCTTTCGGCGGACCGGGCGACGCTCGCCGCGGCGCTCGTGGCGCTGCTCACGCGCTTCGGCCCGTCCCGGGAAGTCCTGATCGGCGTGCAGTGCGGGCGCGAGGCGCTGCCCTTCGGCATGAAGGTGGATACCGCCATGCCCGCCCGGCGCTTCCGGGCCCTCGTCGATGAAAAGCTGAGGGCGCTTGACGCGGTCAGGGACTACCCGCTGTCCTGCCGCACGGACGTGGATTTCAAGCCGGACATACTGCTGTCCTTCCGCGCGCCCGAGGCGGATTCAAATGCCGAGATCGCCCTGTACGCCTCGGAGGACGGCGTGGCGATCCGCTATGACGCGGCGCGCTGCCCGGACCGGTACATCGCCGCCTTCGCCTCGGCGCTGGAGACGCTGTGCGCGGCCATGGACGCCGACAAAGCGCTCAGGGCCGTCCCGCTGGTGAAGGAATGCGCTGAGCGGCACGTGATCACACTCAAGAACGAGGGCACGATCAACGGCATACTGGCGCGCATGGCGCGTAAATACCCGGAAAAGCGTGTGCTGACGGCTGTCGACGGGGCGATGACGCTTCATGAACTGGACCGCGCCTCCAACCGCATCGGCCACGCTCTGATCGCGCGGGGCATTGTACCCCACGACCGCGTGCTTTTGCTGATGCGCCGCACCGGCGCGCTGGTGGCCTGCGTGTTCGGCGTATTGAAGGCGGGGGCAGCGTTCATACCGATGGACCCCAGCTACCCCCGGGAGCGCATCGACCAGATTTTGGAGGACAGCGACGCGGCGCTCATCATCACCGACGTGCCGGAGGTGGCGGAGGGCTTCAGCCGGTGCGTCGCGCCGTCGGAGCTGGTTTCCGACGACGACACAGCCCCCGACGTCGCCGTCACGCCGGACGATTTGTGCTTCATCATCTACACCTCCGGCACCACCGGCAGGCCCAAGGGCGTGGCGCTGTCCCACCGGGGCATCTCCAATTACATCGCGCCGGAGCCGGAGAACGCCCCGATCCACGCGCTGGCCGCGCGCTGCCACGGCATGCTGTGCCTGTCCAGCGTGTCGTTTATCGTGTTCCTCAGGGAAATCTTCGGAACGATATTGAACGGTGTGCACGTGGTGCTGTGCGACGAGGAACAGATGGTCAACCCCATGGCCATCGCGGCGCTGGTGAAGCGGTACGGCGTCGACGCGCTGGGAGCCACGCCCACGCGGCTTTTGCAGTACTCAGAAATTCCCGCCTTCTGCGAAGCGCTTCGCGGCGTGCGGGTGATGATCGTGGGCGGCGAGGGCTTCCCGGGGCGGCTGTTCCGGGTGATAAGGGAGTATTCCGACTGCGAAATCTACAATTCCTACGGGCCGACGGAGGTCACGATCGCCTCCCACCAGAAGCGCATGGACTCCGAGCGGGTGTCCGCGGGCTTCCCGATGCTCAACGTGTGGGACCGCATCTGCGACGCCGACGGCGGCGCGCTGCCGTCCTATGCCGTGGGCGAGCTGTACGTCGGCGGCGCGGGCGTGGCCATCGGCTACTTCCGAAACGACGCCCTGACCGCCGAACGCTTCCCCGTAATCGACGGCGAGCGCTGGTGCAACACCGGCGATTTGGCCTGGCGGGACGAGTCGGGCGAGGTGTTCGTGCTGGGCCGCAACGACGGCATGATCAAGCTGCGCGGCCTGCGCATCGAGCTGGAGGAGATCGAGAATACGCTGGGGCGCTTCCCCGGCGTGACCCAGGCGCGGGTCATCGTGAAGGACGTGCAGGGCACCGAGCACCTGTGCGCCTTCTACACCGTCCGGGACGGCGCGCAGGGCGTGAGCGCGGATAAACTTCGGGATTTCGTGCTGCAAAAGCTGCCGCCCTACATGGCCCCCACCTATTACACGCGGCTCGACGCCTTCCCCATGACCCCCAACGGCAAGGTGGCCGTGAAGCGGCTCAAGGAGCTGAGCGTGGACACACAGGCTCGGGCAGTGCTGGAGAAGCCGGAGACCGACACCCAGAGGGCCGTGTTCGACATGACCGCGGCGCTGATCGAGAACGAGCAGTTCGGCATCCACGACGACCTGTTCGCGCTGGGGCTGACGTCGCTGTCCATGATCGTGCTGCTGTCCGACCTCTACGAGAAATTCGGCCAGCCGGTGCAGGTGACGGAGCTGATGAAGCGCCGCACCGTGGCGGGCATCGCCGCGCTGGTGGACGATCTGGCGGCGCAAAACGCGGCGTGCGACGCGCCGGAGCGCGCGGCGACGGCCTATCCCATGACCGCCAACCAGCTGGGCATCTACTTCGACTGCGTGGCGCACCCGGAGGGCGTGGGGTATCACCTGCCCAACGTCATCCGCTTTGACGATACCGTCGACCCGGAGCGGCTGCGGGACGCCGTCGTGAAGACCATCGACCATCATCCCTATCTGAAGGTGACCCTCGGCAACGAGAACGGTCAGCCCGTGCAGCTTCGGGACGACGCCCGGTGCGCAGCGGTGCCCATCGAGCGCGCGGCGGCGTTTACTGACGAGATGGCCGAGGCGCTGGCCGCGGAGCCCTTCGACCTGAACGGCGGCGCGCTGTATCGGTTCAAAATTTATGTGACCGACGCGGGCGTGTGCCTGTTCAGCCTGTTCCACCACCTGATCGTGGACGGCGGGTCGCTGAACCTGGTGTTTTCAGATATCGCCGCGGCCTACGACGGGCGGGCGCTGTCCGGGGAGCAGTGCGACGGCTACCGGCTGAGCGCCATGGAACGGGAGGCCGAGGGCGGCGCGGCCTGGACGCAGGACGAGGCCTTCTACAGGGGCCAGTTCGCCGTCGCGGACCGGGCCACGGCGCTGACCGCCAATCTCAAGGGCGACGAGGCCGCGGGCAGGCTGGGCGTGGCCCTCTCGACGGTCGATGCCGGGGCGGTGGACGCGCTGTGCCGCCGGGCGCGCGTCAGCCAGAACGTGGTGTTCATGTCCGCCATGGCCGTGGTGCTGACGAAGTTCATCTCCGACGACAAGCTGCTGATCGCCACGGTCTCCAACGGGCGGCTGAACCCCACGGTCAAAAACACCGTGGCGCTGCTGGTCAAGACCCTCCCGCTGGCGATGAAGTCCGACAGGACGCTGAGCATCCCGGCGCTGTTTGAATACGCCGCGGACGTCTGGATGAATACGCTGAGCCACCAGACGCTGCCGTTTGCCAAAATATCCGGCGATTACGACTTCCACCCCGATTTCTTCTACACCTACCACGGCAAGATCTACGAGGAGATCGAAATGGCGGGCCGGCGCTGGCCCCGGGGGCGCATACGGTACGATTCCCTGCGCTACAAGGTGATGCTGAACGTGCTCCTGGAGGAGGATTACGTCATCCGCGCGGAGTACAACGACGCGCTGTACTCCCGGGATTACATGGACACCTTCGTGGGCTGCATGGCGGACGTGATACGCGACTGGGCGTCGAACGACGCCCTGGACAGCCTGCGCATTTGCGACATCTCGCTGGGCGGGGAGGACATTCATTACAATTTCCATCCCTTGAAGGTGGAGATGGTGCACCAGACCTTTGAGGATATGGCGGCGCGGTATCCGGATCGGCCCATACTCACCTGCCGGGACGAGACCCTGACCTACGACCAGATGAACCGCCGGGCCAACCGCATCGCCCACGCGCTTCAAAAGCGGGGCGTGCGCGAGGGCGGCAGCGTGGTGCTGCTGATGCCCCGCACGGCGAACCTGATCGTCTGCATGATGGCGGTGTTGAAGGCGGGGGCGGCGTATATCCCGATGGACGTGGAGTACCCGGAGGAGCGCGTGCAGTACGTGATCGACGACGCCGACGCCGACTGCGTGATCACCGAACGCGACCTGCCGAAGGCCGTGTCCGTGGATGCGCTACTCGAGGAAACCGACGAGAGCAACCCGCCCATCCGCGTGGACGGCTGGCGCACGGCCTACATGATCTACACCTCCGGCTCCACCGGGCGGCCCAAGGGCGTGGAGGTGCCGCACCGCGCGCTGTCCAACCTGTGCGTGCCCGACCCGGAGAACAACTACTTCTACACCCGCAGACCCATGCCCGGGAGCGTGGTGCAGACGGCCACGGTGTCCTTCGACGCCTCGATACTGGACATCATGCCGCCGCTATTGAATGGCATGCGCGTGATATTCGCCGACGACGAGGAAAACCGCAACGCCGAGCGGCTGGCGAAGCTCATCCAGAGGGAGAAGCCCGCGGTGCTGGGCGACATGACGGCGTCGAAGCTGCAGCAATTCCTGCAATCGCCGGTCTTCGCCGGGGAGATGAACCGCTTCGAGGCCTGCGCGGTGGGCGGCGAGGCGTTCATGCCGGCGCTGTATGATAAAATACGGTCGCTGTCCGATTTGGACATCTACAACTCCTACGGCCCCACGGAGACCACCGTGCACTCCAATACCCGGATCATAAAGCGGGAGAACATCATGTCGGTGGGGCGGCAGCTCTACAACGTACAGTGCGACATCCGCGATATCGACGGCAAGGTGCTGCCCGACGGCGTGGTGGGTGAGCACTGGATCGGCGGCATGGGCGTCTCCAAGGGCTATCACAACCAGCCGGAGAAGACCGCCGCGGCCTTCCTGACCTTAAACGGCGTCAGGTACTTCAAAAGCGGCGACTACGCCTACAAGCTGCCCGACGGCGAGATCGTGGTGCTGGGACGACGGGACGGCCAGATCAAGCTGCGGGGCCTGCGCATCGAGATCGGCGAGATCGAGCAGTCCATGCTGGCCTATCCGGGGGTGCAGGCGGTGGCGGTCGTGATCCGCAAAATCAACAAGACCGAGCACCTTTGCGGTTACTATACCGCGGAAAGCGACGTGGATTTGGAGGATTTCAGGACGTTCCTGTCCTCCCGGCTCACGCCCTATATGGTGCCCATGGTGCTGATGCGGCTTGATAAGATGCCCTACACGCCCAACGGCAAGCTGGACCGGCGCAGCCTGCCCGAGCCCGAATTGAAGCGGGACTACGTCGCCCCCTGCAACGACGTGGAGACCTTCTTCTGCAACGTGTTCGAGGAGGCGCTGGAGGTCGGACAGGTCGGCGCGACGGACGACTTCTTCGCCGTGGGCGGCACCTCGCTGCTGGCCATACAGGTCACCATACTCGCCTCCAACGGCGGCTACGACATCAAGTTCCGGGACGTGTTCGAGCACCCCACGCCCCGGCAGCTGGCGGAGTTCGTCTCCGGCCACGCGGTCAGAAGCGGCGAGATCGACGCCATCTCCAACTACGACTACGCCGCCATACACGACAGGCTCCGCCGGAACACGTTTGAAAACTACCTCCACGGCGAGCGCCGCCCCATGCGGCGGGTACTGCTGACGGGCGGCACGGGCTTCCTGGGGGCGCATGTGCTGTGGGCGCTCTTGGAGAATACCGACGCCGTGGTCTACTGCCTGGTGCGCAGCGGGAAGGTCTCCGGCGCCCAGCGGCTGCTCGGGCGGCTGTTCTACTACTTTGACGACGACTTCGCCGACCTGCTGGGCGGACGGCTGATGATCGCGGAGGGGGAGATCACCGACGCGGAGAGCCTCAAGCGGCTGGACGACCTTAAACCGGATATTGTGTTCAACTGCGCGGCGTCCGTGAAGCACTTCTCGGCGGGCTCGGACATCTACGACACCAACGTGCTGGGCGTTCAGAACGTGCTGGAATACGCCGTGCGGCACGGGGCGCGGATGATCCACATCTCCACCACCAGCACGGCGGGCGAGATCCTGCTGGACGGCAGACACGAGCGCTTCGTGTACGACGAGCGCACGCTGTTCAGAGGGCAGGCGCTGGACAACCAGTATTTAAGCTCCAAGTTCCTGGCGGAGCGGCTGGTGCTGGCCGCCGCCGCGGAGGGCCGGGACGCGAAGGTCATCCGCGTGGGCAACCTGATGGCCCGCGACGCGGACGGCATCTTCCAGATCAATTTCCGCACCAACGGCTTCATCAACCGTTTGAAGGCCTATGCGACATTGAAGGCCATGCCTTTTGAAAAGATGCTTCAAAAGCTGGAGATGAGCCCCATCGACCTGACGGCGGAGGCCATCGTGAAGCTGGCGCAGACGCCTGAGGCCTGCTGCCTGTTCAACTGCTACAACTGCCACACCGTCAATTACGGCGACCTGTTGAAGGCCGCCAACGACAACGGCCTCGACATCGCGCCGGTGACGCAGGCGGAATTTGACCAAAGGCTGGAGGCGGCCAAGCGCGACAGGGACATGCAGTCCGGCATCGGCGGGCTGATCTCCACCGTGGGCATGGGTACCTCCGACCGGCGGGCGCTGACTGAGGTCTCCAACGACTACACCACGACCGTGCTGTTCAACGAGGGCGTGTACTGGCCGGTGATCACCGAGGGGTATTTGAAATCCTTCTTCGACTACTTAAGCGCGCTGGCCTTCTGGGGGAATGGGGAATGAACGATCTGAAATACAGGCTGATCGGCAGGAAGTTTCAAGAATTCTTCCTCCCGACGCTGTCCATGGCGCTGGCCAACAACATGGCGCTGTTCGTGGACTCGGTGCTGGTGAGCCGTCTGCTGGGCATATCGCGCATGCCCGCCATACAGCTTTGCGCGCCCGTGGTGACCTTCGTGAACCTGGTCTACTGGATGCTGGGGCTGGGCGGCAGCCTGCTGGCCTCCAACGCCACGGCGGACCACGACCGGGAGAAGGCCGACCGGGTGTTCTCCACCGCCATGGCCGCGCTATTGATCTTCGGCGCCCTCTTCGCGGCGCTGGGCACCGCGTTTCGCGGGGCACAGGTGGCCTTTTTGTGCCGCGACCCATCGCTCAGGGGCGATGTAACGGAGTACTGCTCGGTGCTGGTGCTGGGAATACCGCTTTTGTGCTACATCATGAGCCTGTCCTACTTCGCCCGCTCGGACGGCAGCCCCAAGCTGTCCTTCCAGGCGGTGCTGATCTCCAATCTCATCAACCTGACCATGGACATCGTGTTGATGAAGGGCTTCGGCATGGGCCTGCGCGGCGCGGCGCTGGCCACGGTGATCGGCTATGTGGGCGGGTCGGCCTGGATATCGCGCTACCTCATCTCGAAGAAGCGCCAGCTTCGGCTGGTGTCGCCCTTCGCGTCGGGGGTCGCGGCGTTCTTTAAGACGGCCAGGGCCATATGCGTCCGGGGCTTTCCCACCGCGTCCTCCCAGCTTTACATCACCGTGTGCACCCATTCGCTGAACGCCCTCATCACCGCCTGCGGCGGCGCGCTGGGCCTGCAGGCGTACAGCGTCTACAAGAACAGCCTTTTCCTGGGCTACATACTGTTCATCGGCACGGCCCAGACGCTGTCGCCCATCGCCTCGGTCTACTATCACGGGGGCGACTACGACCGGGTGCGCTACGTGCTGGCGCGGTCGATGAGGATCGTACTGATCGGCGCGATACTGATGGCGGCGCTGTTTGCGCTGTGCCCGGCGATACTGCTCAAAATGTACAACATCGAGGGCGCGGAGAAATCGGCCTACATGGCCGCGGCCATACGGCTGTTCGTTATCAGCTATCCCTTTGTGGGCATGAACTTTTTGATGTCGTTTTACTGGCAGGCCATCAAGCGGCAGACGCTCTCCGCCGTGCTGACGGCGCTCAAAGGGCTGGTGCTGCCCCTTTCGCTGGTGGGACTTCTGTCCCGGCGCATGGGCATGACCGGCGTGTGGGCGGGGATCATCGCGGCGGAGGCGCTCTCGACGGCCTTCGCCTTCGCCGCCATGGCGCTGATCCGGCGCAAAAACGCGCCTCGGCTGGGCAGCTTCCTGCTCCCATCGAGGCGCGATGCGGATCGGTATGATTTTTCGGTGGAGATGGACATCCCCCGGCAGGTCCGGCTCTCCGAGGAAGCGGGCGACTGGATCGCGCGGCGCGTCTCGCCCGGGCTGGGCAACCGCACCTGCCTGGCGCTGGAGGAGATGCTGACCGGCATCACGCTGGCCAATCCCGGCACGGAGGGCGTGATCGACGTGTCCCTGCGCGACGCCGGGGACGAGGTCGTGATCTCCCTCCGGGACATGGGCGCGGGCTTCAATCCCACCGTGCCCGACCCGTCGCTTCAATGCGAATTCGACAACGTCACGGTGCTGAACCGCTTGGCCAGCGCCATAGAGTTCGACCGCTCCCTCGGCATGAATGCCACGCGCATCCATCTGAAAAAGTGAGGATTCTGCATATCAATTTAAATCCGTTCCGAGCTTCGCCCTGAGCGCGGCGATCTCATCCGCGACCACCTCTTCGGCGGAGGCGCCCATCAGGCATTCGAGCACGGCGCTGGTAAAGCCGGCGCGATCCTTGCCCATGGTGCAGTGGATCAGGTAGGGCGCGTCATGGCTGATCATGAAGCGGAAGCCCTTCGCAAGCCCCTCCCGGAAGGAATCGGCACTGAAATCCACAACCAGGTCGAGCGGTATGACGTCCAGCCCGGAATAATAGGTCTGGGCGAAATCCTCATAGCCTTTCATTTCGCCTTCGTTGTCCGCAAGGTTTATCACCGTGAAAATGCCGGCGCTGTTGACGGCGGCGTCCGCCTCCCTGTTTCGGTTGTACTTCGGATTGACGGGCGAGGAGGAGCGATACAGCACGCGCGCGCCCATACCGCTGGTGGCAACTTCGAAAAACCCTGTTTTCGCAAGCATTGCCTCGTAAAGAAACCTTGTTTTACAGGGTTTTCCGAAGTGAGGTATGCGGCAAAGTGAGGTTTTTCGAGGTCCGCTGGTGGCGATGCTGCGGAAGTTGGCGTACTGCGCGTCCGTCAGGTCGGGATAGTCCTCCCGGTTGTTGCTCATCTGAAGCTGATGGAGCCGGTATCGACATCGCCGTAATCATTGCAGACGGGCGCGCTCCAGGACTTATCGCCGAGTTTTACGGTGATCACATCGCCGTAATCATAGCCCAGCTTCAAAAACGCTTCCCGGGAGATATCCAGCACGAGGTTGCCGTACTTCTGTATGCCCTGTACGCCGACCTCGATCTGCGGGCATTCGGCGGTTTCGGCGAAGCAGGGGCCGGACAAAGCCGCCAGCAAAAGGGCCAGCACGAGCGCCAGCGCGCGGTACACGGTTTTCATGGTTGACATCCCTCCTGTCACCTCCATATGTATCACACATTTTTTGGGGAGACAAGGGTTGCGGGCGGACGATTTGCCGCCGCCCTCATCAGCCCTCCGCCCGCTCAAACACGATTTCGTCCTCGCCGGGGGCTTCCTTGAAGTCCGTCCAGGTCAGCGTCCCGTCGTCGTTCAGCGCGAACGCCGCCGCGCCGTCGGTGAAGATCTCCTCGTTCGAGACCAGGTCGCCGTTGTCGTCGAGCAGTATGGTGAACTTCATGCCGATCTCCATGCTGGCCAGCGCCTTGCCCACGTCGTCATAGCTGCAGGCGTCGTAGATCCACCGCACGCCGTTGTATTTGTCGTCCATACGGGTGACGATGCAGTTGAGCAGGTTGTAGTCGTCCAGCATGTGGACGATTTCGAGCCGGTAATCGCCGGACTGCCACTGGCCCACATAGGCCTCGATCTCCGGGAAGTAGGTGTAGTCGCTGCCCGACTGGGTATCGTCCTGCGCCTTATAGAAAACCACGGCTTCGCCGGGACGGCTGTCGTCCTCCCAGGTCAGCACGGGGTCCTCCGGGTCGCCGGTGAAGGTGAACGTGCCGATGGTGCCGGCGACCTTCGCCTCGCCGAGCTCTGCTACCTCTTCGGAATCCGTGATCGGGACATCCCAGAACTTGCCCTTGTTATAGGTAAAGCAGTGCCGGTCTTCGTCATAGCGTATGGTCGTCTTGAAGATGTACGCGCCGTGCGTCAGCGGGGAGGCGATCTCCACGTCCCAGTCCTCCCCGGCGGGATTTTTCTCGATGGTCATTTGGCTGAACTGATCCTCGGTCTGCCAATCCCCGATGAGGGCGGCGTCGGCATCCGCCGCCTCGGCAATCGCCGGCACGCAGCACAGCGTCAGTACGGCGATCAGAACCAGTGCGATGAGCTTCTTCATGATGATAACCTCCTTTGATGCGGCGGTTGCCGCGGTCGCTGTTTTCTGTTGACGCGGACAGTATAGCACGGCGTTCGTCACACAACCGTCACAGGCGACCCCGGGCTCCGCCCGGGCGGGGGCGGTCATCCGTTCAGTGAAATCAGTTCGCGCGCCAGCGCCGAAGCGCTGTCGCGCATTTGGCAAAAAAAGCCCCCGACCGACAGGCCGGGAGCAGATTCCATTTTATCAGATACCGTTGACGGCGTTCTCGCCGGCGACCTTGCCGTAGTACATCGCCATGGCGTGGCTGACGCCCTTCAGGCCGATGGGGTACTGCAGGCCGAAGCGGCCGCCCTGCATATTCCCGGCGACGTAGAGGCCGGGGATGATATCGCCGCACACCTGACGGCCCTGCTCGTCGGTGATCTCGGTGAAGGTGTGGCAGTTTTCGTCGGACTCCAGGCCGCCGATGCACACCAGCATGAGGGCGGTGGTGAACATGTCCGCGTAGAAGGGGGCGGTGTCCACGGGCATCAGGCGGAAGGGCACCTTGTTGAAGTCCTCGTCATAGCCCTTCGCGGCCAGCTCGTTGTAGCGGGCGATGGACTCCAGCGCGGTCTGCTGCGCCTTCTCGTCGTCCGGATAGACCATCGCCACCAGCGCCTCCAGCGAGTCGGCCTTGAGGCAGCGCCCGTCGGCCACGGCGGCCTCGATCTGGTAGGGGCTCTTCCAGTTGCGGTAGGTCTTGTTGTTCTTGGGGGCCTCGTCCGCGGAGGCGTAGTCCTCAAAGTAGCACGCGCCGCCGTGGGCCGCGGGCATGTGGGTCACCTGCTCCGGCCAGTTGGCGTCGAAGAACTGCCAGGTCTGCATCAGGCGGGTGGCCTCGATCTGGTTTTCCAGCTGCTGCCCGGGCAGGTCCTCGTTCATGAAGCGCTTGCCGTCCATATCCAGGTTCAAAAAGCCCGCGTTGCCCATGACGCCCACGCCGCTCAAGTCCGCGCCGCCGCCCATGTGGTGGATCATCGGCGCGTTGAAGCCCATGACCTTCGCGCCGGCCCAGGCGCCCATGCGCAGGCCGTCGCCCTGGTTGGTGGGCACGCCGTTGACGTCAAAGGAGGTGAACAGGCGGTTGTTCTTGTGGGTCTTCATGATGTCCGGGGCGAAGTGGTACATGCAGGCATCGTTGGAGCCGTAGTCGCCGGTGGACAGTATGACGCCCTTGTTGGCGGTCACCTTGAGGTACTTGCCCTTGTTGGGGGAATCGGGGTTGTCGTCCAGCGCGTAGACGCCCACGCAGCGGCCGTCCTCCATGATGAGCTTCTTGCCGAAGTGGCCGAAATAGGCCTCCACATTGCCGGTGTCCAGCGCCTTCTGCCAGTTGGCGTTGAAGGTCGCGCCCTGGCTGGGCAGGAACTCCACGGAGGTGGGGAAGCAGGGGAAGCGCTCCTCCTTCCAGTTGTAGACGTGCTCGCTGCCGTCGGCGTCCTTGTAAGACGGCAGGGGACGGAAGATCGGCACCAGGAAGTCGTCGGCGTTCTCGTCCTCGATGGGCTGGCGGGTCTCGTCGGCGATGAACAGGTGCTCGTCCGCGCCCATGTACCAGTCGAACGCCTCGCCGATGTTGGCGGCCCACTTGGCGGTGATGGGGCGCTTCACGCGGTAGCCGGACTCGTTGACGTGGGCGTCCACGATCTCGTCCACCTCTTCCCGCGTCAGCGCGCGCTCGGGCCACCGGGCGTTCAGCGTGGGGCTGTTGATGACGGCGAACTCGCCGGAGCGGCACTGGGGCGTGGCCGCGCCGTCGATGCCGATGACGGTCGCGCCCAGCTCCGCGGCGCTGCGGGCGGCGGAGACGCCGGCCA
>JAFRFY010000006.1 GCA_017434085.1 Clostridia bacterium
CCGGCTCGACCACATCTACAGGGATACCGCGCTGGACGCGATCGTGTGCGATGTCAACCAGTTCCACGCGGTCAACGAAAAGTACGGGCGGCAGTTCTGCGACCTCGTGCTGCGGAGCATCGGCATCGGCATACGGAAGCTCGCCCGCAGGACCGGCGGCATCGGCTGCCGACAGGGCGGGGATACCTTTCTGCTGTACTGCCCGCACCAGGACGACTATGAACAGCTGCTGCGCGATTTCATGGACGACGTGCTCACCGTCGAGGACGCGGCCGACAAAATCCGCCTCCGGTTCGGCGTGTTCAATGACGCCCGGCGGGAGGCGGATGTCGAGGGGCGGTTCATCCGCGCGAATATCGCCGCGGACAGGGTCAAGGACGACCCGCAGCAGGTGTGCGGGTTCTACGGATTATAGGGCGAAGCCCGTCACACTAATTCCTCAGCGAATGCAGCGGCGCGGGAATGCGGCCGCCGCGGCGGATGAAGGGCTCGGCGCTGAACGGGCGCACGGGGATGACGGGCGCGTGGCCCAGCAGCCCGCCGAATTCCACGCTGTCCCCCACCACCTTGCCGGGGGCGGGGATGACGCGCACGGCGGTGGTCTTGTTGTTGACCATGCCGATGGCGGCCTCGTCGGCGATGATGGCGGCGATGGTCTCCGCGGGGGTATCTCCGGGGATGGCGATCATGTCCAGCCCCACGGAGCACACGCAGGTCATGGCCTCCAGCTTCTCCAGCGACAGCGCGCCCCGCTGGGCGGCCTGGATCATGCCGATGTCCTCACTGACGGGGATGAACGCGCCGGACAGCCCGCCCACGTGGGAGGACGCCATCACGCCGCCCTTCTTCACCGCGTCATTCAATAGCGCCAGCGCCGCCGTGGTGCCGTGGGCGCCGCAGACCTCCAGGCCCATCTCCTCCAGTATCGCCGCCACCGAGTCGCCCACCGCCGGGGTGGGGGCCAGGGACAGATCCACGATGCCGAAGGGCACGCCCAGCCGGCGGCTGGCCTCGCGGGCCACCAGCTGGCCCACGCGGGTGATCTGGAAGGCCGTGCGCTTGATGGTCTCCGCCACCTCGTCAAAGGGCGCGTCCTTCACCTTTTCAAGCGCTACCTTTACCACGCCGGGGCCTGAGACGCCCACGCTCACGGCGCAGTCGCCCTCGCCCGGGCCGTAAAACGCCCCCGCCGTGAAGGGGTTGTCCTCCACCGCGTTGCAGAACACCACCAGCTTCGCGCACCCCAGCCCGCCGTTGTCCGCCGTGGCAGCGGCGGTATTTTTGACCGCCTCGCCCATCAGATGCACGGCGTCCATGTTGATGCCCGCCCGGGTGGAGCCCACGTTGACCGATGAGCACAAAAAGTCCGTGACGGACAGCGCCTCCGGGATGGATTCGATCAGCCGCCGGTCCGCCTCCGTCATGGCCTTGTGCACCAGCGCCGAGTAGCCGCCGATGAAGTCCACGCCGGTGGCCTTGGCGGCGTCGTCCAGCGCCTTCGCCACCTTCACGGGGTTTTTGATCGCGCCGGTGATCAGCGCCGCCGGGGTCACCGAGATGCGTTTGTTCACGATGGGCACGCCGATCTCCCGCTCGATGTCCCGGCCCACCTGCACCAGGCGCTCCGCCTGCCGGGTGATGCGGTCGTAGACGTTGGCGCACAGCTTCTTCTCGTCGTCCGTCACGCAGTTAAACAGCGACACCCCCATGGTGATCGTGCGCACGTCCAGCTTCTGGTGGTCGATCATCTGCAGGGTCTCGAGGATCTCGGAGGTATTGATCATGTGCATGCGTCAATCCCTCCTCAAACCTGGTGCATCGCTTCAAAGATTTCGCTGCGCTGTATGCGGATCTGCACGCTGATGCGGTCGCTCAGGGCGTCCAGCTCGGTCTTGAGCGCGTCGAAGGAGCACGCCTCCGACGATATGTCCGCGATCAGTATCATGCTGAACAGCCCGGACACGATGGTCTGGGAGATGTCCAGTATGTTGGCGTCGTTTTCATACAGTATGCGGCTCACCTGCGCGATGATGCCCTTTTTGTCCGTGCCCAGCACGCTGATGACGGCTTTTTTCATTTCGTTCATGTACAAGCCTCCTATTTCAGTTTAATGCGATTTGGCGCCTGGCGAAAGTCGCGGGTCTCGATGCCGTTCTCATGGCACCAGGCCTGGAGGTCCTTGGCGTCGTAGTCCTCCCCCGTCATCAGCCACTCCGGCCCGTCGGAGAAGATCAGCTTCGGGTGGAGCGCCTCGTAGAAGGCAATCGGCTGGCCCCAGTTGCCGTGGTGCCCGGCCTGCACGTAATCGGCGTGAAGCTCGTCCGCGCCGTAGGTGTCCAGCAAGTACTGGCCGAGCTGCACGCCGCCCCGGCTGAGGTCGCCCAGGAACAGCACCGAATCCTCGCCGAAGCTGAACTTCATGACCAGCGAGCTGTCGTTGGGCCAGTCGTTGGACAGCTCCCGAACGTGCTCGTCGAACGCGCTGTACACCTTCACGTTCACGCCGTCGATCTCCAGCGCGTCACCCGTGTGCAGCGTGACGATGTTGTCCGCGTCCGCCGTCTTCTCCAGAAAGGTCGAGAACGACTCCGGGGAATCCCAGTCGTGGGCGACCTGTATAAAGCTCTCCCAGTCCAGGGGGTTGACGTACACCGTGCCGATCCGGTCGCGGTATTCGTCCCACAGCTCGTTGAACGCGCCGATGTGGTCGACGTGATAGTGCGTCAGGAACCACACATCCACCGCGCCGCCGTTGGCCTTGATGACCTCCCGGACCGTATCGGCGTTGGCCGGATTGCCGCCGTCGATCAGCACCAGCTTGCCGTCAGCCTGATTCACCAGCGAATAGAACATGCCCTGTATGCCCGAGGCGTCCGGGTATTGCGTCAGCTCCCAGGTCCCCGGCCCCCCGTCCGCACGATCGCGCATGACGACGCCGTACAGCATCCCCGCGCACAGCAGCACGCACAGCAGCACAAGCAGCTTCCAATGCCGCATGTCGACCCCCCATTCGATTGTCCCTCCGGACGATTCACGTTTTTCATTATATCTGTTCCGTTTCGGATTGTCAATTCACGGCAGCGCGCTTTTCCGCAATCCCCATTTGCTTTTTTCCCCGCGGGGCGCTATAATGGGAGTATCATGACACATTGGAGGACGACATGCTTTCTGAATACCTGATGATCGGGGAAATCACGAAGCCCCAGGGGGTGCGGGGGGAGGTCAAGGTGCGGCCCTGCACCTGCGACCCGGACCGCTTTGACGGACTCAAAACGGTATACATCAAGAGGGGCGATGCCTACGCGCCGGTGAAAATCGCCGTCAACCGCCTGAAGCCGGACGCGGTGTACATGAACGTGGAGGGCGTGGCGGACCGGGACGGGGCCGAGAAGCTGCGGGGCACGCTTCTGTACATCGACCGCGCCCACGCCGTTCAGCTCGACGAGGACACCACCTTCCTGTGCGACCTGTACGGCCTGCGCGGGCAGGTGAGCGACGGGCGCGACCTGGGCGAGCTCACCGACGTGATGCAGCCCGGCGGCAACGACGTTTACGTGTTCAAGGGCCCGCTCGGGGAGGTGCTGGTGCCCGCCCTCAAGAGCGTGGTGCTCTCGGTGGACCTCGAAAAGGGCGTGATGACGCTGGACGGTGTGCGCCTTGACGAGGTGGCGGTGTTTGAGGAATGACAAACTGAAAAACCTAAAAAGCGACCTGCCGGTCTGACCGGCAGGTCGTTTATCGTCAGCCGCTCACAGCGTCTCCCCGTTCTCGATCGCGGTGATCATATCCACCCGCATCTGGTGGCGTCCCCCCAGGAAGCCGGTGGTCAGGAAGGTATCCACGATGGCCTCCGCCATCACGGGCCCGATCATGCGCGCGCCCATGGCGACGATGTTGGCGTTGTTGTGCTCCCTGGAAAGCTGGCAGCTCACGGGCTCGGAGCACAGCGCGCAGCGCACGCCCTTGACCTTGTTGGCGGCGATGGAGATGCCCAGCCCGGTGCCGCAGATCAGTATGCCGCGCTCGCAATCGCCGCTGACCACGGCGTCAGCCACCCTCTGGGCGAATATGGGATAGTGATTGCTGGCGGTGTCGTCGGTGCCGAAGTTGACCACCTCGTGGCCCTTGGCCGTCAGGTAGTCCGTCAGGTGCCGCTTGAGCTCCACGCCCACGTGGTCGTTGCCGATGGCGATTTTCATGGTGATGCCGCTCCTTTGCACATTAATCCAGTATCTTGAGCTCCAGCTTGGCCTCCACCTCGATGTAGCCGGAGGTGAGGTTGCCGTCGGCGTCGTAGTTGTAGCGGTACAGCTTGAGGGTGATGGTGTCCCCGGCGCTGTACTTGTCGATGGCGGCGATGACGTCGCTTGCGGAGCGCACGCGCTTGTCGCCGATCTCGGTGATGACGTCGTTGACCTGTAAGCCGGCCTTCTCGGCGGGCGAATCGGGCTCCACGCTCATGATCTGCGCGCCGCAGGGCGGGAAGCGCTTCATGGCCTCGTCGGGGCCGTCGATGGAGGACACGGACACGCCCATGCGCGGGCGCACCACGTTGCCGTTGTCGATCAGCTGGTCGATGTACTCCTTCACGGCGCTGATGGGGATGCAGAAGCTCAGGCCCTCGAACACGTCGTAGTAGGTCAGGCCGATCTTGAGGGTGGGGATGCCCACCAGCTCGCCCTTGGCGTTCAGAAGCGCGCCGCCGGAGTTGCCGCTGTTGATGGGGGCGTCAGTCTGTATGACGTTGATGGAGCGGTGGAAGTTGCCGGCGTTGATGTCCTCGCGCTGCAGGCCTGAGATGATGCCCGCGGTAACGGTGCCGAACAGCACCTCCTTGGAGGCGCCGGGGTTGCCGATGCAGATGGCCAGCTCGCCGATCTGCAGCGCGTCGGAATCGCCCAGCGGAATGGGCTCCGCGCCCTCGGGGGCGGCGTCCTCAAAGCGCAGCACGGCGATGTCGGTGCCGTCGTCGTAGCCCACCAGCTCCAGCTCCATCTCGGTGCCGTCCAGCCACAGCGCGGAGAACACGTCGGCGTCCTCGACGATGTGGTAGTTGGTCAGCATGTAGCCGCCCGTGCCGTCCTCGTCGGCGCGGATGTAGGTGGCGGAGCCGTAGAACCTGGGGTCCACGGAGGACTTGCGGGTCTCCGCGTCCCAGCTCTCCACCGAGCAGGTGATCTCCACGATCGCCGGGCGGCAGCGCGCCGCGATCTCCGGGATGGGGTTGGCGGAGGAATACACGATGTCATAGGTGGCGCTCTCCGCCGTGCACGGGATGCCGGTCAGCATCAGGAGCGCGGCGGCGATGGCAATGCCCTTGCGGAATGTCGTCTTGATGGTCATGGAAAAACCTCTTTTCCTAAGATATTCCTATTATACATGATATCCCTTGGCAAACCAAGGCATAAACTGTGATGTTTTTCGTCCGGTTTGGTCATGTTCGCGTCACAATCCGGGGTTCCTCGTCGGCCACGGGCAGCGTGAAGTCGAAGGCGGTGTCGCCGGGGACGCTTTTAACGGTGATCTCGGAATCGTGCTGCCGCATGATGCGCTGGCAGATGGACAGCCCCAGCCCGGTGCCGCCGCCGGAGGTATGGGCCTTGTCGGCCTTGTAGAAACGCTCGAAGATGTAGGGCAGGTCGCTTTCCGCGATCACCGGGCCGTTGTTGCGGATGGACACCCGGATGTCCCTCCCCTCCCGCAGCGTGCGCACGGTCAGCACGCCGGTGCCGTCGTCGGGCATGAATTTGAGCGCGTTGTCGACGATGTTGGTGACCACCTGGCTGATGCGGTTGGCGTCGCCCATCACCGTGGCGCGGCCCTCCATGAGATCAGCCTCGACCCCGATATGCTTTTCATCGATGCGCCCCTCGAAGTTGATGAGCGTGCGCCTGATCAGCTCGTTTAGGTCAAAGGAAGCCAGCGTCAGCGGGAACTTGCCCGACTCCAGCCGGGACAGGTCCAGCAGGTCGCGCACCAGGTCCGTCAGCCGCGTGGTCTCGTCCATCACGATGCCCAGGTACTTGGGCATGTCCTCCGGGGGGATGGTGCCGTCCAGCATGGCCTGCACGTAGCCGCGCATGGAGGTCATGGGGCTGCGCAATTCGTGGGACACGTTGGCCACGAAGCTGCGGCGGGAGTCCTCCAGGCGGCTCAGCTCCGCCGCCATGCGGTTGATGGAATCCCCCAGCGCCTCCAGCTCGCCGCCGCAGTTGAGCTCCACGCGCCGGGTGAGGTCGCCCTTGGTAAACTCCGACACGGCGGAGTTGATCTCCCGGAGGGGCTTGATCTGGCTGTGGGCCAGAAAGAACGCCAGCACCGCGCCCACCAGCAGCGACAGTATCGCCTGGGGCAGTATCTGCCGGGCGATACTCAGAAGGCTGATCTGCAGCGACTTCGTGGGGATGTGCAAAAGCACCGCGCCCACCACCTGGTCGCCGCCGTAGCGCCAGGGCACGCCGATGGTGACGATCTGGTCCCCCAGCTCGGGAAACAGCCCGGTCACGCGGATCTCCTGCCCGGTCTGTATGGCGGAGAGCTGCTCCTTGACCGCGTCGGTGGCGATGGATTCCGAGGTGTTCCAGCTGCTGTCCAGGTACTGCACGATGCCGGAATCGTAGCTGACGATCCATATGTCCGCGTTGTAGCGCTGGTAGATGTCCCGTATCTTTTTTAATATGATGGGCTTCATCGTCAGGTTGCGCTGCACGTAGCTGAGCTCGGACAGGTTCGCCATGAAGTCCGCCACCTCGCGGGCCTGCAGACAGACCTCCCGCTCGTAGCTCTCCTGCGCCGCCTGCTGCCGCGCGGCCACCACCGCGCCGGAGAATATGATGATCGTGATCAGCAGCGCCGCCAGTATCACCGAATAGGTGCGCCACAACAGTCCGCCCTTCATAGGCCTCACTTCACTTCAAATTTGTAGCCGACGCCCCAGACGGTCTTGATCTGCCAGCCCATGCGCTCGCCGCCCTCCAGCTTTTCGCGCAGGCGCTTGACGTGCACGTCCACCGTGCGGGAATCGCCGAAGTAGTCGTAGCCCCACACCTGCTCCAAAAGCTGCTCCCGGGTGAACACCTGGTTGGGATGGCTGGCCAGGAAGTACAGAAGCTCCAGCTCCTTGGGGGGCATTTCCAGCTCACGGTCCATGAAGGTCACGCTGTACTGGCTCAGGTTGACCGTCAGCCCCGGGAAGGACAGCGCCTTGCCGTCCGACGCCGCCTCCGGCTGCTGGAAGCGCCGCAGCACCGCCTTGATGCGTGCCACGAGCTCCTTCATGTCGAAGGGCTTTACGATGTAATCGTCCGCGCCCAGCTCCAGGCCCAGCACCTTGTCGAAGGTCTCGTCCTTGGCGGTCAGCATGATGATGGGCACGTTGGAGGTCTTGCGCACCTCCCGGCACACCTGCCAGCCGTCCATGCCCGGCAGCATCAGGTCAAGCAGTATCAGGTTCGGCTGGGTTTGCCTGAAGGCGTCCAGGGCCGTGTCGCCCCGGTCCGCCATGGCCACCTCAAAGCCCTCCTTCACCAGATAGAGGTTCACAAGCTGGCGGATGTTCGGGTCGTCGTCCACCAGCAGTATCTTCGCGTTCATCATATTACCGCCCCCTGTCGCACCGATTATAACACAAAGCTGTGAACGCACTGTGAATAATGTGTAAGCGTTCTTTCCGACATTGTAAGCGTTTGGGCGGGCGATGAGGGCATCGCCCCTACGGAATCCGTGTTGTTGTAGAGGCGATGAGGGCATTGCCCCTACGGAATCCGTGTTGTTGTAGAGGCGATGAGGGCATCGCCCCTACGGAATCCGTGTTGTAGGGGCGATGCCCTCATCGCCCGCGTCTTACCACGTGAAAAACCCCGGCGTATAGCCGGGATAGCGTTCGTGGAAAGATTACCTCAGCGTGGTCGCGTTGCGCACGATGGCGTTGATCTCCTGGGACAGCTCGCTGGCGGTGCGGCCCGCGCGAATCTGATCGGAGAGCTGGTAGACCTTCTGCACGTCCCCGGCGTCGCTGGTGACGGCCACGGTCTGTATGGTCGGGTCGGCGCGCATGACCTCGGCGGCCACCATCTGGCGGATGCGCTCGGTCAGCTGGCCCTTGTACACGTTGTCAAACCTCACGCCCACCAGCGCCGTGGAGTTGGCGACCACCACGCGGCTCTCGGCGATCTCCGAGATGCGGGCGATGGCCTGCTCGATCTGCGACGCGCCGTTGGCCCAGTCGAAGGGATTCAGCGCGCCGTTCGAGGTCGCGCCGGTATTGCCGTTGTTGCCGTTGCCGGCAGTGCCGGCGCCATTCATGCCGTTGCCGTCGATCATGCCGTTCTGGTCGGTGACGGTGGGCTGTATGGTGGCGGCGGGATTGTTCACGCCCTGGCCGCCGTCGGTGGCGCCGGGCATGAAGTCCGCGGTGGCGGTGGGCGCGGGCTGCGCGTCGCGGGTCGTGCTGTTCATACATCCCGTCAGGGTCAGGCCGAGCGCCAGGATCAGCGCCGCCGCAAGGGTCATTCTGCGATTGATCATATTGCATACCTCCTCGTGGCGTTATTGTTGCCCGAAGAGGCGCAATTATACAACCATTAATCTTCTTCGCGGTAGAAACAGCATCCGCCGATGAACTCCCGGAGGATGGAATTGACGGGAATCTCGTCCTCCACGTCGGCGACCTGTATATAATTGAGGAACTTGACCAGCCGCCGCGCCAGCGTGTAGTGCGGGCTTTCGGGGGCCACGGCCTGCAGCGCGGGGTAGGCGTACTTCTTCATGATGGACAATTCGTAGGTCAGGGACGAATTGAACATGGCGTCGGCCTTCTCCTGGTAGGGGAAGATGTAGCGCTCCTCGCCCCGGCGCACGGAGGGCCACATGGTCATGGTCTCCTCCGGCGGCGTGCCGCGGAACTTGTAGTCGCGCACGATGCGGCGCAGCAGCCGGGCGTCGGTGGTGCGTATGCGGTTGTGATCGTCCAGGTTCAGCACCGTCAGCGGGCTGATGTACACCTTGAACTTCAAGTCGTTGGGCACGGAGGCCGTGAGCCGGTCGTTCAGGCCGTGGATGCCCTCGATGATGATGGGCTGCCCCGGCGCGACGGTCAGCGAGTGGGTGACCTCGGCGCGGCGGCCGGTCTTGAAGTCAAAGCTCGGCAGCGCGACGGTCTCGCCCGCGAGCAGCCGGGTCAGATGCTCGCCCAGCAGCAGAAGGTCCAGCGTCTCGATGCGCTCCAGGTCGATACTGCCGTCCGGCTCCCGGGGGATGTCGTCCCGGTTCAGGTAGTAGTCGTCCAGCGAGACCTTCACGGGCCGCAGGCCGTGCACCCGCAGGGCGATGGACATCCTGTGGGAGAAGGTGGTCTTGCCCGAGGACGAGGGTCCCGCGATCAGCAGAAGCCGCGCGCCGGAGGCGATGAACTGGTCCGCGATGCGCTCGATGCGCCGCTCCTGCAGCGCCTCGTTGACGCGGATGAACTCCCGAAGCTGCCGGGAGCCGATCATGTCGTTCAGATCGGCGATGTTCTCGCAGTTCAAAATGGCGTGCCACTCCGCCGCCTCGGAGTAGGTCTTTAGAAGGTTGGGCGAGGACACGTATTTCGCGGGCTTCGAGGGGTCGGCCTCGTCGGGCAGCTGGAGGATGATGCCCTCGCCGCAGGGGAACAGGTCGAACACCTTAATCTGCCCCGTGGTCACCGCCATCTCGCCGTAGAAGTAGTCGTCCAGACCGTCGATGCGGTACAGCGTAAAGTGCGGCACCTTGCGGTAGTTCAGTATCCGCAGGCGGTCCGTCTGCCCCGTGCGGGCGAAGTAGTCCCGGGCGTCCTCCACGGACACCGTGTGCCGCTGTATGGGCAGGTCCTGCTCCACGATGGCGCGCATCTGCGCCTTGATCCGGTGCACGACCTCCGGGGTCACCGCCATGTTGGGCAGGTCGATGTAGTAGCCGTGGACGAAGGAATGGCGTATGCGCACCCGCTCGTCCGGGTAAAGGCGGTGCGCCGCCGTGAGGAATATGAATTGCAGCGAGCGCTCGTAGATGCGCCGGCCCTCCTCGTCCGCCTGGGTCAGCGTGTGGGCGAAGGCGTACTCCTCCACCCGGTCGTTCAAAGAGCAGGTGCGCCCCTGCACCGATATGCCCAGCGCGCCCGCGCCGCCGTCCGCAAGACGGGGCAGCAGGTCGCCCCAGCGCTCCTCCCCGGTGCAGCGCATCTCAATGCCGTTCAGCTTCAGGTACACGCGCATCCCTCCATAGAATCAGATCGGTCTTCCCTCCGCATCGAACAGCGGCAGCTTTTCCAGGAAGATCAGGTCGTCGCGGTCGGCGGCCTCGCCCTCGGCGAGTATGGCCATGCGGCCCACGATCTCGCAGCCCACCTGCTTTAGCAGGCCCTCCATGGCCCGCAGGGATTCGCCGGTGGAGATCACGTCGTCCACGATCACGACCCGCTTGCCCTTCATATATTCGGCGTCCGCGCCGTCCAGGCACAGGGTCTGCTTATGGTCGGTGGTGATGGAATTGACCTCGACCGTCAGCACGTTCTTCATGTACAGCTTGGGCGCCTTGCGGGCCAGCACGTAGCGCTCGTTGCCCTGCAGGCGGGACATCTCGCAGATCAGCGGGATGCCCTTGGACTCGGCGGTGATCATCACGTCGTGCTCGGGGATGCGCGCCACCAGCGCCTTGGCGCAGGCGGTGGTCAATTCCATGTCGCCGAAGATCACGAACGCGCCGATCATCAGCTTGTCGTTCAGGGGGCACAGCGGCAGGTCGCGCTCCAGCCCCGCGACGTTCATCCTGTAAAACATATCCTTCATCGCGTCATACACCTCGTTTGTTATTAACGTTAAGTTTATTTTATCATCAACCCGGGGCTTTGTCAATTCATTCAGACATTGAGGTCGAACAGCGACACCTGGCTGGTCTCGGGCACGCCGTTCAGGCACCCGGCCAGCCGGAGCTGTTCGATGACGGACCGGGACACCTTGCGCCGCTCCATGTCGTCCTGGCTGATGAAAGGGCCGCCCTTTCGGGCCTCCACCAGCGCCTCGGCGGCGGCCAGGCCCACGCCGGGCAGGGCGTTGATGGGGGGCAGTATGCGCCCGTCGTCGTCGATCCGGTACTCCGCCGCGGCGGACTTATAGATGTCGATGGGCTTGATGTGCACCCCGCGCAGGTTCATCTCGATGAGTATCTCCAGTATGGTCATCTCGTCGTCCTTGGTGGCGGTGCGCTCGGACTTGTCCAGCGCCTTGATGTCCTCGATCATGCCCCGGAGCCGGTCCACGTCCCCGGTGGTCATGCGCGTGGCGTCGAAGGACTCGGCGTTGCGGTGCAGGTAGCAGCAGTAGTACGCCGCCGGGTAGAATACCTTGAAGTAGGCGATGCGCAGCGCCATCACCACGTAGGCCACCGCGTGACCCTTGGGGAACATGTACTTGATCTTCTTGCAGGTGTCGATGTACCACTCCGGCCCGGAGGCATCGCGCATGGCTTCCTCCATCTGGGGGGTGAGGCCCCGACCCTTGCGCACGGATTCCATGGTCTTGAAGGCGACGGAGGCCTCCACGCCGTTTGCGATCAGGGCGTTCATGATGTCGTCGCGGGTGCAGAAGCACTCCCTCAAGGGTATGCCCTGTCGCACCAGATCCTGCGCGTTGCCCAGCCAGACGTCCGTGCCGTGGGACAGGCCCGATATGCGGATGAGCTCCTCCATGGTGGAGGGCTTCGTCTCCTTGAGCATGCCCCGCACGAACGACGTGCCGAACTCCGGCACGCCCAGCGTGCCCGTCTCCGCCACGCCCAGCTGCTCCGCCGTCAAACCCAGCGCCTCGGGCGAGGTGAACAGCGACAGTATCTTTGAAAACACCTCCGGGTCGTGAAGCGGCACTTCCTGCGGCGCGATGCCGGTGATGTCCTGCAATTTCCTGAGCATCGTCGGGTCGTCGTGGCCCAGCACGTCCAGCTTCACCAGCACGTCGTGCATGGAGTTGAAGTCGAAATGGGTGGTGATGGTGGGGCTGGTCATGTCGTCGGCGGGGTGCTGTATGGGCGTGAACTGGTAGATCTCGTACTGCTTCGGCAGCACCACCATGCCCGCCGGGTGCTGGCCCGTGGTGCGCTTGACGCCGGTGATGCCCCGCGCCAGCCGCTCCTTCTCGGCGTTGGTCAGGGAAAGTCCCCGCTTCTCCGCGTACTTGAGCACGTAGCCGTAGGCCGTCTTTTCCGCGATGGTGCCGATGGTGCCGGCGCGGAAGCAGTATTCCTCGCCGAACAGCTCCTGGATGTAGCGGTGCGCCCGGGGCTGGTACTCGCCGGAGAAGTTGAGGTCGATGTCGGGCACCTTGTCGCCCTTGAAGCCCAGGAACACCTCGAAGGGGATATTGAAGCCGTCCTTGTTCATCATCGCCCCGCACACCGGGCACTTTTTGGGCGGCAGGTCCAGCCCGGTGGTGTAGCGGGGGTCGGGGTTGAACTCGGTGTGCCTGCACTCGGGGCAGGCGTAGTGGGGCGGCAGGGCGTTGACCTCGGTGATGCCCGAGAGAAACGCCACCAGCGACGAGCCCACCGAACCCCGGGAGCCCACGATGTAGCCGTCCGACAGGGACTTGGCCACCAGCTTCACGGCGATCATGTAAAGCGTCGAGAAGCCGTAGCCGATGATGGCGCCCAGCTCCTTGTCGATGCGCTTTTGCACGATCTCCGGCAGCGGGTCGCCGTAGAGGGCGTGGGCCTTGTCGTTGACCAGCGTCCGAAGCTCGTGCTCCGCCTCCGGCCAGAAGGGCTGGAAGGTCTCCTTGCCCTCCGGGTGGGGGATGAATATCTTCACGTCGCCGATGCGCTCCGCGATTCTGTTCGGATTGGTCACGACCACCTCTTTGGCCTTGTCCCTCCCCAGGTAGCCGAACTCCTCCAGCATGTCGTCGGTGGTGCGGAAGTACAGCGGCGGCTGGTCGTCCGCGTCCTCAAAACCCTTGGAATCCAGCAATATGGTGCGGTAGACGCCGTCGGTGGGGTTCATGAAGTGCACGTCGCCCGTGGCGCACACCGGCTTGTTCAGCTTCTCGCCCAGCGCCACGATCTTGCGGTTCAGGTCACGAAGCCCCTCGTCGTCCTTCACCGTGCCCTCGCGCTTCAGGAAGGCGTTGTTGCCGATGGGCTGTATCTCCAGATAGTCGTAGAAGGACGCGATCTTTTCAAGCGTCTTTTCGTCCCGCCCGTCCAGCACGGCGCGGAACAGCTCCCCCGCCTCGCAGGCCGAACCCACGATCAGCCCCTCGCGGTACTTTTCGATGAGGCTTCGGGGGATGCGCGGCGTGCGGTGGAAGTAGTTCAGATGGCCCTCGCTGACCAGCCGGTACAGGTGGGCCATGCCCTCCTGGGTGGCGGCCAGCAGGATAATGTGGTAGCTCTGCTTGCCGGCGTCGGTGGGAAAGCAGGTGTTCAGCTGATCGAGCGTGGCGACGCCCTTCTGCTGCCGGACCTCGTTCAACACCTTGATGAGCAATAGCGACGTCGCCCGGGCGTCGTGCACCGCGCGGTGGGCGTTCAACAGGCTGATGCCCAGCAGCTTGCACATCGACCCCAGCTTGTGGCTCTTCTGGTGGGGGTACTGGTTGCGCACCAGCGCCAGGGTGTCCACCACGGTGAAGTCGAACGGATAGCCCGCCTGCCGGAACGCGCGGCGGAAGAAGGCCGTGTCAAAGGCGGCGTTGTGCGCCACCAGCACCGCGCCCTCGCAGAATCTGGCGAACTCCGGCATGACCTCCATGAGCGTGCGCCTGTCCCTGAGCATGGCGGTGGTGATGCCGGTGATCTCCACCACCTTCGGCGGCACCTCCCGGCCGGGGTTGACGAGCTCGGAGAACTCCGCCACCTCCACGCCGTTCTCGATACGCACCGCGCCGATCTCGATGATCTCGTCCACGTGGGTGTTGAGGCCCGTGGTCTCCACGTCCAGCACGACAAAGGCGCAGTCGTCCAATCGCTGTCCCCGGGGGTCCTCCACGATCCCCGCGTCGTCGTCGATCAAATACCCCTCGCAGCCGGGGATCAGCTTGACGCCGTTCTTCTTCGCCGCGCCGAAGGCCTCCGGGAAGGCCTGCACCACGCCGTGGTCGGTGATGGCGATGGCCTTGTGGCCCCACTTGGCGGCCTGCTTGATGAGGTCGGAGGCCGTGGCGCAGGCGTCCATGGTGGAATAGGTGGTGTGGCAGTGCAGCTCCACGCGCTTTTCCGGGGCGCGGTCCTCCCGCACGGGCTTCTGCGCGGGCTGCAGGTCGTTGACCATCAGCACCATCTCGTGCTTGAAGTCGTCGTAGCGGTAGCTGCCCCGGGCCTTGACCCAGTTGCCGTTCTTCAGCGCGGCGGAAAGCGCCTCCGCCTGGGCTTGCAAGCCGCCTGCGGTTTCCCGGGAGGACTTGCCGCCCAGGAACAGCTTGCAGTTGACGGACCCCAGGTGGTCGGTCATGGAGAACGTGACGATCTTGGTGGCGCCGGACTTGGTGTCCTTGATCTCAAAGGCGGACACCTCCCCCACGGCGGTAAACCGGCCGATGTCCTCGGTGACGCGGTTCATGGGGGTGGGGGCGTCGGTGATGGCCCGGCCCAGCAGCACGTCCGAGGGCACGGCCCGCTTGCGCGCCTCCGGGGCGTCCGCGGCGACGGTCTGCGCCAGCAGCGCCTCCGCCCTCTGGCGGTCCTCGGTGATGCGCTGTATGCGCTTTTCCTCGTCGCCGGTGACCTCGATGCGGGCGGTGGCGCGTATGCCGAACAGGTCGTAGAGCTTCTCGGCCAGTATGCGGTCCACCCGGCGGGACTTCAAAAACGCCGCGCCCTCCTCGGTGGACACGCACACCGTCAGCACGCCGTCCTCCAGCTTCCAGCCCTTGCCGTCCCAGTCGATGAAGTGCATGCAGCCGGGGCTTTCGTGCTTGACCAGCGACTTCATCAGCCCCGAGGCGATGGAGATGTCCTCCGCGACCTTCTCCCGAAGCGAAGGGTACTCCAGCTGCACCTTCACCTGCACGGCGGGGAAGGCGGCGGTCATCAGGCGCTCCACGCGGGCGAACTGGGCGTCGTCGAGGATCTCGTCGCACGCAAACTTCACCCGCATCCTGCCGGTGTTCTTCGATATGCTCACCCGGGACAGCCGCAGCCGGTTCGCCAGCGCGGCGTCCTCCCGTGCGATCAGGTTTCTCCAGAGTTCGGACATGTCATGCCTCCGAGTGCGCCATTTTGCGTACTTCTTCGATCAGCAGCGCGGCGAGGTCGCCGGACACCGGCCGCGGGGCCAGGCCGCGCACGAACAGCACGCCCTTGCCGTCCTTGCCGCCGGCGACGCCCAGGTCGGCCTCCCGCGCCTCGCCGGGGCCGTTGACCACGCAGCCCATCACCGCCACCTTGAGGGGCGTCTTGATGTCCGCGCACTCGGCCCGGACGCGCCGCGCGATGCCCTCCACGTCGATGCCCGTGCGGCCGCAGGTGGGACAGGAGATGATCTCGATGCCGTCCCTTCTCAGGCCGCAGGCCCGCAGTATCGACAGCCCCGCCGGGACCTCCTGCACCGGGTCGCCGGACAGGGACACCCGGATGGTGTCGCCGATGCCGTCCACCAGCAGCGCGCCGATGCCTATGGCGCTTTTCACCACGCCCACGTCCGCGGTGCCGGACTCGGTCACCCCGATGTGCTGGGGATAGCCGGTCTGCCTCGCGGCCAGGCGGCAGGCGCCGATCATCTTGTACAGGTCGGTGGCCTTGAAGGACATCACGATGTCCTCAAAGCCCGCCCGCTCCAGCATGCGCGCGTGGTTGAGCCCGCTCTCCACCATGCCCTCGGGGGTGACCCCGCCGTACTTTTGCAGGATGTCCTTTTCGATGGAGCCGGAGTTCACGCCGATGCGCACCGGCACATGATGGGTCTTCAGACAGTCCGCCACCCTGCGCACGTTGGCCTCCCCGCCGATGTTGCCGGGGTTGATGCGCACCTTGGCGATGCCGTTCTCCGCGGATTTGATGGCCAGCCGGTGGTCGAAGTGGATGTCCGCCACCAGCGGCACGGGGCTTTGGTCCACCAGCGCGCGCACGGCCTCGGCGCAGGCGTCGTCGTACACGGATACCCGCACGATGTCCGCCCCCGCCGCCGCCATGGCGCGGATCTGGGCAAGCGTCGCCGCCACGTCCCGGGTGTCGGTGTTGGTCATGGTCTGTACGGTCACCGGCGCGCCCCCGCCGATGGGAATACCGCCTACGTTTACGCGATGGGTGGACATTGTTGAACTCTCCTTTGTTTGTGGTAGAGGGAATTTTCCATCCCCAATTATACACCAAACCTCCCCGCCTTGCAATCAAAAAGCCCCGGGCATCCGCCCGGGGCGCGCACGCGGGGATCAGTCGCCGTCGGTTCTCGCGGCCTGCTCCCTCTGGATATCGGGGAAGTGGGAGAGCATGGGCTCTACCTTCGCGCCGCGGAAGGTGCGGTCGACGTAGTTCTTGGTGATCTTCATCACCACGCCGGACAGCGCGATGACGCCGATCAGGTTGGGGATCATCATCATGCCGTTGAAGGTATCGGCCAGATCCCACGCCAGGTTGTCGCCCATCACCGCGCCGCCGAACACCAGCAGCACGAATATCACGCGATACGGTATGGTGCGCTTCTCGCCCAGCAGGTATTCCGCCGCGGTGGTGCCGTAGTGGCTCCAGCCCAGCACCGTGGAGAACGCGAACAGCATGACCGACACGGCCACGAACGCCGAGCCGATGAAGCCGAAGCGGATGTTGAACGCCGTGGAGACCAGGTTGGCCTTGCTCAGCGCCACGCCGTTGTACTCCGCCAGGGTCACGCCGGTGTTCAGGTCCACCAGGCCGGAGGACAGCACCGCGAAGGCGGTCAGCGTGCACACCACGATGGTGTCCGCGAACACCTCAAAGATGCCCCACATGCCCTGCTGCACGGGCTCCCGCACGTTGGAGGAGGAGTGCACCATGACCGAGGAGCCGAGGCCCGCCTCGTTGGAGAACACGCCGCGCTTCATGCCCTGCTCGATGGCCAGCTTGATGCCGTAGCCGATCACGCCGCCGCCGGCCGCCTTGGCCGCGAAGGCGCCCTTGAAGATGGCCCCGAACACCGCGCCGATCTTGCCGATGTTGGTGAAGAATATGATCAGCGTGCCCAGGATGTACAGTATCACCATGAAGGGCACGATCTTCTCGGTCACCGAGGCGATGCGCTTCAGGCCGCCCACGACCACCAGGCCCACCATGACCATCACCACCACGCCGGTCACCCAGGTGGGCACGTGGAACACGGTCTGCATGTTGCCGGAGATGGAGTTGACCTGCGTCATGTTGCCGATGCCGAAGGAGGCGATCAGGCAGAACAGGCTGAACAGCCACGCCAGCGCCTTGCCCACATGGTGCAGGCCGTTGTGGTCGCCCAGGCCGTCGCGCAGGTAGTACATCGCGCCGCCGGCCCACTCGCCCTTGGAGTTCTTGCGGCGGTAGTAGATGCCCAGCACGTTCTCGGAGTAGTTGGTCATCATGCCGAAGAAGGCGATCACCCACATCCAGAACACCGCGCCGGGGCCGCCGACCATGATCGCGCCGGACACGCCCACGATGTTGCCCGTGCCCACCGTGGCGGCCAGCGCCGTGCACAGGGACTGGAACTGGGAGATGGACTTGTCGGCGGTGTGGCCGGTGACGCGCTTGTCCGAGAACACCGCGCCGATGGTCTTCTTCATCCAGTGACCGATGTGGGTCAGCTGGAATACCTTGGTCAGAAGCGTCATCAAAATGCCCACGAACGCCAGCAGCACCAGCGCGGGAGGGCCCCACACGATGCCGTTGACGGTGCCGTTGACCTTCGCCACGCCGTCCAGGAAGCCGCCGGACTGCGCCTCGGCCGTCTCGATGGCGCCCTCCACCGCCTCGTTGACCTCCTCGGCGGTCTCCTCCACCGTCTCGACGAGCTCCGCCGCGGCGGATTCTGTAGCTTCGGATTCAGTAGCTGCGGGCTCCGCCAGCGCGACGATGCCAAACAGCAGCATCAGCGCCAGCAGCACCCCGATCAGTTTCTTCATGGTAACCCCTCCCGTTGGTGTTCTTCGGCGTCGCCTGCAATCCGCACGCGCGGTTTATTCATATTTCAGCGATGCCGGAAACATTCATACGTTAATATGAATATTGTAAACAATTATATATTCATATTTTTATCGTGTCAATCGCGTTTCAGCATATTAACGTGATGATTACAACGGGGCTGGGGGGCGTAAATCCGTGAACCGGGATTTACGCGATGTCGATGTTCACGCCCTTTAAGCCGATGTGCGCGCCGCCCTTGGCCTCGTCGGACTCCGGATGGGCCAGCAGCCACTTGTTGCGGGCGGTCATCCACCTGTCCTCCTCGCAGGCGGGGGTGAAGTCGGGCACGGCGGTGTTGGTGCCCTTGGGCAGCACCACGGCGGTGCGGAAGCCGGCCCCGGCGTCCACATGGCAGGGCGCGTAGTGCAGCGAGGTGGCGTAGACCTCCACCGGCACGCCGGCGGGCACGCGGAAGGCCTTGACCAGGGCGGTGTCCACCACGCCGTCCACGATGTCGTCCTCGCGGGCCAGCAGCAGCACGAAGTCGTGGGTGCCCAGGTTGATCTCGCTGTCGCGGTGGTACTCCAGGCAGTTGAGCTTGGTGTTGCGGCCCCAGCACATGCCCAGCTGGATCGGCATGCCGCCGTAGCCGCGGTTCTCAAAGTCCTTGTAGATCGCGCAGGCCTCCAGCGAGGCGATGCCCGGCTCGTAGGCCACGCCGCGCTCCGGCAGGTCGATCTTCATCATGGCGTCCAGAAGCTCCCGGGTGTCGTAGCCCTCCAGCACCTTGCCATAGGGCTTGAATTCGGTGTCGTAAACGGAATAGAACTTCATGTCGCTCGCTCCTTTGCGTTAAAATTTCTGTACTATATGATAGCACATTCCCCCGGTTTTTACAATAAGGAAATATACAAAGCGCCGGGCCCGCGTGGAGCCCGGCGCGATGAACACGACCGGTCAGAAGGTCATGGTGGAGAGCATGTGGGCGATGTCGTCGATGGTCAGGTCGTTTCCGCTGGGGAACACGCTGACGACCGTCTTGCCGTCGTCCATGTTGTACATGCTGTAGCCGTCGCCGACCTCCTCGTTGAGCACGCTGCCCTCGAGGGGGTGGTAGCTGCCGTCGGGGCTGAGGATGTAGTGGTTGATGCCCGACGTGCCGTAGGAGGCGGAGATGTCTATGAACACGCTCTGGCCGTTGGCGGCGTTGACCAGCGTGCAGTTGGCGTCCTGGTACTCCTCGTCCACGTTGGTCTCCTGCACCGCGTAGCCCTCGGGCAGCCAGCCGAAGCTGGGTTCGCGGATGACGGTCTTTTCGGCGTCCTCGCCGGGCGCGGGTTCGTCGGCGTCCTCCGGCAGGATGTCCCCCGCCGCGTCGGCGACGTCCCCGCCCACCGTCTCAAGGGCCGCCTGGCCCATGGCGATCAGCTTCTGCACGCTCTCGTCGGAATACAGCTTCATGGCGTCCGCGCTGACGCCCGACAGCAGGGCGGCGGGATCGAAGTCGTCCAGCCCCACGGCCGCGTCGGCGTCGATGCGCGCCTCGATGGGATCGTCGTTCAGCGCGACGTCGAGGTCGAAGCCGTAGGTATCCGCGCCGACGCTCACTTCGCCGGACACCTGGTAGTCGCCGTCGCCGTCGGACAGCGTGCCGTCCACGGAGAAGTCCGCGTGCAGGCCCTCCTCCGCCACGTCCATGCTGTAGACGAGGGACTCCGCGGCGGTGCGGGTGTCCGCCTCGTAGTTGCGGTCAAAGTCCATGGTGAAGAAGAAGGCGTCCTCCGCGTCGCCCTCGCCGTCGGGCGCCGCTTCCTCCTCCGCGCCCTCGTCCATGGGCGCCTCCGCCTCGACGGTCTCTGGGGCCGCGTCAGCCTCTGGGGCGGCGTTCTCAGAGGTGTCGCCGGTGGGATTGGCGGACACGGTCAGCGTCAGCTGGAGGTCGTCGTCGGCCTGGGTGGATTCCATGTACATCTCCACCGCCAGGTCGTCCACGTTGAAGGCGCCGTTCATCTCGGCGCTCTTCTCATCGCCGTTTTTCACGCCGTGGACCACGAACTCCAGGGGCGTCTCCACGCCCGGCACGGCGAAGCGCACGATCACGTCGCTGACGTTCAGGCCGTCCTCGGAGATGGCCTCGTTGACGTGCATGCTCACCTCGCCGAACTTCTCCATCAGCGCCGCGAAGCTGTCCATGCCCCGCAGGCCGGAGTCCTCGGGCAGGGCGCCGAGCAGCTTGAAGTACACCGCGGCGTAGCGGGAGAGCGCCTCGTCCGAGGCGTACACGGCGTCGGTCAGCGCGCCGATCTGCGCGGCGGTCACGTCGTACTCGTAGTTCATCACATCGACGGTCCTGTCGTCGTAGGCCAGCGTGCCGGGGGTGCCCTCGCCGCGGTCGATCATGTCGTCATACAGGGCGTCGGCCTTCTGCTGGATGGCCCGCATGGCCTCCGGATCGCCCATCAGCCGGATGATGTCGCCGTAGGCGCCGATATAATCGCCCATCAGCGCGAAGATCGCCGCGCCGTCCTCGTCCAGACCCAGGCCGTCGAGCATGGCGTCGATGTGCGCGCTGTCGATTTTGAGCGTCACATGGCTGTTGTCACTGAGCACCAGTATGCCGTTTTCGTCCGCCTGGGCCTGGAAGGGCAGGCAGACGTCGTCGCCGCTGCCGACGAAGAAATCCACCACGGCCTTCGCGCCGTCGGTCATCACGCCCAGGGAGGCGTAGGGCGTCAGGGCGACCTCCTCGTCGTTGTGCCGCACCACCAGATTGCTCAGTTGAAGTGTGCGGGACGCCGGCTCCGCCACCGGCGCGGTTGCGCCCGTGAACAGCATCGCCAGGCTCACCAGTATCGCAAGCAAATTTGTCATGGTTTTATCCTCCTGTGTTTTTTGCGCTTGGGTTCGCCGTGCCCCTATATTAGCATTTTTCCCGCCGCCGCGCAACGCCTTTCGGCTGAAATATCCGTTTTCGGCCTCCATTTGTCACGATTTCGGCCCCAAATACGCCGCGTTAAATCCTATGGATCGTGTCGGATATACTTGACCCGGGAGGGCGCATGTGCTACAATAATCCTGACCTGAGAAGTCGGAATTTGTCGGACGCGCCGGAGGGAGGGAGCGGTCATGAAGCTGTCCACGCGGGGACGCTACGGCATCCACGCCATGTACGACCTGGCGGCGCACGCCGGGGACGGGCCGGTGCCGATCAAGGCGATATCGGAGCGGCAGGCGGTGCCGGAGGCGTATCTGGAGCAGCTGATGGCGGTTTTGAAGCGCGCGGGCCTGGTGCGGAGCACCCGCGGAGCCCAGGGCGGCTACGCGCTGTCCCGCCCGGCGAGCGAGATCAGCGTGGGCGAGATCCTCCGGGCGCTGGAGGGCGGCCTCAACCTGGTGGACTGCCTCACGGAGGAGGACGCCTGCGGCAAGGCGTGCGCGTGCCCGTCGCGCATCGTATACCGAAAGCTGCGGGACGGCCTGAACCGGCTGGCCGACGGCATCACGCTCCAGGATATGATCGAGGACTATCAGCGCGAACGCGCAGGAGGCATACAGGTATGAAGGTATACATGGACAACGGCGCCACCACCCGGGTCACCGAGCCGGTCATGGCGGCGATGCAGCCCTATTTCTGCGAAATCTTCGGAAACCCGTCGTCGTTCCACACGGCGGGGCGGGAGTCCCGCCGGGCGGTGGAGGCGGCCCGCGCCCAGGTGGCGAAGGCCATCGGCGCCGAGCCGCGGGAGATCTACTTCACCGGCTGCGGCACCGAGGCGGACAACTGGGCCATCCGCGGCACGGCCTATGCCAACGTCAAAAAGGGGAAGCACATCATCACCACCAACTTCGAGCACCACGCGGTGCTGCACACCTGCGCCCAGCTCGAGAAGGAGGGCTTCGAGGTCACCTACCTGCCGGTGGATCAGTACGGCCTGATCACCCCGGAGCAGCTGGAGGCGGCCATCCGCCCGGACACGGTGCTGGTGACCGTCATGACCGCCAACAACGAGATCGGCACCGTCGAGCCCATCCCCGAGCTGGCGGCGGTGGCGAAAAAGCACGGCGTGCTATTTCACACCGACGCGGTGCAGGCCATCGGCCACGTGAAGATCGACGTGCACGCGCAGAACATCGACATGCTGTCCATGTCCGGCCACAAGTTCCACGCCCCCAAGGGCATCGGCGCGCTGTACATCAAACAGGGCGTGCGGCTTCAACCGCTGATGCAGGGCGGCGCGCAGGAGCGCGGCCAGCGGCCCGGCACCGAAAACCTGGCGGGCATCGTGGGTCTGGGGAAGGCCATCGAGCTGGCCACCGCCGATATCGACGCCAAGGCCGCAAAGATGCGCGCCATACGCGACCACATGATCGACCGCATCTTAAATGAGATCCCCTACGCCCGGCTCAACGGCCACCCCACGCAGCGCATGTGCGGCAACGTGAACGTGTCCTTCCAGTTCATCGAGGGCGAGGGCATGCTGATCCACCTGGACATGAAGGGCATCGCGGCCTCCTCCGGCTCCGCCTGCACCTCCGGCTCCCTGGACCCCAGCCACGTGCTGCTGGCCATCGGCCTGCCCCACGAGATCGCCCACGGCTCCCTGCGCCTGAGCCTCTGCGAGGAAAACACCATGGAGGAAGCCGACTACGTGGTGGACAGCCTGGTGGAGATCGTCGCGCGGCTGCGCGCGATGTCCCCGCTTTACGATGATTTCCTCGCTTCACAGAAGAATTAGGAATTAGGAGTGAGGAATTAGGAATTATAGAATGTTGCTGCCGCCGTTTCTGTTAACGTGGCAGTCGGCACTCAATTCCTAATTCCTAATTCCTAATTCCTCACTCTCCATTAACAACCGACCGAAGGGAGACTATACACATGGAATACACCGAGCAGGTCATGGACCACTTCATGAACCCCCGCAACATGGGCGAGATGGCGGACCCCAGCGGCGTGGGCACCGTGGGCAACGCCAAGTGCGGCGACATCATGCGCATCTACATCAAGGTGGAAAACGACGTCATCACCGACGTGAAGTTCAAGACCTTCGGCTGCGGCGCGGCCATCGCCACCTCCAGCAAGGCCACCGAGATCGTCAAGGGCATGACCCTGGAGGAGGCCGAGAAGGTCACCAACAAGATGGTCATGGAGGCCCTGGGCGGGCTGCCGCCGATCAAGGTGCACTGCTCCGTGCTGGCCGAGGAGGCCCTGCACGCCGCCATACAGGACTACCGCGAGCGCCTCGCAAAGGGCCTGCCCCCGGTGACCGAGCCGGACGACGCGGACGTGAAGTACGTATGAGCGACGTGTTTATCCGCCCTATGCGCCCGGAGGACTACGACGCGGTGTACGCGCTGTGGATGTCCAGCCCCAACATGGGCTTCAATAATCTGGACGATTCCCGCGAGGGCATCGGGCGCTTCCTGCGCCGCAACCCGGACACCTGCTTCGTCGCCCTCACAGACTGCGGCCTGGCAGGCGTGATCCTGGCGGGCCAGGACGGCCGCAGGGGCTACATCTACCACATGGCCGTGGCGGAGACCTGCCGCCGACAGGGCGTCGGCACGGCCCTGCTCGACCGCTGCCTCGACGCGCTGAAAAAGGAAGGCATCCACAAGGTCGCCCTGCTGGTGTTCAAGTACAATGAAGCGGGCAACGCCTTCTGGGAAAGGCAGGGCTTCACCGTCCGCGAGGACGTCGCCTACCGCAACCGGGAATTGACAAAGCTCATACGCATCGACACCTGACAAACGGGAGGACAACACATGATTCACGGCAACCTGACCGGCATCCGCGAGAGCGTATTGAACGAGCTGGAGCGGCTATACGACGCGGAGTTTGAGCGCGACGCCTTCCTGCCCGACCGGCTGCTCGCCATACTGGTCAGGCACACCACGGCGCTGAACCGGGAGATGCTGGTGTATCTGGGCCGGGACGGCACGGTGCTGGAGATCGCCATAGGCTCGATCGGTTCCATCGCGCTGCCGGAGCTGCACCTGCGGCGCAACCTGGACCGGCTGGCGGGCTTTCGCTGCATCCACACCCATCCGGGCGGCGGCGCGCGGCTGTCGGACGTGGATCTGCAGGCCCTTCGGCTTTTGCGGTTCGACGCCATGTGCGCCGTGGGCGTGGAGGACGGCCTCTGCACCGGCATCAGCGCGGCCTTCCTGGGCGAGGTGGAGTACGACAACCTCTCCGTGGTCGTCAAAGGCCCGGTGAAGCCCGGCCGCATCCCCCAGAGCCTGTGGATGAAGGAGATCGAGCTGGCGGAGGAGCGGGTCAAGAAGGCTATCGAGAAGGGCGGCATCGTGGAGGAGGCCGAGAAGGTCATGCTGATCTCCACCGACTCCGATGAATCGCTGGACGAGCTGGCCTCGCTGGCCGAGACCGCCGGGGCGATGGTCATCACAAGGGTGCTTCAAAACCGCTTGAAGCCGGACCCCGCCACCTACATCGGTTCCGGCAAGGCGGAGGAGCTCTCTCTTGCGTGCCAGACGCTGGAGATCGACCTGGCCATACTGGACGACGAGCTGACCGGCGCGCAACAGCGCAACCTGGAAAACGCCCTGGGGGTGCGGGTGATCGACCGCACCGCGCTGATACTGGATATATTCGCCCAGCGGGCCCAGTCCGCCGAGGGCAAGCTGCAGGTGGAGCTTGCGCAGATGAAGTACCGCCTGCCCCGGCTTCAGGGCATGGGCACGGTGCTCTCGCGGCTGGGCGGCGGCATCGGCACCCGCGGCCCCGGCGAGACGCGGCTGGAGGTGGACCGCCGCCGCATCCGCCGCAGGATCGACGATCTGGAGGGCCAGCTTAAGGAGATCAAGAAGCAGCGCGACCTGCGCCGCGCCCGTCGGGAAAAGACCGGCCAGAACACCGTGGCGCTGGTGGGCTACACCAACGCGGGCAAGTCCACGCTGTTGAACGCCCTCTCGGGCTCGGACGTGTACGTGGAGGACAAGCTGTTCGCCACGCTGGACCCCGTGATGCGCAAGGTCGCCCTGCCCGAGAACCGGGAGTGCCTGGTGGTGGACACCGTGGGCTTCATCCGCAAGCTGCCCCACCAGCTGGTGCAGGCGTTCCGCTCCACGCTGGAGGAGGCGCTGTACGCCGACCTGCTGGTGGTGGTCTCGGACCTCTCCAGCCCCCACTACGCCCCGCAGCGCGCCACGGTGTTCGAGGTGTTGAACGACCTGGGCGCCGCCGACCGGCCCATACTCGAGGCGCTGAACAAGACCGACGCGGCCCATATCACCGGCATGGTGGAGCCCGCCGACGCCATACTGATCTCCGCCAAAAACGGCGAAGGCCTGGACGCCCTCAAGGCCGAGATCAGCCGTCGCATCGCCGCGCTGCGCCACCGCGCCGAGCTCACCGTGCCCTACGCGAAGGGCAATGTGCTCTCCCTGATCCACGAAAGGGGCCAGGTGCTCTCCGAGGAGTACGCCGCCGAGGGCACCCGCGTCACCTGCCTGCTGGACACCGCGCTGTACCGGAAGGTGATGGGGATGTTGAAGTGACAATATCCTCCCCCACGGGTTGACAGGGTCATCACAATTCCAATATAATAGAAACATCAGGGGAAACCCCCACGACAAATCAAAGGAGGAATGATCCATGAAAGACCTGTCCCGTCGCAGCTTCCTTAAGGGCGCGCTGGCCGGCTCCGCCGCGCTGGCGATGTCCGCGGTGACCGGCCTGCCCGCGCTGGGCGAGGGCGCGATCTACACGCCCGGCACGTACAGCGCCAAGGCCCAGGGCATCAACACCGTGATCGTCACCATGACCTTCTCCGAGACCGCCATCACCGACGTGGTGCTGGACGTGTCCGGCGAGACCGCCTCGATCGGGCAGGTCGCCGCCGAGGAGCTCAAGGCCGCGCTGATGGCCGCCCAGGGCGCCGAGATCGACGCCGTCGGCGGCGCGACCGTCACCTCCAACGCCGTGATGGAGGCCGCCAACAAGTGTATCCAGCAGGCCAAGGGCGAGATCCCGGTGGAGGTCATCGAGACCGCCGCCGAGGACGCCGGTCCCGCGGACTGGCTGGGCGAGGCCCCTGAGATCGACGAATCCGACATCGCCGAGACCTGGGACACCGACTTTTTGATCGTCGGCGCGGGCAACGGCGGCCTGGCGGCGGCGGCCTACGCGGCCAGCAAGGGCTACAAGTTCCGCGTGATCGAAAAGGGCACCACCTGGGCCAGGGTGCGCGGCTGGTACGGCGCCATCAACACCGACCAGATCGTGGCCGAGGGCGGCTTCTGCGACCGCGGCGCACTGCTTCGTGAGCTCAAGAAATACTCCTCCGGCAAGTGCGACCTGAGCCTGTTCAACACCTGGTACGACGAGTCCGCCGCCATGCACGAGTTCATCGCGGGCCTGATGGCGGAGTACCATCCCGAGTGCCGGTGCGACGTCACCGTGGGCGACGAAGCCCACTGGCCCGAGGAGGACCCCACCGGCCTGTTCTTCCCCGTCTGCGAGCACTTCTGGACCAGCGACCAGGGCCGTCCCGACCGCAACGAGATGTTCGCCCAGGCGGCCAAGGACAAGGGCGGCGTGGACATCGACTACAACACCCCCATGGTCAAGCTGGAGAAGGACGATTCCGGCAAGGTGACCGGCGCCATCGCCCAGAACACCGAGACCGGCAAGTACATCCGCATCAACGCGGCCAGGGGCGTGCTGCTGGCCTGCGGCGGCTATCCCTTCAACTCCGACATGATGGAGCAGCTCGACCCGATGGGCACCGCCGTGACCACCTACAACAACGCCTGGCCGCTGGACACCGGCGACGGCATCAAGGCCGCCTGCTGGATCGGCGCGGACATGCAGCAGGAGGCCGCGCCCATGCTGTTTGACCGCGGCATCGTAGCCCCCGGCGTGGACGCCGGCTACGCCGTCACCGCCGCGGGCGACAAGTACTTCCCCGCCACCGAGGGCCAGTTCAACGTGTCCACCCAGCCCTTCCTCAAGGTCAACCGCAAAGGCGAGCGCTTCACCTGCGAGGCCGGCACCTACGACCAGATGGCCTACGCCGCCTACGGCCAGCCGGGCCACGTGTACGCCATTATATTCGACGCCAACATGCCCGACGACGTGCAGCGCTTCCACACCCTCGGCTGCTCCGCCCAGACCCGCGCCAACCCGCAGGGCCAGCTGGACAAGTTCGAGGAGCAGATCGAGAAGGGCAACGCCTTCAAGTGCGACACCCTGGAGGAGCTGGCCGACAAGCTGGGCTTCGACGCCGAGTCCAAGGCGACCTTCCTGAAGACCGTCGAGCACTACAATGAACTCTTCGACGCCCAGGACGACACCGACTTCGGCAAGCCCGCCTACCGGCTGAGCAGCCTGCGCAACCCGCCCTACTACGGCTACTGGCTGGGCGCGTGCCTGCTGACCACCGAGCAGGGCATACTCTGCGACGCCAAGGCCCGCGTGAAGTCCGCCGACGGCGGCGTCATCGAGAACCTGTACGTCTGCGGCGACAACGCCGGCGGCTTTTTCTACAACAACTACCCCTGCGTGATGCCCGGCATCGCCATGGGCCGCAACATGACCTTCGCCATCAAGGCCGTCAAGATGGCCTTCGGCGAGGACGAATAACCCATCAATGCCAGGCGCGGACGCCCGACGGGCGTCCGCGCTTGACATTTTGGGCATATCGCGGCTATAATCATACCATCAAAGCGACGGGAAGTGACGCGCATGCGCATCGGGGAATTCAAAAAGCGCGCCTCGGAGGGCGTGATACTGCTGGACGGGGCCACGGGCTCCAACCTGCGGCTGGCGGGCATGCCGGTAGGGGTGTCCACCGAGCAGTGGGTATACGACCACCCGGAGGCCATCCTCCGGCTGCAGCGGGCCTACGTCGAGGCGGGCAGCGACATCATCTATGCCCCCACCTTCATGGCGAACCGCATCGGCCTGGGCATGCACGGCATCGAGGACCGCCTCAAAGAACTGAACACGGGCCTGGTCAGGCTGTCAAAGGAGGCCGCGGACGGCCGGGCGCTGGTGGCGGGCGACATCACCACCACCGGCAAGCCGCTGGAGCCCGTCGGGCCCATGAGCTACCAGGCGCTGTTCGACGTGTACCGCGAGCAGATCGAGGCGCTGGCCGAGGCGGGCGTGGACCTGCTGGTGGCGGAGACCATGATGGCCATCGACGAGACCGTCTGCGCCGTGGAGGCCGCCATGAGCGTGTGCGATTTGCCCATCATGTGCTCGCTGACCATGGAGGGCGACGGCCACCTGCTGCTGGGCGGCAGCGCCGCGGAGGCCGTGGAGACCCTGCAGGCGCTGGGGGCCTGCGCCGTGGGATTGAACTGCTCGGTGGGGCCGGACCAGCTGGAGGCGGTGGTGCGCGGCATGAAGGCCGTGGCCGAGGTGCCCGTGATCGCCAAGCCCAACGCCGGGGTGCCGGTGATGGACGAACACGGTACCGCCCATTACAGCATGTCCCCGGAGGACTTCGCCCGGAGCATGGTCCCGCTGGTCGCCGCCGGGGCCGGCATCGTCGGCGGCTGCTGCGGCACGAATCCCGATTACATCCGTGCGCTCAGAGACGCGGTACGAGCGTAAAACAAAAGGGCTGTCTCAAAACGAATCATCATACTTTCCAATGTCATGTAGGGGCGCCCCTACGAATGGCACGGCTGTATAATAATTCGTTTTGAGACAGCCCCTTCGATTTTTTACGTCGGAAACAAATCGTTCAAATCCATGGCCCGGTGCTCCTTCGCCCGGTCGTCGCGCTCGATTTCGGCGGCGGCGGTTCGGGAGAAGGCTCCGCCCACCCAGCGGTCCCGGCCCTTTTCCTTGGCCTCGTAGAGGTTATGGTCGGCCTGGTGGATCATCAGGCGCAGGTCGTGGGACAGCTCGCAGTCGCCGTAGACGTATCCCGCCGAGAAGCGCGCCGGCAGGTGCTTGTCGTTCAAGTAGATGCCGCTCAGGCTCTGCTTCAGCGTGTTGAGCCGGTCCGGGAACACGTCTTTATCCATGTCGACGCATATGATCAAAAACTCGTCCCCGCCGTAGCGGTAGCAGCTCTTCGCGCCGAAGCACTGGGAGAGCTCCTGCCCAACCCTCTTGAGTATGAAGTCGCCCACGGCGTGGCCGTAGGTGTCGTTGATGCGCTTGAAGCCGTCCAGGTCCATCATCATCACGTGGACGTAGCGGCTCTCGAACTGTCCGTAGTCCCGCCTCAGCCCGAACCGGTTGCGCACGCCGGTGAGCGCGTCGGTCAGCGAGGCCTCCTCCAGCGTGTGGTTGTCGGTGCGCAGGAGTTGGTTCATCTCCGTGAGCCGCCGGGTGGTCCGGGTCTGCTTGCGCTTGAGGTCGCCGATCAAAAGCGTGTTGACCAGCGCGCCCAGCGCGATCACCGCCAGCTTTTGCAGGTTGAGAGCGCTGAACTCCACCCAGCTGTTGTTCTCGGAGAAGAAGAACATCGAATACGCCACGATCACCGCCGCGGACGCTAAGCCCGCGCCGAAGCCGTAGATCGAGGTGAAGAACACCAGGCCCGTCATCAGTATGATGTTGGGGTTGGGGACGCGGAAGAACCAGACCGCCGCCGAGAGCGCAAGCATCGTCCCGAGGGCAATCAGCACGCGGATGATTTCGCCGCGCGCGGCCGGACGATCGTCCCGGCGCGCGCCGAAGGGATTACCGGCGACCTTCAATTCCCATTCCTCCCGTCCGATGTATTTCTGCGGGCTAAAGCTCCGTCCTGCCCTGGAAGGCCCGCATCAGCGTGACCTCGTCGGTGTACTCCAGCTCCCCGCCCACGGGCACGCCGTGGGCGATGCGGGTGACCCTCACGCCCATGGGCTTGATGAGCCGGGAGATGTAGGCCGCGGTGGCCTCCCCCTCCACGTCCGGGTTGGTGGCCAGCACGACCTCCTCGATCTCGCCGGTGGCCAGGCGGCTCATCAGCTCGCGGATGCGGATGTCGTCGGGACCCACGCCGTCCATCGGGGAGATGACCCCGTGCAGCACGTGGTACAGCCCGTTGTAGTCCCGCATGCGCTCCATGGCGTTGACGTCCCGTGGGTCCTTCACCACGCACACGATATCGTGGCGGCGGCTGTCGTCGGCGCAGATGGCACAGGGGTCCACGTCGGTGTAGTTACCGCACACCGGGCAGAAGTGGACCTGCTTTTTGCCGTTGAATATGGCCGCCGCCAGCTCCCGCACCTGCGCCTCCGGCAGGCCGATGATGTGGTAGGCCAGGCGCTGCGCCGTCTTGCGGCCCACCCCCGGCAGCTTGGAGAGCTGGTTGACCAGCCTGGCAATCGCCTCGATTTCGGCCATGAACGCTATCTCCTTCGATTGATCAGAACAGCCCGGGCATGTTGAGCCCGCCGGTCAGGCGGCCCATCTCGCGCTCCATGGTATCGTTCGCGGTGCGCAGGGCCTCGTTGACCGCCGCCATCACCATGTCCTGGAGCATCTCCACGTCGTCCGGGTCCACGGCCTCGGGCTTGATCTCCAGAGAGACCAGCTCCTTCTTGCCGGTCACCTTCACCGTCACCATGCCGCCGCCGGCGCTGGCCTCGTATTCGCGCTGTTCGAGCTCCTCCTGCACCTTCGCCATCTGCTGCTGCAGCTTCTGGGCCTGGCGCGCCAGCTGCTGCATGTTGCCGCCGCCCATCATGCCGGGAAATCCGCCTCTTGCCATCGTGTTACCATCCTTTCTCAGGCGCGTCGCGCCACGTTCTTCATAATCATGCCATCATATCAGGCCATTTTGTATTATACACAAATCTCCCCGCCGCGTAAAGCACTTTAACGCTAAATCGGGGTTGAACCTTGCGCGCGCCGCCGCTTTACTTATGCGCGTGGATTGTGCTATAATGATAAAAACGGATTATCCCCCGGCACCCCATGACCGTCATCATCCAGGAGGCAGACATGCAGAACGAAAAAACCCGCGCCACGGTGCGCATCGCGGGCAGGGACTACACCATCGCCAGCTACGACAGCCCGGAGTACGTGTCCCGGGTGGCGGCCTACGTGGACCGCAAGATGAACGAACTGAGCCTGGCCACACGGCTGCCCGCGGGCCAGCTCGCGGTGCTGGCGGCGGTGAACGCCACCGACGACATGATGAAATCCCGGGACGAGATCGACCGCCTGCGCCGGGAGATCGAGGTCCTGCGGGACGAATCGGAGCGCATGAAGCTGGAAATCGCGGCGCGGGACCAGGAGCTCGAGCGCCTGAAGGCCCTAAACGGCGATGCGCAGGCTTGAGCTGCTCGCCCCCGCCGGGGACATGGACGCCCTCAAAGCCGCGGTGCAGAACGGCGCGGACGCGGTGTACCTGGGCGCGGGCGGCTTCAACGCCCGGCGCAACGCGGGCAACTTCGACGGCGACGGCCTGAAAGCCGCCGTCGACTATTGTCATGCCCGCGGCGTGCACGTGCACGTCACGCTGAACACGCTGGTGCGCCAGGACGAGCTGGAGGCGCTCTTCGACACCGTCCGGCTGGTCTGTGAAAGCGGCGCGGACGCCGCGATCGTGCAGGACCTCGGCGTCGCCCGGGCCGTGCGCGCCATGGCCCCGGACATGGAGCTCCACGCCAGCACCCAGATGGCGGCCCACAGCGCGCAGGCGGCGCGGTTTTTGAAGGCGCGGGGCTTCGACCGGGCGGTGCTGGCCCGGGAGTGCACGTTTGAGGATATGGCCGGGTGCGTCGACACCGGCATCGACGTGGAGGTGTTCGTCCACGGCGCGCTGTGCGTGGCCTGCTCCGGCCAGTGCCTGATGTCCTCGCTGGTCGGGGGCCGCAGCGGCAACCGGGGCCTGTGCGCCCAGCCCTGCCGCCTGCCCTGGCGGCTGGACGGGCGCGAGGGGTACCTGCTGTCCACCCGGGATCTGTGCGGCATCGGCGACCTGGCGCGGCTTCGGGACATCGGGGTCAAAAGCCTCAAGATCGAGGGGCGCATGAAGCGCGCGGAATACGTGGCCGTCACCGTGGCGGCCTACCGCCGGGCGCTGGACGCGCTGTACGAAGGAAAGCCCTTCGACGCCGACGCCGCGCGCGACGATCTCAAGCAGATGTTCAACCGCGGCGGCTTCACCTGCGGCTACGGCCCGGGCATGGCGGAGCGGGAGCTGATGTACCCCGCCCGGCCCAACCACATCGGCGTGGCGGTCGGCGCGTGTTCAAACCCCGGCAGCGTGGCGCTGGAGGTGGACGTCGATATAGCCGACGCGCTGGTATTGCGCCGGGCCGGCGAGGACGTGCCCGTGAAGCTGTCCGGCGCGGCGGGCGCGCGCGTGCCCTGCCCCGGGGCGAGCCGGGGCGACCGGCTGGTGCGGCTGGTCAGCGCGCGCCAGATGCGCGAGGCCCGGGAGAGCTTCGACGGCGAGCGCCGCGCGATCAGCCTGACCGCCCGGGCGACGCTCAGGGTCGGCCAGCCGGCGCGGCTTATCGTTTCCGACGGCATCTATACCGCGGAGGCCGCGGGGGATGCGGTGCAGGCCGCCA
>JAFRFY010000095.1 GCA_017434085.1 Clostridia bacterium
GGGCCAGCATCGACATGCTCAGCTTCACGGGGCCTCCTTTGTCCAAAACAGACAACTGCTCTGCCATGGTTTCCAGATGAAATCGTATATCCGATACGTTTCATCGGAGCGCTGTTTCGGATATACTTATAGACAGAAGTATACAGGAACCCAACCCCACCGTCAAGGGCATTTATCTCTATGAGACGAAAGGAGCACAACATGAACGGACCGCAGTTTGATTTCAAGGCCAACTACGTGAACTTCCTGAACCACAGGCCGACCACCTTCATTCCCAACTCCTTTACCGGGAACAAGATCTACGGCTTCGGCGCCATCAACGGCCCCGCCATCGAGAAGGGCAACCAGTTCGGCGACGGCATGGACGGCTTCGGCATCAAGTGGGAATATCCCTCCACCGGCGGCGGCGCAGCGGTGCCGGACGTCAACTACACCGTCATGGACGACGTGACGGAATGGCGCGAGAAGGTCCACATCCCGGACCCGGCGGCCTACGACTGGAAGGCCGACTATGAGATGGAGTGCAAAATGCTCGGCGAGCCGGACCGGGAGCACCAGATCATCGACTTCGGCTTCGGCAACGGCGTGTTTGAGCGCCTCGCCGCCCTGATGGGCTTCGAGGACGCCCTGGTGGCCATCGCCAGCGAACCGGAGGAGGTGGACGCCCTGTTCACGGCGATCACCGATTACAAAATCAAGGCCTTGGACTACATCATCGACATCTGGCACCCGGACACCATCACCTATTTTGACGACGTCGCCACCCAGCGGAACCTGTTCATCTCCCCGGCGACCTACCGGTCGCTGATCAAGCCCCATCACAAGCGCTTCGCCCAGGAGTGCCTGAAGCGCGGCGTCCTGCCCATCTACCACTGCTGCGGCTATGCCCAGGACATCGTCGAGGACATGATCGACTGCGGCTGGGTGGCCTGGACCTCGGTGCAGATCAGCAACGACATCGAGGCCCTGATCGAGAAGTACGGCGACCGCATCGGCTTCGTCGGCGGCTACGACACCAACGGGCCCGCCGCGTCCGTCAACGCGACCCACGACATCATCGAGAAGGAAGTCAAGCGCTGCCTGGATACCTACGGCAAGTATCACAAGGGCTACTGCTTCTTCGGCTTTAGGTACGTCAATTCCCTGGACCCCGCCGTGCTCGGCGCGGCGATGGGCGAGATCGTGCAGATCGCCGTCGAATATGGCTTCGAGCTTCTGAAGCAGGGAAAATAAAGCGCTTTCACAAACCCACCGCCGCAAAGGAGCATGACCATGACAAAGCTGGATATCTACGGGGGCCTGCTGGGCGCCGGAAAAACCACTTTGATCAGGGCCATGCTCCAATGCGCCTACCGGGGTAAGCGGGTCGCGGTGATCGAAAACGAGATCGGGCGGGTGAACCTGGATGCCGGCGCGTTCTCCGGCGTCACCGTCCGCCCACTCACCGCCGGCTGCGTCTGCTGCACGCTGAAGGGCGACCTGGTCACGGCGGTCCGCGAGCTGGTGCAAAGCGTCGCGCCGGACTACATCGTCATGGAGGCCTCCGGCGCTGCGGACCTGGAGGCGATCCGCCGGATCTGCGAAGAGATCGACGCAGTCGCGCTGAACCGCTGCGTCATGGTCGTCAACGCCCGGAAGCTGAGAAAGCTGATGACGGTGGTCGGCGAATTCTACCGCATACAGCTCCGGGACGCCACCGATATCTACCTGAATTTCACCGAGGGCCTTCCCCAGGCGGAGCTCGA
>JAFRFY010000002.1 GCA_017434085.1 Clostridia bacterium
CGCCCGCGACCTCGGCAACCGCCGCGGCGACATGTACGAGATCGGCCTGTGGGCGGACAGCATCGTGGAGTCCGGCAACGACATCATGTACGCCATCAACATCCCGCAGGAGAGCGTCACCATCCCCGAGACCATGGACGCTATCCGCGCCGCCATGAAGATGCAGCTCACCCGCGAGGAGGGCACCGCCGAGACCAACAAGTATCTGGGCATCGGCAGGTTCAAGAAGTAATCTCAATGGTCTGAACGCGCATCAGGGCGCATCGGAGCCGCTGGTCCACGGGCTCAGCGGCTCCTTTCAAAAATATGAAAGAGAGGTATTCATTATGAAACAGTATTTTGATCTCAAGGGACAGGTTGCCATCGTGACCGGCTGCTCCACGGGCTTGGGCGTGCAGATGGCGAAGGCTCTGGCCAACCAGGGCGCGAACATCGTGGCCGTCGCCCGCCGCCAGAACCTGATCGACGAAGTGGCGAAGGAGATTGCCGAGGAATACGGCGTTCAGACGCTGGCCGTGCGCTGCGATATCACCGACACCCCCAACGTGGAGGCCATGGTGGACGCGGTGCTTGAGAAATTCGGCCGCATCGACATCCTCATCAACAACGCCGGCACCGGCGCGGTGGCGCCCGCCGAGGACATCACCGACGAGCAGTTCGCCAATGAGATGAACATCGACCTGTTCGGCTCCTTCCGCGTGGCCCGCGCCGTGGCGAAGAAGGCTATGATCCCCCAAAAGTACGGCCGCATCATCAACATCGCCTCCATGTACGGCCTGGTGGGCAACAAGGTCGCCAGCGCCTCCCCGTATCACGCGGCGAAGGGCGGCGTGGTGAACCTGACCCGCGCGCTGGCCTCCGAGTGGGGCAAGCACTGCATCACCGTCAATTCCATCTGCCCCGGCTACTTCTACACCCCCCTCACCAAGGAGACCCTGGATTCCGACTTCTTCCAGCAGAACGCCCGCACCATGATCCCCGAGGAGCGCTACGGCAACGAGGGCGAGCTGGACACCGCGGCCATCTTCCTGGCCTCGCCCATGTCCAGCTATGTCACCGGCGTCAACCTGCCCGTGGACGGCGGCTATACCTGCATGTAATTCGAGGAGTTGATACCCATGCGATTCGGCATTTACACGCTGGATGAATTCGACGTGAAGGGCAAGACCGTGCTGTGCCGGGTGGACATGAACCAGCCGGTGGACCGCGCGACCGACACGCTCAAAAGCATACAGCGCATCACGGCCTGCGCGCCCACGGTGAAGGAGCTCTCCGACAAGGGCGCGAAGGTGGTGCTGCTGGCCCACCAGGGCAGCGACATCGAATACAAGAACTTTTACTGCACCCGCCCCCACGCCAAGGTGCTGACGGAGATTCTGGGCAGGGAAGTCAAGTGGATCGAGGACGTCTGCGGCCCCACGGCGCGGGAGGCGATTGCGGCCATGAAGGACGGCGACATCATCCTTCTGGACAACGTGCGCTTCTGCTCCGAGGAACAGACCCTCTTTGAAATGAAGCTTCAACTGACCCACGAGCAGCAGGCGAAGACCCAGGTGGTCGAGAAGCTTGCGCCGCTTGCGGACCTGTACGTCTGCGACGCCTTCGCCGCGGCGCACCGCGACCAGCCCACGCTGTGCGGCTTCGAGCAGGTGCTGCCCAGCGCCATGGGCCGGCTGTTCGAGAAGGAATACTGCGTGATCTCGGAGCTTATGGAGAAGCCCGAGCATCCCTGCGTATTCGTGCTGGGCGGCGCGAAGATCTCCGACGCCTTCATGATGATGGAGACCGTGCTCGGCTCCGGCGCGGCGGACATCGTGCTGACCGGCGGCCTGGTGGGGGAGATACTGCTCGCCAGCCAGGGGCAGGAGATTGGCAGCGGCACGCTGGGCTTCATCGTGAAGTCCGGCTACGAGGAGTACATCGAGAAGGCCAAGGGCATCTACGAAAAGTACGCCGACAAGATCATACTGCCCGTCGATCTGGCGCAGGTGGTGGACGGCGTGCGTCAGGAGGCGCTGGCCGGGGCGATCCCCGCGGACTTCAACGCCATCGACATCGGCACCGGCACCGCTAACCTGTACCGCGAATATATCCTCAAGGCCAAGACCGTGTTCGCCAACGGACCGGTGGGCGTGTTCGAGCAGGCCCCCAGCGAGTACGGCACGAAGGTGCTGTTCGAGAGCATGGCCGAGACCGAGGGCTACACCGTGGTCGGCGGCGGCGACAGCGTGACGGCGGCGAAGAAGTACGGCGTCACCGACAGGCTTGGCTACATCTGCACCGGCGGCGGCGCGCTGATCCGGTTCCTGACCGGCGAGGAGCTGCCCGTCGTCAAGGCGCTCCGGCACGCCGCGAAGGCGTTCCCGATGGGGGAATGAGCCTATGAAGATCGATTTTGGCTTCGGCACTGGCGTTCAGAGCGTCGAGGTGCCGGATAAGAACCTGCTGGGCATACTGATGGCCAACGACGTGCCCAAGGGACTGATGAACGAGGAGGAGGTGCGGCGGGCGCTGGAGAACCCCATCGGCACGCCGAGATTAAAGGACATCGTGAAGCCCGGCGAGAAGATCGCCGTCATCACCTCGGACATCACCCGCCCCTGCCCGACCTACCGCATCATGCCGCCGCTGTTGGACGAGCTGTATTCGGCGGGCTGCCGGCCGGAGGACATCACCCTCGTGTTCGCGCTGGGCAGCCACCGCAAACACACCCCGGCGGAGATGCTCAAGCTGGCGGGGCAGCGAGCCATCAACGAAATAGAATGCGTGGACAGCGACCCGGACGACTGCGTGCACATCGGCGTGACCGACTGCGGCACGCCCGTGGACATCACCCGCGTCGTCGCGGAGGCCGACCGGCGCATCTGCCTGGGTAACATCGAATACCACTATTTTGCGGGCTACTCCGGCGGCGCGAAGGCCATCATGCCCGGAAGCTCGACCCCCGCGGCGATACAGGCCAACCACTCCATGATGGTGAAGGACGAGTGCTGCGCGGGCAACCTGGACGGCAACCCCTTGCGGCAGGACATCGAGCAGGCCGCGGCCATGACCGGCGTGGACTTCATCGTCAACGTGGTGCTGGACGAGCACAAGCAGATCGTCCGCGCCGTGGCGGGCGACCTGGTGAAGGCGCACCGCGAGGGATGCAAATTCCTGGACGGCATGTATATGAAGCCCATCGAACAGCGGGCCGACATCGTGATCGTGTCCCAGGGCGGCGCGCCGAAGGATTTGAACCTCTATCAGACCCAGAAGGCGCTGGACAACGCCAAGCACGCCGTGAAGAAGGGCGGAACCATCATATTAATTGGCTCCTGCAAGGAGGGGCTGGGCAGCAAGGTGTTCGAGGAGTGGCTGATGGCCGCGCCCACCGCGCACAGCATGATCGAGCGCATCGGGCGCGAGTTCCAGCTGGGCGGGCACAAGGCCGCCGCCATCGCCATGGTGCTGGAAAACGCCGAGATCTACCTGGTGAGTGACATGGAGGACAGCTTCGTTGAAAGTATCTTCCTAAAGCCCGCCCACTCGGCCCAGGAGGCGTTCGATAAAGCCATGCAGCGCCTCGGCCACGACGCCACCGTGCTGTGCATGCCCTACGGAGGCTCCACGCTGCCGCGGGCGAAAGCGTAAGGCAAAAAAGTTACTGTTCAGCTCGACGGGCGATCAGGGGATCGCCCCTACGGATAACGCGCTATCGTAGGGGCGATGCCCTCATCGCCTAACTGATATTCAACCCCGAGCTGAACAGTAACAGGCAAAAACCATTCGGAGGACTTGAACATGAAGCTGGTGACTTATACCCTCCGCGGCGACACCCGCGAGGCGGTGGGCGTGTGGACGGAAAAAGGCGTCGTGCCCGTGAAGGCGCTGGGGATGGCGTTCGAAACCATGAACGACCTGATACTGCGCGTCACGGAGGCGGACATGGCCTTATTGCGCGAAGCGAAGGGCGAGGCGCTGCCGATGGATGAGGTGACGCTGCTTGCACCGATCCCGCGCCCCCTGCAGGACGTGGTGTGCCTCGGGCTCAACTACACCGAGCACGCGGAGGAGGCGTTCGGCTACTCGAAGCAGGCGTTTTCCGCCGACCGCGCCGTGCCGATATTCTTCTCCAAGCGGGTGAGCTGGTGCCAGGGCAGCGGCGAACCGATCCCCGCCCACAGGGACCTGACCCAGCGGCTGGACTATGAAAACGAGCTGGCGGTGATACTGGGGAAGGACGCGCGGGACGTGGATGAGGCGGACGTGGCCGACTACATCTTCGGCTACACCGTTTTAAACGACGTGTCCGCCCGCGACCTGCAGACGTCCCACCGCCAGTGGTACTTCGGCAAGAGCCTGGACGGCTTTACGCCGATGGGGCCGTGCATCGTCACCGCGGACGACATCCCCTTCCCGCCGGACCTCGCCATCTCCACAAGGGTCAACGGCGAACTTCGGCAGAACAGCCGCACGAGCATGCTGATCCACGGCATCGCGGAGATCGTTTCGACCCTCAGCCGCGGCATGACGCTGCTGGCCGGCACCATCATCGCCACCGGCACGCCCAAGGGCGTCGCCATGGGCATGGAGACGCCGAAGTTCCTGGTTCCGGGGGACGTAGTGACGTGCAGCATCGAGGGGATCGGAGATTTGGTCAACAAAGTGGAATAAAGAAACAGAAAATACCGGCAGGCCGTCCGAGGAGGGCCTGCCGGTATTGTTATGTATCAATAGCGTTTCAATATGCTCTGTACCACGCCCAGATACACGCCACCGAACAGGTTTAAATGGTTGAGCAGGTGGTAGAGGTTGTACAGGTCGCGGCGTCGGGCGTAGCCGGGCTGGAGGGGGCGGGCCTCCCGATAGGCGTCGTAGAAGCGGGGATGGAAGCCGCCGAAGAGCTCCGTCATGGCCAGGTCCGCCTCGGGGTGGCCGACGTAGACCGCCGGGTCGATCAGCCACGCGCGGCCGTCGCCGCCGGTGATGAAGTTGCCCGACCACAGGTCGCCGTGGAGCAGGGCGGGCCGCTCGGGTTCGATCAGGTGATCTTCGAGGTGTGTCAGCAGATGCTCGACGCGCCTGCGGTCCCCGGCGTTGAACCAGCACTTTGCCCGCTCAAACTGCGGCGCGAGGCGACAGTCTCGGAAGAAGCCGACCCAGCTGTCGCGGGGCGCGTTGATCTGCGGGCTCGCGCCGATGTAGTTGTCATGCGCCCAGCCGAAGCGGGCGGGCGCGGGCGCGGCGTGCATCATGGCCAGGCTGCGCCCGAAGTCCTCCCAGAAGTCGCGGGCGCGCGGCGCGCTCTCTACCCATTGAAGCAGCAGGAACGCGCCGGTGGCGGCGTCGCTGCCGACGGCGATCACCTTTGGCACGGAGACGGCTCCGGTGGCGTCCATCGCCGCGAGGCCCTCCGCCTCCGCCCGGAAGAAGGCGGGGGGTGCGGTGCGGTTCGATTTCATGAACACCCGCGTGCCGTCGGTCAGCGTCAGGGCGAAGGCTTCGTTGATGTCCCCGCCAGAAACGGGCTCGGATTTGCGCAGCTCAGCCCCGAAGGTGTCGCGGAGCGTTTCGTTCAGCGTCATGGCGTCCCTCCAGCAAAACAGTAAAGCGTTCTGGAAATCCCGATGCGTGACGCTCACGCCACGACGCTTAAAAGGATCTTGATGATGAACAGCACGGCGACCACCAGTATGGCGGGCTGTAGGTCCTTGAAGCGGCGGGTGATGATCTTGGTGAACACGTAGAACAGCACGCCGAACATGATGCCGTCGGAGATGGAGGAGGCGAATACCATGATGATCATCGTCATGAACGCGGGGATGCTCTCGGCGTAGTCGTCATAGTCGATCTCGCGGATGGGGTTGATCATCATCAGCCCCACGATCACCAGCGCCGGGGCGGTGGCCGCGCTGGGGATGGACCCGAACAGCGGCTCCAGGAACAGCGCTGCCAGGAAAAGCACCGCGGTGGTCACGGCGGTCAGGCCGGTGCGCCCGCCCTCCGCCACGCCGGAGGCGCTCTCCACGAAGGTGGTGATGGTGGAGGTGCCCAGCATCGCGCCCGCGGTGGTGCCCACGGCGTCCGCCAGCAGCGCCTGCTTGCAGTTGGGGATGCTGCCGTCTTCCTTGATGATGCCGGACTTGCCCGCGCAGGCGATCAGCGTGCCCACGGTGTCGAACATGTCCACGAACAGGAACGTGAACACCACCACGCAGAAGTCGAATATCGACCGGCCGCTGGAGAATATCTCGCCGAACGCGAAGTTGCAGAAGTAGGGGGAGGTGGGCAGGTAGGAGCCCCCGGCGTAGTGGGTCACGCCGAAGGGTATGCCCACGAGGGTCGTGATGATGATGCCGATGAGCAGTGCGCCCCGCACCTTGAAGATCAACAGCGCGCCGGTGATCAGTATGCCGATCATGGCCACGCCGGCGTCGGCCCGGAACCAGTGGGCGCTCAGCGCGGAGATGGTGCCGTCGGGGTCGGCGATGATGATGCCGGCGTTCTTAAGCCCGATGTAGGCGATGAACAGCCCGATGCCCGCGCCGATGGCCCTCTTGAGCCCCACCGGGATGCTGTTCACGATGGCCTCCCGGATGTTGCAGAAGGTGAGCAGTATGAATATGATGCCCTCCACGAATATGGCGGACAGCGCCCACTGCCAGGAGTAGCCCATGCTCAGGCACACCGTGTAGGCGAAGAAGGCGTTAAGCCCCATGCCCGCCGACAGGCTGAACGGCAGGTTGGCCACCAGGCCCATGACCAGCGTCGCAATGGCGGAGGCGATGGCCGTCGCGGCGAACACCTTGCCGAACGCCATGCCCGAGGCGGACAGTATGCCGGGGTTGACGGCCAGTATGTAGGCCATCGTGGCGAAGGTGGTCAGTCCGGCCACCAGCTCGGTCTTGACGTCCGTGCCGCGCTCCCTGAGGTGAAAGAATCTCTCCAACATGGTAAGCCCATCCTTTCTGCGTCGATGATTGTACTGTTCCGCGATATTATCCGCCTATGCGTTTCCTTCCTTCCACTTGCCGGACAGGTAGAACACCCCGCCGATGAGCAGTGGCATGAATCCGGCGAGGGCGTCGCCCATCCAGAAGCCGAAGCAGTCAAGCCGCATGGCAAAACCCAGCAGCGCGGCCAGGCCGATGCGGGCGATGACGCCGTCGATGATGGCCACGGCCAGGTTGAGGCCGGAGCGCCCGGAGCCGTTGATCAGCGAGAACGCGACGCTTCGCGTGGCGGCGCCGTAGAAGCCCAGTATGATGGGCAAGGTGAGCACCGAGGCCACGGACAGAAGCGCCTGGTCCGGCGTGAATATGCCGTACACCGCGTCCGGGCAGACGATCATCACGATGTGCAGCACCACACACAGCGCCATGCCCACCGAGAGCACCGTCATGAGCGTGCGGTTGACCCTGTCGTACTTGCGCGCGCCGAGGTTCTGGCCCACCATGGTGCTGCCTGCGGTGGTGAAGGACATGGTGATCACGTTGACCATGATGTTGACCTTGTTGTAGATGCCGGCGAGCGCGGAGTAGGTGACGTCGAACAGGTTGATCCACGCCATCAGTATGATCTTGGAGAAGCTGACCGCGGCGGACTGTATCGCCATGGGGATGCCCAGGGCCAGCAGGCGCTTGAAGGCGGGGCCGTCGATGCGGAAGCTTTTAGGCTTGAAGTCGAAGCCGAAGCTGTCGCGGTGGCCGTAGAGGTAGACGATCGAGGCGACAAAGCTCACGCCCTGTCCGATGACGGTGGCCAGCGCAGCGCCGAACACCTTAAGGCCCAGGTACTTCACGAACAGCACGTCCAGCACGGTGTTCAGCACCGCGGCGACGGCGATGAAGGCGAAGGGCCGCTTGCTGTCGCCCATACCGCGCAGTATGGCGCTGACGATGTTGTAGCCGTATATGAACAAAAGGCCGCACACGCAGGTCACCATGTAGTCCATGGTGAAGGTCTCCGCCGCGGCGGGGGTGTTGAGCCAGCGCAGCACCGAGTGGCGCAGGGCGTAGCATATCACGGCGATCACCACAGAGATGCCCAGCAGGAAGGTGAACATGGTGCCGATGGTCTTCTTGATGTCGTCGTGGCGGTTCGCGCCGACGGCCCGGGCGATGATGACCTGCCCGGCGGAGGAGAAGCCCATGGCCACGAAGGTCAGAAGGTGCAGTATGTCGCCGCCGATGGACACCGCGGACATGCCTGCCGGGCCGATGTAGTTGCCGACCACGATCATGTCCACCAGGTTGTAGACCGCCTGCAGGGCGTTGGAGACGAACAGCGGAAAGGCAAAGCGAAACAGCAGGGGGACGACGCTCCCGCGGGTCATGTCGCGGATCATGGTCTTGTTTTCAGCCATCGGCGCTCATCCCTTTCGCGGTGTTGTGCTATCTGTATTTTACCACAACCTGCCGCCGCGGGCAACCGGGAAATGTATTGAAATGACTCACTGGATCACGATCACCGTCTGTCCCCGCCCGCAGTGCTCATAGAGCCACTTGGCGTCCTCCACCGACAGCCGGACGCAGCCGTGGGAGGCGGGGTTGCCGAGGTTGCGCTGGGAGCTTCGGCGCAGGGATTTTTCGTCCTTGCTGCCGTAGATGACGGAGTGGAACATGATGTCGTCCACGATCTTGTAGCTATACTGGGCCCAGCAGAAGAACTTCTTGAAGTAGTGCCAGCGGTTGACCGGGTGGCCCTCCAGATAGATGCCGCGGGGCGTGGAATCGTGAAGGCCCGTGGAGCACTTGAAGGTCTTGACCAGCTCATAGCGGTTATCGTCGCCGAGGGAGTAAACCTCCACCGTCTGGCGGGCGATGCTGACATCAACGCGGTAGCGATAGGGCTTCGAAAGCGCCGCCGTGGAGAACAGCGCCGCGGTGGTCGCCTGATCGACGGCGTCCGTCCGGGGCAGGCCGTTGACCTTCTGGAACTCGTGCAGCGCGCTCAACGTGTTGTCGCCGATCATGCCGTCGATGCCGGCCTTGTCCAGATAGAACAGCGTGTAAAGGCGGCTCTGGACCCGCGCGGCGTCCATGGTGGCGTCGGCGTCGAAGGCGCGGTACTCCAAAAGGCCGTTTTGAAGCGCGGCCACGGTCTCCTTGGTGAGGTGATCGGGGCTGTCCTCCTCCTTAAGGTAGTCGGCGACGTGCGAAAGCGCCTTCTCCAGGGCGTCGCCGTAGACGCCGTCGGGCAGCTCGGTGGTGTAGCCCGCGGCCACCAGCGCCGCCTCCACGTCCATGACGGCCAGCCCGCTGTCGCCCTTGGCGATCTCGTGCGGGGCGCAGTGGTCGGCGCGGGGCGCGGTGGCTGAGAACAGGGCGTCGACGGTCCTGCGGTCCGCCACGCCGGTGGCGTCCACGCCCGCCTTCCACTGGAACATGACAAGCGCCTCGCGGGCGTAGTCGTCGAAGGTGTCGTCCGCCGCGGCGTCCATGTAGCCCAGGTCGTTGAGGCGCCGCTCGACGCGCCCGGCCTCGGCGTCCGTCATGCCCTCGGATACGTCCCGAAGGTAGGAGGAATACGCCTCGCTGTACAGGCAGTAGAGCGTGAGGGGAGAGGCCACGCCGGTCTTTTCCACCGGGATGCCCTGGTCGATCAGGTGCTGCTGGAACGCCTGCACGGCGCTCGTGGTGGTCTTGCCGTACTCGCCGTCGAGGGCCTCGGTCATGAAGCCGTAGCGCAGGAGGTTCCTCTGGAGCATCTCCACATCCTCGCCCTTGCTGCCCGCGGACAGGCCCTCGGGCAGGGTCTCCACCTGGTCGGAGAACAGGCGCAGCACGGTTTCGGCGTTGGCCGTGCCGGTGACCTTCAGTCCGTTGATACGCTGGAAGATCTTCACTGCGTTCGTGGACTTCTCGCCCAGCTTGCCGTCGGCGGTGCCCTGGAGATAGCCCAGGTCGATGAGCCGCTGCTGTATGCTTTTGGGATTGATGTCCTCCTCAGCGTATTTCAGAAGCAGCGTGCGGGTGTACTCGTCGAGGTGGCCCGTCGCGTTCAGCCCGCTCTGGCGCTGAAAGGCCCGCAGCGCCGCCTCGGTGTGCTTGCCGAACTTACCGTCCACGGCGTCGTCGTAGAAGCCCAGGTTGGCGAGGCTCTGCTGGGCGTCGCGCACGGCGTCCTCATTGTCGTCCAGCACCGGCAGGGCGCTGTCCCGCGCGACGGGCATATCCGCTCCGTCTGCCGGGGCGGTTTCCCCGGTGTCTGCCGGGGCGATTTCCACGGCGGCGGTCGGGGTGGTTTCCCCGGCGTCGGGCGTCGGAAGTTCCTCGGCCGAGCCGGTCATTATCGTAAGCGCGAGCAGCGCGATCATCAGAAGGGGGATGCGTCTGGACATAGCGGCCTCCATGGTTCTTTTCTCATGAAGATTATACCATCTGTGTCGCGTAAATATGTGAACGGAATATGGCTTAATGGCATAGGGCGCATGAAAAAAAGATGACCGCAACCGTATCCACGCGCAAACAGAATGTGGTTGAAAAGAAGGGTTGTTTCTGGTAAAATAGAACCACTATGATACTCCGGGGTCGATGGAGGCGCAAACCATGTTCAGCAAGCACTTTGTACTCAACGCGCAGAGCCTTTCCGTGATCCAACAGCTGGGCGAGCACATGCCCGGCGGCTTCTTTATCTACAAGGCGGATGAAGGGGAGGCGCTTTTATACGCCAACAAGGCCGTGTGCGACATATTCGGCTGCGACAGCCTGGAGGCGTTCAAGGCGCTGACCGGCTTTACCTTCCGGGGGATGGTCCATCCCGAGGACTACGACCGGGTCTCCGCCTCTATAAAAAAGCAGATCGACGAGGAGCGCTCCGACCAGGACCACGAGGAATACCGCATCATCCGAAAGAACGGAGAGGTGCGCTGGATCGACGATTACGGCCACTACGTGGAGTCCGACGTCTACAAGGGCCTCTACTACGTGTTCATATCGGACATCACCGAGAAGAAGGCGCAGGCGGAGTCCGACAGGGCCCTGCGCGCCGCCGTCATCGAGGCGCTGACCCGGGTATACGATTCGGTGTGGCTCATCGAGGACATCGAGACGCAGAGGTTCACGCTGTACCGCATCGACGAAAAGCTGGTCCACCTGATGCCCGCCAACGCGGCGCAGACGCTGGATAGGTTCTACGACGCCTTCAAATTCTACTCAAAGCTGGTGGTGGAGGAGGACCGGCAGCACTTCCTCGACGCCGTGACGCCGGAGAGCATCGTCAAAAACACCGCGGACAAGCTGATCTATTCCGTGCCCTTCCGAAGGATGTTTGAGGACGGCACGCGCTACTACCGGGTGGAGTTCGCCCGGCTGGACCTGGTCGGCGATACGCGCATCGTGACCGGCTTCAAGGACGTGGACGAGGAGGTGCGCAAGGAGCAGCAGATTCAGCAGGCCCTCCGGGACGCCATCGACGCCGCCAACGCCTCCAACCGCGCCAAGGGCGAGTTCCTCTCCAGCATGAGCCACGACATGCGCACGCCCATGAACGGCATCATCGGCATGATGGCCATCGCCGCCAACCACCTGGACGACCGGGAGCGCGTGGCGGACTGCCTGAAAAAGATCACGGATTCCTCCAACCACCTGCTCTCGCTGATCAACGACGTGCTGGACATGAACAAGATCGAGTCCGGCAAGGTGGAGCTGCACGAGGAGGAGTTCTGCCTGGCGGAGCTCATCGACGGCATGCTGGCCATGACCCGGCCCCAGATCCAGGCCCACGGGCATTCCTTCCGCATCAACATCGTGGACGTGACGCACGAGCAGGTCATCGGCGACAGCCGGCGCATCGAGCAGGTGTTCGTCAACATCATGAGCAACGCCATCAAGTACACGCCCAACGGCGGCAAGATATCGCTGAGCGTCCGGGAGACGCCCACCCACGCCCAGGGCTTCGGGCACTACGAGTTCATATTCGAGGACAACGGCTTCGGCATGACCGAGGAGTTCCAGAAGCACCTGTTCGAGCCCTTCGCCCGCGCCAACGACAAGCAGACTGCCGGCATACAGGGCACGGGGCTGGGCATGGCCATCACCCGCAACATCGTGCGCATGATGGGCGGGGACATCGCCGTGGAGAGCGTCTACGGCGAGGGCTCGAAGTTCACGGTCAACATGTACTTAAAGCTCCAGGAGACCGACAACATCAACTATGACAGCTTCGTCGACCTGCGCGTGCTGGTGGCCGACGACGACCCGGTGTGCTGCGAATCCACCTGCGCGCTTTTGAATGACATGAGCATGAACAGCGAGTGGGTGCTGTCGGGCAAGGCCGCCGTGGACCGCGTGAAGGCGCGGCAGGAGCAGGGGCGGGACTTCTTTGCCTTCATCATCGACTGGAAGCTGCCGGACCAGGGCGGCGTGGAGACTACCCGGCAGATACGAAAGCTGGTGGGGGAGGGCGTGCCCATCGTCATATTCTCCGCCTACGACTGGAGCGACATCGAGCAGGAGGCCCGGGAGGCGGGGGCCAACGCCTTCATCAGCAAGCCCCTGTTCCGCACCCGGCTGGCCGCGCTCTTCGACGCCCTCGTCAACCGGCAGAGCGCGCAGGCCAGCCTGGCGGACCCGCTGCAAAAGCTGGAGGACCTGGGGCTGGACGGCAAGAGGGTGCTGCTGGCGGAGGACATCGAGATCAACGCCGAGATCGCCACGGACTTTTTGGAGATGACCGGCCTTAAAGTGGACTGGGCCCGGGACGGCGTGCAGGCGTCGGACATGCTGGAGGTGTCGCCGGACGGGTACTATTCCATGATCTTCATGGACATGCAGATGCCCAACATGAACGGGTGCGACGCCGCCCGCGCCATCCGCGCCATGGACCGGGACTACGCAAAGGAGATCCCTATCGTGGCCATGACCGCCAACGCCTTCGCCGAGGACGTGCTCAACTGCAAGCGCGCGGGCATGAACGACCACATCACCAAGCCCATCGACGTGGAAGTGCTCTCAAGGGTGCTGCAGAATTATATCAAGGCCGACAGGCGATGAGGGCAGGCGCAAGCGCGAAAGCGCCCCTGCGAAATCCATGCGGCTGTAGGGGCGATGAGGGCAGGCGCAAGCGCGAAAGCGCCCCTACGAAATCCATGCGGCTGTACAGGCGATGAGGGCAGGCGCAAGCGCGAAAGCGCCCCTACGAAATCCATGCGGCTGTACGGGCGATGAGGGCAGGCGCAAGCGCGAAAGCGCCCCTACAGAATCCATGCGGTTGTAGGGGCGATGCCCTCATCGCCCGTTCTGCGTCTCCGCTCAATACAGCTCCCTCAGCACCAGCGCCGTGATGCCGGGATTGTCGCCGGGCGCGACGCGGAGCACCTTTTTATGGTAGCGGTATTCATCCCATATCATGTCCCGCAGGTTGGTCCCGCGGTGGAAGCCGTGGACCAGCCTGATCTGATACACCCCCGGCCCGGCGGCGGACAGGGCGCGGTTGATGATGCGCACGGCCTCCGCCTGGGTCTTTCCGTGCAGGTCGATGGTCACGAAGGGGTCGTTCATTGCTCCCAGATCCTCTCTCGCATGTGGGAAAACCACGCTTTTGTAGCTTCATTATCCGATTGGAAGCCCAGCATGCGCTCCACATAGCCCTGCTCCCGGGCGATTGTCCGGCTGACCGGGTACACCAGCTCGAACACCAGGCACAGGTGGGCGACCACGTAATCCGCCGGGTACTGCTTGAGCGACCTCAGCACGGCGGTGCGATTCCGAAAGCAGTCCTTCACGGCCTCGCTGACGGGAGAGACGCGCAATGCCTCGGTGGTGACGTTGTAGATGTCCTCAAGCGGCGTGTCGCAGTTGACCCGGAAGATGTCGATCTTGTCCGCGTCCCGGAGGATGTGGCAGCAGGCCATCTCTGATTCGGACAGCCCCGCGTCGATGCGGTATCTGCTGTGGTTGCGTATGGCGGCTTCGAGGAGGGCGCGATCCGACGGCGTGAGGTCGTCCGGCGCGAACCGGTTCAGAAGCCCCTCCTTGAACAGCAGGTCCGCGCCGAGGGCGGCGTGATCCACCGAGACGGCGTCCACAAAGGTGCCGTAGCGCCTGACCTGCTCGAAGCGGCCGATGTCGTGGAGCATGCCGCACAGCCAGGCGAGGTCGACGTCCGCCGCGCCGGTGGCTTCGGCGATGCGATCGCACAACCCGGCGACACGTGTGGTGTGGTCGATCTTGAGCCTGATCTTGGGGTCGGCGGCGTTGTAGCCGGAGACGTAGTCCTCAAAGGCGGCGGTGACCGCGTATCTGTTCAGTTTCATGCTTCCCTCACATAGGCGGCGACGGCGGTGCCCTTCATGACGGCGTCCGGCACGGTGTGAAATTCATAGTAAAGGGATCGGCGCTTTGCCGCGTACTCCGCCATGCAGGCCTCGAGCTTCCGTCGGAAGCCCGGCTGCCTGAGATAGGTGGAGCCCTCGGCGGTGATGAAGGCGGGCGCGTCGGCCGAGCGTCCGATCCCGGCTTTGAGCAGCGCCGCGGTGACCGTGACGCCGCACAACAGGGCGCTCCGGCCGGTCATGGCGCCGATGATGGATGCTACGGTGCTTCTGTCCGCGCCGGACGCGCACGCGGCGGCGACGGGCCCGCCGTTTAACGGATCCCCGGCGAAGGCGCTGATGTCCGACGACGCCAGTGCCGCCCCGGCGAGGGCGTCCGCAAGGCGCTGCGAGAAGCCGGGGGAGAGCAGCCCCTCCGCCTCGGCGGCCTCCAGCACCAGCGCCATCAGGCCGCCCTGATAGCCGCCGGACACCATCTTCTCAAAGCGGTCGCAGCCGGGGTCGATGTGCCCGCGGTCGTAGCGGTCGTCGATGTCCCCGGTGGGAAAGCCGCAGTACGCGCCGGATTCCACGTTGATCAGCGCCCCGGACGGCTCCCGGTAGGCGGTGTTCGTGCCGGTGCCGTAGATGAAGCCCACGAAGCCGCTGTAACGATCATTCCCGGCGTCCAGCCTGCCGCCCAGCGCGGCGGCAAGGGTGTCGTTGACGACCGTGAAGCGCTTAGAGCAGGCGAGTCCCAGAGATGCGGCGGCGTCCCGCAGGCCCGCCCCCACGCGGCTGCCCACGAGCCCGGGCACGTCCAGCTGCTTGGCCCCGGCGGTCACCACGGCGTCGCCGTCCGGAAGCGGCGCGGCGGCCAGCGAAAAGCATATGCCCACGCGGTCGGCAGCCAGATGGTCCCCGATGCCCGAGGCGAGGGCGCGGTAGAAATCCTCCAGGCGCGTGCGCCTGCCGATGCCCGGCGTGCGGAACGCGGGCCGGCGGTCGATGGCCAATACCCCGCCCCTGTCGAGCGTGACGAGGGCGGAGCGCACGTTGGTGCCGCCGATGTCTATGGCGGCGACGGTGACGGGCGCCTCGGGCAGGGGACGTGTCCCCAGCGCCATGGGGATCATCTTTAGGGAACCGGGATGTCCGCCGCGGACCGAATCCATCTCACCCATAAACCGCGCGAGCTGTTCCTCCCAGTCGTAGGCGGCGGCGCACAGCCTGTGGCGCAGCAGGAAATCGTTTACGGCGCTCATTCCTTGACGCCCCCCGCGGTCATGCCCATCACGATGTACTTCTGGAAGATCACCGTGATCGACACCGGGATCAGCGAGCCCAGTATGCCGGCCACGCTGATCATGCCGTAGTCGATGGTGAACTTGCCGTTGAACTCGGCGATGGCCACCGGCATGGTCTTGGCGGAGAGGCTGGAGGTGAATATCAGCGAATAGAAGAACTCGTCCCAGCTCATCAAAAAGGCCAGTATGCCCGTGGCGATAGCCCCCGGTCGGGCGATGGGCATGAAGATGTAGAACAGCGTTTGAAGCCGCGTCGCGCCGTCCACCTGCGCCGCCTCCTCGAAGGATTTGGAGATGGAGCCGAAGAAGTCCTGCATCACCCAGATGATGAAGGGCACGATGAAGGACAGGTACAGTATGATCAGCGGCCCCCGCTTGTCCAGCCAGCCGAACCGGTTGTAGATGCGGTAAAGCGGTATGATCAGCGCCGCGGGCGGCAGCATGTAGGTGAACAGTATCGTCAGCATGAGCCCGTTCTTGCCGCGGAAGCGCACGTGGGCAAACGAATACGCGCCCAGGGAACCCACGATCAGGCTCAAAAGCGTGACCGCGGCGGCGATGATGAAGCTGTTGATCAGCGCGATGCGGAACACGTAGGCGGGGTCGCTGCCGTTGTCGCTCAAGAACACCTGCCTGAAGCGCTCGAAGGTGACGGTCTCCGGGATCAGCTTCAACGGCTTGGCCGTCAGGTCCACCGCGCGCATGATGCTGGTCATGAACATCCACACGACCGGCCCGAGCACGACGAGCGCCAGCAGGAGGCCGAGGCTCATGTAGAGTATCGTGCGCCCCCGCTTGCCGGGGGAGAAATCCCAGCGCCTGCCCCTTTGCTTCATCGTTCATCCCCCCGTTTCATCATGCGGATGTAGATAATCGTCATCAGCACCACCACCAGCACGATCAGGTAGGCGAGCGTCGCGGCCTCGGAGTAGTTGAGGTTCGTGAAGGCCTGGAGGTAGGTGTCGTACATCAGCGTCTTGGTGCTGTTGGCGGGACCGCCGCGGGTCATGAGGTAGAATATGTCGAAGGCCTTGAACTTCTCCACCGTGCGCATCACGATGATGACCATGATGGTGGGCTTTATGGCGGGCAGCGTGATGGCGAAGAAGCTGCGGAAGGCCCCAGCGCCGTCCACTCGCGCGGCCTCGTAGCGGGTCTGGTCGATGCCCTGGAGCGCCGCGAGGAAGAATATCACCGCCAGCGGCGTCATCTTCCAGGCGTCCGCCACGATGATGCACAGCATGGCCGTGGAGGGGTTGCCGAGCCAGGACTGGTAGGCGTCGATCAGGTGAAGGCGCATCAGTATGGCGTTGATGACGCCGTACTCGCCGTTGAGCATCAGCTTCCAGAGGCTGCCGTTGACCACCGTGGGGATGGCCCAGGGGATGATGACGATGGAGCGCAGAAACCGCACCCCCGGGAACTCCTCGTTGAGCAGCAGCGCGATCATCAGCCCGAACGCCGTCTCGATGGCCGTGGAGGCGACGGTGAAATAGAGCGTGCGGCCCAGGTCCTCCCAGAACGCGCTGGAGGTCAACGCCTTCTGGTAGAAGCCGAGGCCCGCGAACTCCCCGTTGTGGGAGGACAGGGGGTCGATGTTGACGAAGCTGTACACCAGCGTGGTGATGATGGGGATGATGATGATCCCGAACACCACGATCATGGACGGCGTGATGAGCGCGTAGCCGTAGCGCTCCTCTTCTCTTTTCATACGCTCCGGCCTCCTCTCTGCATGTTACAAACTATGGGCTGCCGCGGTGCGGCAGCCCTCTGGGTTGATTCGAAGCGCTTACCGGTCGGCCAGCTCCAGCGCGACGGCCTGGAGTCCGGTCAGGGCTTCCTCGGCGGTCTTCTGGCCCAGCAGCACCAGCTGGATCTCGGTCTGCATGGCAGTGGAGAGCTCGTTGTAGTAGGGCACCATCGGGCGGTTCTGGATGAAGTCAAACTGCACCTGGGACGCCGCCACGACCTCCGCGCCCGCGGTCTCGATGACCTGGGGATCGGTGTAGAGGCTCTTCCAGATGGGCAGCGCGTTGGCGCAGTACTTGGCCTGCATCTCCTTGGAGGCGAGGAACAGCATGTACTCCCAGGCCTCGTCGGGATGCTTGCAGCCCGCGGTGATCATCAGCGGCATGCCGCCGTTGACCGTGGCGCTCTGGGCCTTGTCGGTGCCGGGGATGGGGGTGATGGCGCCCTGGCCGACCACGGAGGACTGGCCCTCATCGTTCATGGAGGCGTACTGATAGGTCCAGTTGATGGCGAACACGGCGTTGCCCGCAGCGAAGGTGGACAGCACGTCGTCCTCGATCATCTCGAGGCTCTTGGGGTTGCACAGGCCGTCCTTCAAGGTCTGGGCCATGAAGTCCAGCGCCTCGATGTTCTCGGCCTTATCCAGCGTCGGCTGGTTGTTCTCGTCCACGAAGGCGCCGCCGAAGGAACCGGCGATGCAGGTGTAATCGCAGATCAGGCACTCGGCCTGGGCGTAGCAGCCCACGATCGGGTATTCACAGATGCCCTTCTCCTTGCAGGCCTTCGCGTCCTCGATCAGCTGATCCCAGGTGGCGGGGGCTTCCTCGATGCCGGCCTGCTTCAAAAGCTCCATGTTCACGAACATGTACTTCACGTCGTTGAGCCAGGGCATGCCGTAGTACTTGCCCTCGTAGCGGGTGGCGTCCAGCGCGCCCTGGTAGATGTCGTCCAGGTCCAGCGCGCTCACGCGGTCGGTGACGTCCAGCACCAGGCCGGCCTTGGCGAACTGGGCGGGCCAGATGCAGTCGCCCAGTATCACGTCGTAGCCGCCGCTGGCCGCGGAGGTCAGGATTTTGGGCGCCAGCTCCTCATAGGCGACGAAGGTGGGGTTGACCTGTATGCCGGTCGCGTCGGTGAAGGCCTGGGTCATGGCGAGCACGTCGTCCTCGCTGTAGCCGGCCTGCTTCATGAAGATGGCGTTGAGCGTGACGTCGTCCGCCAGGGCGCCGAACGCGCACAGCGACGACAGCATGACGAGGGTGAGAATGAGACAAAGCGTCTTTTTCATGATGATACCTCCCTGCAATGTAATGTCGTGGTAAACACCGCCTATATTATATTCCTATTAAGTGCCGTTCGCAAGCCCTTTTTTAACGCTTTGGAAAAAACACTGTCGAAATCCCTTGCCACGCACCGCCCGGGTGTACTATAATGGACAAAAATACTGTGAACGGTGACGGAGAGACGGATATGAAGAACCTGATATTCGATATGGGCGGCGTGCTCATCACCTACGACCCCGAATACTTTTTGACCCGGGCGGGCATAAACGATCCCGGCGACCGCGACATGCTGATGGCGGCCGTATTCCGCTCGCCGGAGTGGGGGATGCTGGACAAAGGCACGCTTGACGAGGCGGGGCTCGAGCCCATCGCCCTGTCGAAGCTGCCCGAGCGCCTGCAGGCCGTGGCGCAGGAGCTGATCTACAACTGGTGCACGCCGCTGGAGCCCATACCGGGCATGGCTAAACTGATCGCCGCGTACAAGGCGCGGGGCCTGGGCATCTACCTGCTGTCCAACGCCAGCACCGCGCAGCCGAAGTATTGGCCCGACATCCCCGGCAGCGCGCTGTTCGACGGCATGGTCGTCTCGGCGCTGGAGAAGCGCGTGAAGCCGGAGCCGGAGATCTTTCACATACTGCTTAACCGGTACGGTTTAAGGGCGGAGGACTGCGTGTTCATCGACGACATGCAGAAGAACGTGGACGCCGCGGAGGCCGTGGGCATGAAGGGCATACGCTTTGACGGCGACGCGGAGCATCTGCGCAATCAGCTCGACGCTATAATGTAGGGGCGCTTTCGCGCTTGCGCCTGCCCTCATCGCCCGTCGTATGGAGGAGATGCCGTAGGGGCGATGCCCTCATCGCCCGCCGTATGGATGAGATGCCGTAGGGGCGATGCCCTCATCGCCCGTCGTATGGAACATAGCCCGCGCTCAGCAGTTCCCCGTATAGACGTATTTAAGCCGCTCGCGGGCAACCTCGGCCAGGCGGTACACCCGGCGCACGTCGGTGGCGGGGCGGTCGGTCATGTGAAAGCGGGGGAAGAAGCGGGAGATGTGCAGCGGTATGTCCGCGCCCACGGTTTTGCCGCGCGCGTCCGTAAGCGACGCCACCCAGGCTGTCAGCGCGCGCATCTCGTCCTCACTGTCGTTTAAGCCGGGCACGATGAGCGTGGTCAGCTCCACGTGGCAATGCTGCGCGGCGCGGGCGATGAACGCCCTGACCATATCGAAATCCCCGCCCAGCACCCTTGAATAATAGCGCTCCGTGAAGCCCTTTAAATCGATGTTCATGGCGTCGATATACGGCGCGAGGGCCTCCAGCACGTGGAGCTCAGCCGTGCCGTTGGTGACCAGCACGTTTTTGAGCCCCGCGGCGCGGGAGAGCCGGGCGGCGTCCCGGGCGAACTCCCAGCCGATCAGCGGCTCGTTGTAGGTAAAGGCCAGGCCGATGTTGCCGCGGGGCACGAGCTTCTGCGCCGCCTCGGCCAGCGCCTCCGGGGCGACGACCTCCGCCCGCTCGGCATAGCGCAGCGCCTCCGCGGACCAGGAGATATCGTGGTTCTGGCAGAAGGGGCAGCGCAGGTTGCAGCCGTAGCTGCCCACAGACAGTATCATGCTCCCGGGGTGAAAGCGCCGCAGGGGCTTTTTTTCGATGGGGTCCAGCGCCAGCGCCGTGACCCTGCCGTAGTTATCCGGGACAACTTTTCCGTCCACGCATTTTCGCGCGCCGCAGAAGCCCCTGCGTCCCTCCGGGATGTCGCAGCGGCGAAAGCACACGTCACATCGCGCCATATCGCACCTCTCTCAGGTATGCCTGACCACTTCAAAACGCTGTAAATCGACGCGCTCCCCGGGCCTTATGCCCGCCTTCTGCCGGGCGATCTCCACCTGCTGACGCACGGTGTCCACGCCCTCCAGGTCCGGCAGCAAAAGCCCGCGGCGATGCCCCAGGCTGACGATCACGCCGTAGCGCTTCACGTCCAGATCGGCCTCGGAGGCGATGGCCTCCGGCTCGCCCAGCACGTCCACATTGATCTCCAGCAGGTTCAATTCGTCGGGGCGTATGGGGTCGAAGCGGGGGTCGCGGCTGCACGCCGAGACGGCGTTTTGTATGATCTCCTCCGCGAGACTGGGCTGTGTGGGCGATATGGTGCCGATGCAGCCCCGCAGGCGCCCCTGCTTGTGGATGGACACGAACGCCCCGGCGCGCGCGGTTATAAGCGCCTCCGGCAGGCCGCCGGGGACCTCGATGCGCCTGCGGCGGGTGACCCAGCTCTCCACCGACTGCCAGGCCAGCCTGACCCACGGGTCGCACTTTTCGCGGGCCGCGCTGAACCGCCGCGCCTGCGCCGCCTGACGAATATCCAGGAACCGGCGGCTTTCGTCCGCGCCCTGCGGGCGGAAGGCGCAGATGCCGTAGCCCACGCCGGTCACGTCCTCGTGACACAGCGCCTCCGCCGACACCTCTACACCGTCCAACGCCCCGGCCATGATCACGAAGGACCGGTGGCCGCACTCCGCGGCGCGCTCGCAGAAGGCCTCGTCGAAGTCGAACAGCTCCCCGAACGCCGCCCGGCCGCACACGTCCATGACGCGCGCGTCATACTCGGGCCCTTCCGGCGCGTAGCCGTAGGGGCCGTGGCTTTGCAGCTTGTGCGAGAGGTCGCCGCTGGCGACGAACACCACCCGGCGGCCGGTCTCCTCCGACGCCTGACGGATCAGCTGCCCCAGCCGGTAGTGGTCCTCCAGCGGCAGGCCCGACAGTCCGACGCGCACCAGCCGGAAATCCTCGTAATACCGGCGGATGAAGTACAGCGGGACCATCGTGCCGTGATCCAGCTCCGGGTCGCGCTGACCCTGCGTCCCGGCGGGCAGGTCGTTAGCGATGGCGAGGCGTTCGACGGTCTTGGCCATTTCGTGGTCATAGGCCATGTCGAAGCGCACCTGGGGCGCGCGGAACCGCGCAAAGCTGCCCTTCGCGCCGCGTCCGGGGGAGATGTGAAAGTAATCCGCGTACATCGTGGCGTGGGGGCTGGAGATGACGATGGTCTCCGGTTTGAGCGCGGCGATCTCCTGCGCCACCCGGTTGTAGGCGCGCGCGGTCGCCTCGACCTGCGCCTCGCTGCCGCGGCCCACCTCCGGGACGATCATCGGCGGGTGCGGCACCATGTATGCAGCGATAATCGGCATGTGAACCATCCTTTCCGTGCGATCTGTATTAATAATACACCTTCGCCCTTCCCTTGCCCCGGGCGAGCAGCGCCTTCTGGAGCGCCATGGCCTCCCGCGCGACGGCGGGGAAATCCATCTTCAACCGGCCGTCATATTTCAAAAATTCGCCCTCTACCATGGTGTAGCGGACGTTGGCGCTGTTCGCGGCGTAGAGTATGGCGGACACCGGGTGGTAGTACGCCATGGTGTCCGGGGTTTGGAGGTCCCAGATCACCAGGTCGGCGGTGGCGTTTTCCTCGATCTTGCCCGTCCCCGCGCCGAACACGGCGTGGCCCGCCATCAGCCGCCGCCAGATTTCCAGGGCGGGCCGGAGGGTAGCGTCGTCGCGCTCGAACTTGTCCAGCATCGCGTACAAGCGGGCCTGCTCCAGCACGTTCACGCTGCCCGAGCTGGCCGCGCCGTCGGTGCCGAAGCTGAAATGAAGCCGGTCGGCATGCTCGAAGAAGCCCCCTCTGCCGGCGGCGAGGCGCATGTAGGTCTTAGGGCAGAAGGCAAACCAGGTGTCGTCGCCTAACAGGGCGAGGTCGTCCTCCGTCACCCAAAGCCCGTGCGCCACCAGTACCGGCAGGTCGAAGCCGCCCGCGTCGCGCAGGCGCTGAAACGGCGTCCTGCCGGTGCGCTCGAGGGACTGCTCCACCTGGAGCCGCGTCTCCGACAGGTGCAGGTGGATGGGCAGCCCCATGCGCCGCGCCGCGTCCACGATCTCCGCGAGGGTGTCACCCGGGCAGGTGTAGTCCGAGTGGGGGCCGAAGCGCAGGGTGATCCGCGGGGAATCCTCCCGGTGGTTTTGTATGAAAGCGCTGACCTGCGCAAGCCTGTCCCGGTAGTCGGGGGTCATGCCGAACACCGTCGGGGCGATGTCCATGCGGATGCCGGTTTCCTTCGCCGCGCGGAGCACCTGCTCCTCGCCGAAGTAGTGGTCCGCCGCCGCCGTGACGCCGTTGTTGAGCATCTCCGCGATGCCCAGCAGCGTGCCCGCGTAGATGTCCCGGTCGGTCATGCGGCTCTCGTAGGGCCAGATCATGTCGTTGAACCAGATCTCGGCGCTGACGTCCTCCGCGATGCCCTTGAACAGGTTCATGGCGGTGTGGGCGTGCAGGTTCACGAGCCCCGGGCTCACGAAGTACGACGAACAGTCGACGGTGTCCGTGGGCGCCGCCCCCTGGACGGGCGTTCCCGATTCGCAGATTCTGGCGATGCGCCCGCCTTCGATGTAGATGTCCCTGTGGGACAGGCACTCCCCGGCGTGCGTGATGACGATCGCGTTGTGCAGCTTGATCATGTCTTTTTCCTCGTTTCTCCAGTGTTTAAGCTTATATTACCATATCTTTCATTGTCGGACAATATAAAAAATAATCCTACAAATATATTTACCGCCTTTCATCCAAATATGACTTGATTTTTCATTCAAAATGGTATACTATAGTTAGCATTAATGTACTATGGCAAAGCGATGGGCCGCCGCTTGCCGGATTGGAGAACACCGTGGCAAGGTTTGTGATCAAACGATTGCTTCAAATGGCGCTGATCGTGTTTCTCGCCTCCATACTGATATTCGCCATGGTCCGGGTGACGCCCTCGGACCCCATCGCCTCGATGACCAAGGGCAAGCGCATCAGCCAGGAGACCCGGGAGGCGCTGATCCGGCAGTATCACCTCGATAAATCCGTGCCCGAGCAGTACGTCATATGGATCACCGGCGCGCTGCGCGGGGATTTGGGAAACAGCTACACCAAGAAGCAGCCGGTCACGGACATCATCGCGGGCCGCCTGCCCACCACGATGCAGATCGTGCTGATGAGCGCCATACTGGCCATCGCGCTGTCGATCCCCATAGGCATCATCTGCGCCGTGAAGATGAATACGCTCATAGACCGCCTGCTGTCCACGCTGACGCTGATACTGGTGGCGTCGCCGGTATTTTTGACGGCCATCGTGCTGATGCTGGCGTTCGCGTTGAAGCTTCGATGGTTTCCCTCCTTCGGGGCGGGCAAGACATTTGCGGAGAACCTGTACTACCTGTTTTTGCCCTCGCTGGCGCTGAGCTTGAGCATGGTGGCGCTCATCGCCCGCATCACCCGCAGCAACATGATCGAGCAGCTCAACGCGCCCTACGCCACCACCGCCGTCGCCAAGGGCATACCGTACCGCAGGGTGGTTTTGAAGCACTGCTTCAAGAACACCGTCATCCCCGTGGTGACCGTGGCCAGTTTGCAGATCGGCACCATGATCGTCGGCGCGGTGCTGGTGGAGAACGTGTTCGCGCTGGGCGGCATCGGCGACGTGCTGATCTCCGCCATCAAGGCGTCGGACTACCCCGTGGTGCAGGGCATCACGCTGATGCTGGTGACCGTGTTCGCGCTGATCAACCTGCTGGTGGACATACTCTACGCGCTGATTGACCCGAGGATACGACTGGAATAGGAGCGGGCGATGAGGGCAGGCGCAAGCGCGGAAGCGCCCCTACAAGATCGTCACCCGTAGGGGCGATGCCCTCATCGCCCGCCGGACTGAACAACCGCGCACAAGGCATGGAGGAAGAGCTTTTGAAGGACATGATATTCCGCCACAGGCCGTTTGTAAGGCTCAAGCGCAGGCAGGCCGGGCGACTGTTCACCTGGCCGGTGGCGCTCTCGCTGGGCATACTCGTACTGATCATACTGGCCTGCGCGTTCGCGCCGCTGATATCGCCCTACGCGCCGACGGAGCAGAACCTGTCGGACTCGCTGGCGCTGCCCTCGGCGCGCCATCTGCTGGGGGCCGACAAGGTGGGGCGCGACCTGCTGACCCGCCTGTTCTACGGCGGCAGGACCACGCTGTTGAGCGCCATCGGCGTGGTGGCGTTCTCGGTGCTGTTCGGCGTGCCGCTGGGCCTGCTGTCCGGGTACTACGGCGGGGCGCTGGACGCCGTGATCGGCCGGGTGTGCGACGTGGTGCTGTCGTTTCCGTCGCTTCTGCTGGCGTTCGTGTTCGTGGCGGGCTTCGGCCGAAACGCCATGAACGCCGTGGTGGCGCTGGGCATCGTGTACGTGCCCATGCTCACGCGGCTGGTGCGCTCGCTGACGCTGGTGGAGAAGAACAAGACCTATGTCGAGGCGGCGCTGTCGCTGGGGTATTCCGACGGGCGGATACTGTTTTTCCACATACTGCCCAACTGCGTGTCCTCAGTGATCGTGCAGATCACGCTCGATCTGGCCTACGCCATACTGGACCTGGCGGCGCTGAGCTTCCTGGGGCTGGGCGTGCAGCCGCCCACGGCGGACTGGGGCGCCATGCTGGACGAGGGGCGCAACTTCCTTCTGCAAAACCCGCTGCTGGCGCTGGCGCCGGGCATCGCCATCATACTGACCGTGGTGACCCTCAATATATTCAGCGACGGCATCAACCAGTATTTCGAGCCGCTGCAGCGCAAGCTGCCCAGCTTTGCCGCCGAGGAGCGGCGCATGGCCCGGGGGAAGGAGGCCGCCCATGGCGCATGATCGCACGAACGCGGCCCCCGGCGCGCTTTTAGAGATACGTGATTTAAAGGTCGACCTGATGACCGTGCGGGGCATCGTGTACGCGCTGGACGGCGTGAACCTCACCGTCGGCGCGGGGGAGATCCACGGCGTGGTGGGCGAGAGCGGCTGCGGCAAGAGCATGACCGCGAAGTCCATACTGCGCCTGCACGACCCTCGGCGCTGCCGGACCACCGGCGAGATACTGTTCGAGGGGCGCGATTTGAACCGCCTCTCCCGCCGGGAGATGGAGAAGGTCCGGGGCAAGCGCATTTCGATGATCTTCCAGGACCCCATGGTCTCGTTAAACCCGCTTATATGCGTGGGCGAGCAGATCGCCGAGACGATACGGCAGCACGAGGGGTGTTCGAAGGGCGTTTCCCGTCAGCGGACGCTTCAACTGCTTTCCCAGGTGGGCATCATGCCGCCGGAGAAGCGCTACGGGCAGTACCCGTTTGAGTTAAGCGGCGGACTTCAACAGCGTGTGATGATCGCCATCGCCATCGCCTGCAATCCCGCGCTGCTGATCGCCGACGAGCCCACCACCGCGCTGGACGTCACCATACAGGCCCAGGTGCTGGAATTGTTGAAGCGGCTGTCCGGCGAGATGGCCATGAGCATACTGCTGATCACCCACAACTTCGGCATCGTGGCGGAGGTGTGCGACCGGGTGTCGGTGATGTACGCCGGGCGCGTGGTGGAGACCGCCGACGCCCGCACGATCTTCCGCAACCCCTGCCACCCCTACACCCGGGGACTCATCGACAGCATCCCGCGCCCCGGGGCTCGAGGCGAGGCGCTGCACACCATCCCCGGCGCGCCGCCCCAGCTTTATGATCGAAGCGACGCCTGCCCGTACATGGCGCGCTGCCCGCACGCCGCCGGGGTTTGCGACGCGCGCCCGGAGGCCGTCGAGGTGGAGCCGGGACACATTGTGTCGTGCCACATCGCGGCGTGCCACTGTGTGAAGGGAGGTATGCTCCATGGCTGAGAACCTCCGCGAAAGCCCGGTCATACGGGCGGAGCATTTGAAGAAATACTTCCCGACGGACAAGGAATTTTTGAGGAAGTCCTCCCGGGTGCTCAAGGCGGTGGACGACGTGTCGCTGAGCATCGAAAAGGGCGAGATCATGGGCATCGTGGGGGAGAGCGGCTGCGGCAAGTCCACCCTCGGGCGGGTCTTGCTGAACCTGACCCCCGCCACGGACGGGAAGCTGTTCTTCCAGGGCGACGACATCACCGGCCTTAACCCCAGGGCCATGAAGCCCTACCGCCCCAGGATGCAGATGATCTTCCAGAACCCCTTCGCCTCCTTCAACCCCAAGCAGCGCATCGCCCGCGCGCTTTGGGAGGTGGGCCGGGTGCACGGCATGTCGGCGGACGCCGCCCGCGCGCGGATCGGGGAGCTCATGGACATGGTGCATTTGCCCTTGGAGATGCTGGAGCGCAGCCCGGCGGAGCTGTCGGGCGGCCAGCTTCAACGCCTCGCTATCGCCCGGGCGCTGGTGCTGAACCCCGACTTCATCGTGGCGGACGAGCCGGTGTCGGCGCTGGACGTGTCCGTGCAGGCGCAGATACTGAACCTCATCATGGAGCTGCGCGCGCGGCTTCACATGACCATGCTGTTCATCTCCCACGAGATGACCGTGGTGGAGCACATCTGCGACCGCGTGGCGGTGATGTACCTGGGCCGCATCGTGGAGACGGGCCCCACGGAGGCGCTGTTTTCAAACCTCATGCACCCCTACGCCCAGGCGCTGGTCTCCGCCATCCCCAGGGCGGACCCGGACGAGGTCAAGGCGCGCATCGTGCTGGAGGGCGACATCCCCAGCGCCATCGACCTGCCCGCGGGGTGCCGGTTTTCCTCCCGCTGCCCGCGCTGCACGGAGGAATGCTTGAGATCGGAGCCTGAACTGGTCGATACGGGCCATGGACACCTCGTGGCCTGTCATCATATATGAACCCCATACCCCTACGACAATCACAGGAGGATTTCGGAATGAAGAGAATGCTTGTCACCATGCTGGTCGCCGCGCTGCTGGCCGCGCTGCTCTGCTGTCCCGCCGTGGCCGAGGGCAACACGTTCACCGTCGCGCTGGACAGCGACATCGTCGCGCTGGACCCCATCTACGCCTACGACTTCACCACCAACCCCGTGGTCAACCAGATCACCGAGGCGCTTTTGCAGTTCGACGTGGACAACCACCTGCAGCCCATGCTGGCGTCCTCCTGGGAGATGGCGGACGACGTGACCTACGTCTACCAGATCCGCAGCGACGTCAACTTCTCCGACGGCACGCCCATGACCATGGACGACGTGCTGTTCTCGCTCGGCCGCAACATGGACCCGGAGGCGGGCTCCTACCTGAGCTGGATGTTCGACAACGTGGAGAGCATCGAGCAGACCGGCGACTGGGAGCTGACCGTGAAGCTCAGGGAGCCCTCCGCCACGTGGCAGTACGTGCTGGGCACCACCGCCGGGCACGTGGTCAGCAAGGCCTACTATGAGGCCCACGCCGACGACTTCGGCAGCGCCGAGGGCGGCCTGATGGGCACCGGCCCCTACGTGTACGAGAGCTGGTCCGACGGCCAGGAGGTCGTGCTCAGGAAGAACGAGAACTACTGGGACAAGGACCGGACCGTCACGCTGGACACGCTGGTCTACAAGATCATCCCCGACGACACCACCCGCGTGATGGCGCTGACCACCGGCGACGTGGACTTCACCCCCGCCACGCCCTCCGACATGCTGGACACCCTGACCGCCAACGACAGCCTGGAGGTGCAGGACGTGGCCACCGCGGGCGTGACCTTCCTGGCCTTCAACACCGCCCGCGCGCCCTTTGACGACGTGAACGTGCGCAAGGCCATCACCGCCGCCATCGACCTCAACGCCATACAGGACAACATCGTCCGCCAGGCGGGCCAGGTCGGCACCTGCCTGCCCAACAGCTCCGTGCTGTTCGCCGCGGACGTGGCGGGCTGGGAGGCCTACATGGCCGCCGCGACCCCGGTGACCTACGACCTCGACAAGGCAAAGGAATACCTCGCGGCCTCCGCCTATCCCGACGGCTTCGACTGCAACATGATCATCTCCGAGAACTCCCTGCGCTACTCCATCGCGCTGTACCTGCAGGAGGCGCTCAAGGCCATCAACATCAATGTGGAGCTGGTGAAGGTCTCCGCCGACGAGCACACCGCCTATCAGTTCGGCAACATCTATGATGAGGAGGGCTTGCGCGACTACGACATGATCATGGCCGGCTGGGAGGCCGATTATCCCGACATGTCCGGCAACATCGAGCCCCTGCTGGCAGGCTACAACACCGGCGACGGCGGCTCCAACGCCGCGGTGTACGCCAATGACCAGGTGGACGAGTTGATCCGCCAGTCCTCCCGCGAGGCCGACGCCGCCCAGCGCACCGCGCTGCTGGGCCAGGCGATGGACATCGTCAACGAGGACTGCCCCTACGTGTTCCTCAACTACCCCAACAAGCAGTGCACCTGCAACAAGGCCTACACCGGCTTTACCATGAATTCCTCCTGGATCTGGAATATGTACTTCAAGGACATCGTGTTCGCGGGCTGATGTGACATATTGCCTGTGACGGACAACGGCGCGGTTTTGAGGATTCTCAGAATCGCGCCGAACAATGTGTGAGAATTGGGAATGGGGAATTGGGAATTGGGAATTGGAAGATAGCCTTCCGACACTTGACAACTCCTCATTCCTCATTCCTAATTCCTAATTAACCAAAAGGAAGATATGGTTGCATGACAGACATGATACTCTACAACGGCCCCATCTACACCATGGAGGCGCCGGGGGCGCGGGCGGAGGCCATCGCCATTGAGGGCAACCGGATCAGGGCGGTGGGGCGCCTTAACGATGTGCTTCCGCTGGCAAATGCGGATACGCGGATGATCGACCTCGGGGGAAGGTGCGCGCTGCCGGGCTTCAACGACACCCACTGCCACGTGGTGCTGACCGGCATGGAATCGGTCAAGGTCTGCCTGCGCGGGGTGCGCTCCATCGAAGAATTGATCGGGCGGATGCGGCGGTTCATCGAGGCGCGGCGCGTCCCGGAGGGGACGTGGGTCGTGGGCAGCGGCTACGACCACCTGCTGTTCGACGCGCCGCGCCAGCCCAACCGCGCCGACCTGGACCGGGTATCCACGCGGCATCCCATCATGGTGGACCGCATCTGCGGACACATCGGGGCGGCAAACTCGCTGGCGCTCGCGCGGGTGGGCTTCGACGCCGACACGGTCATCGAGGGCGAGGGCGGCATCATGGAAAAGGACGCCTCCGGACAGCTGAGCGGCGTGCTGGTGGAGACGGCGCGGGACGTCATGGCCAACCGCATGCCCAAGCGCGACGCCGCCGCGCTCGCGCCGCTGATTCAGGGCGTGTTCGAGGAGGCGTCGAGCTACGGGGTCACGTCCATGCAGACCGACGACCTGGAGGCCGCGCCCATTGGGGAGATCATGGCGGCCTACCGGCGCTTGAAGGACGAGGGCCGCGCAACGGTGCGCATCTGGGAGGAGGTCCAGTGCCCCCGCCCGGCGGCGCTCCGGCGGTTCCTCGCGCTGGGCATGCGCACCGGCGACGGGGACGGTTTTTTCAAGATCGGCAACATCAAGATCATCACCGACGGCTCGCTGGGCGCGCGCACGGCGCTCATGCGGGCCGACTACGCCGACGCGCCGGGCGCGCGGGGGGTGGCGGTGTACACCCAGGCGGACCTGGACGCGCTGATCATGGAGGCGCACCTGTCCGGCATGCAGGTGGCCTGCCACGCCATCGGCGACGGGGCCGTCGCGCAGTGCGTGCACGCCATGGCGGCCGCGCGGACGTCGGACGGCATCGACAGGCGCAACCGCATCGTGCACTGCCAGTTCGCGGACGACGCCCTTCTTGACCGCATGGCGGCGGAGGGCATCTGCGCGGACATACAGCCCGCCTTCGTGCCGTCGGACTACCTGATGGCGGAGGCGCGCATGGGCGCGCGGTGCGGCATCGGCTACCGCTGGCGGAGCATGGCCCGGCGCGGCATCCACATGGGCGGCGGCTCCGACAGCCCGGTGGAGACCTTCAACCCCATCTGGGGCATCGACTGCGCCGTCAACCGGACGGACCGCGGCAGCCTGCCCGCCGGGGGCTGGCGCCCCGGGGAAGCGCTGAGCGTGTGGGACGCGGTCAGGCTATACACCTCGGAGGCGGCCTATCTAACCTTCGAGGAGGGGGAGAAGGGCATGCTGAAGCCGGGGATGCTGGCGGACATCGCCGTGCTCGACAGGGACATATTCGCCGTGCCGCACGGTGAGATACGGCATATCCGCAACGTGATGACGGTCATGGACGGGAAGATCGTCTACACCGCGTGAGGGAATGGTGCGCGGAGGGTTTGACGAGGGGGAGGACGCCTATGAAAAAAAGGGGTACGCTGCAAAAGAAGACCGCCTGGGCCGTTGCGGTGATGCTGGTGTCGATACTGATCATCACCTTCGCCCTCACGGGGCTTGGCATGCGCTTCACGCGAAACCGCGAGCAGACCCGCAACCGCCAGAAGCTGAACGCCCTTTCGCAGATGCTGACCAACGAGAACGCCATCAAGGCGGCGGCGGTGGAATCCTACGACGCGCACATCACATCGACCCTGCGGCTGATGACCGACGCCCTCGCCGCGCTCTTCGACGGGACGCGCTACACCGGGCCGCGGGTGTTCTCCGACGGGCTTGTCGCGCAGCTTTCGGGGGAGCGCGTCGTCCTGCCGGAGGACATGCCCTTTGACGGCCTGGCGCTTGACGCCGCGGAGCTCCGCCAGAGCCTCCGGACGGGCGGGGTGCGGGCCGCGACCGCCGAAATCGACGGCGAGATGTGCTTTCTGTCCTTCGCTGAGATCGGCAGGGGGCTCGTCTACGTGGACATCACGCCGGAGCAGGAGTATCTGGACTACATCGGGCTCTACACCGCGCAGATCTACGAGGCGCTGGAAAAGGCCGACAACGTGTTTGACGGCGCGACCCTCGTGATCGGGGAGCAGGACGGGCAGAGGACCCTTTTGCGGACCTACGGGGACGTCGACGACGGCCTGACCCTGGCCGACCTGGGGCTTTCGTCGGGGGAGATCCCCACCGGCGAATTTGAGGTCAGCCTGGGGGGAAAGACCTACACCTGCGCCGTGCTGCAGCCCGAGGCGGAATGGCGCGACCGTTCGGACGTGACGGTGCTCCAGATGCTGCCGCTTCAAGCCCAGCAGCAGGAGAACCTTCGGGCGGCGCTGTTCATCGCCTTCACCGTGGCGCTGATCCTTGCGACCGTCATCACCTACGTGACGTCGGTGCAGCGGTACGTGATGGAAAACGAGATCACCGGCGATCAGGCGGCGCACTACGCGCCCCGGAGGATGCGCATCAAGCTGATCTACGCCGGGATCATCGGCGTGGTGGCCATATTCGCCATCACGCTGGTGGTGCAGGAGGTCAAGGAGCTTTACGTGCTGCTCCGGCACGGGCAGAACACGCTGAGCCTGCTTTCCCGGCAGATTGAGCGCATGGACGATGACCGGGACGAGGGCATCGTGCGCGACCACGAGGACTGGTACGTCTACTACGGCCAGCGCATGGCGGAGCTGCTGTCGGAATACCCCCAGCTCGCCACCCGGGAGACGCTCCAGACCTTCTGCGATGACCTTGACATCGATTACATCGTGATGTTTGACGAAAACGGCAACCAGCAGCTTTGCAGCAGGGACTACTCCGGACTGACGATGAGCCGGGGCCTCGGGCAGGACGCCTCCGATTTCCAGAGGCTTCTGCTGGGCGTGCCGTCCATCGTCCACAAGCCGTCCGTGAACTCCGCTACGGGGCTGGAGCGCCAGAGGATCGGCGTGAAGCTGCCCGCCGCGGACGGCCGTTACGGCGCGCTGATCATGGCGCTGATGCCGGAGAAGACCAGCATCAACGTGGACATCAACAACATCGACAAGGAGATCAGCCTGATCGCCACCGACGGCACCATGTGCTTCACCGCGGACCAGGCCACCGGCGCGATACTCTACGCCAACGACCCGGAGATGGTGGGCAATAACATCGTCGAGCGGGAACTGGCGCAGGAGAGCCTGCGGGACGGCTACATGGATTTCGTCTCCCTGGGAGGGGCGCGGCACTTCGTGGTCACGGACCGGGAGGACGAATTGATACTCTACTACGCCGTGCGCTACGGCGACATCTTTGAAATGGTTATACAATACGGGCTTGTGGCGGCGGGGCTTTTCGCGCTGGCGCTGGGCCTGCTGCTGGCGGTGCTGTTTCACGGCTACAACGACATCACCTTCTCCGAATGGGCGGTCATCAATACCCCGGAGGATCCCGACGGCGAGCCCGGGGGGCAGCGCGTCATGAAGGAAGCGACCAAGGCGGATATCCGAAGGCGCGTCGTGACGGAGGGCCACTCGGCCTCCGCGTGGGAAAAGCTCCTCCGGGCGATCCGCTGGCGCGAAAAGCTGCCGGAGGAGAAGTCCAACGCGGTATTCCAGTCCAGCCTGTTTTTGCTGATGCTTTTCTGGGCAAACGGGCTGTTCAGCGGAAACCTGGCGCACGACAACTACGATTCGCTGGCGGCGTTCCTGGTGCGGGGCAACTGGATGCGGGGCGTGAACCTGTTCGCGTTTTGCAGCATCATGCTGGTGGTAGGCTATACCATCATGATCAACGTGGCGACCCGCTTCCTGATGGGGCTGACCTCGGGCTTTCTGATGCGCAAGGGCCAAACCATTTGCCGCCTGGTGGAGAGCTTCATACGCTACATCTCACTGATCATGGTATTGTACATGACGCTCAACTATCTGGGCCTGCCCGTGGGCACGGTGGTGGGGTCGCTGGGCATCGCGTCGCTGGCGCTGTCCCTCGGCGCCAAGGACCTGGCCGCCGATATTGTGGCCGGGCTGTTCATCGTGTTTGAGCGGACCTTCCAGGTGGGGGATGTGGTGGAGATCAACGGCAAGCACGGCAAGGTGCAGGAGATCGGCGTCCGCTCCACCAAGCTGATGCTGCCGGGCAACAACATGCTGGTCATGGGAAACCACTGCATCGAGGAGGTGCTCAACCTCACCTGCAAGCTCTCCTGGTGCAGCGTGGAGCTGCGGGTGCCCGCGAAGGCGTCGCTTCAAAAGATCGAGGAGGCGCTAAAGCGCGAACTGCCAAAGATCGGGAAGCGGTGCGACAAAATCGTCGGACAACTGAACTACGTGGGCGTGACCGAGCTCGGCGGCGACATCGGCACCTACATGGGCGTGCCTACCCGGACGCTGACCGTCAGCGCCGAATGCCGCGAGGAGGACAAGTATACGGTCAGGCTCTTCATCATCAGGGAGCTCTGCCTGCTCTTCGAGCGGGAGGGGATCGAATTAATGTAATTTACAGGTTCAAGCCGCGCTGGCCGAACTCGCCGTCGCCGTTTTTAAAGTAGCGGTGCAGGTCGTAGGGGGCGTAGATGCCGCTGTCGGTCACCACGCCGGAGACGAGGTGGGGCGGGGTGATGTCGAAGCTGGGGTAATACCCCTTGACGCCCCGGGCGGCGGTGCGGACGCCCATGGCCTGGAGCACGAACTCCGGGTCGCGCATCTCGATGGTCACGGTGTCGATGGTGGGATGCCCCGGGTCCGGCGCGCCGGTGACGAAGTAGGGGATGCCCATATACTTGGCGACGATGGCGATCTGGAAGGTGCCCACCTTGTTGACCACGTGGCCGTCGAGGCAGATGGCGTCGGCGGCGGAGGTGAACACGTCCACCTTCTCGTTTCGCATGACCGTGGCGGGCATGTTGTCGGTGATCACGGTCACGTCGAAGCCCATGTCATGGCACACGGTGGCGGTGAGCCGCGCCCCCTGAAAATAGGGGCGGGTCTCGGGGCAGAATATGCGGATGCGCTTGCCCCGCTCCCGGCACACGCTGAGCATCATGCCGACGATGGTCTCCCCGAAGCACTGGGTCATCACGGCGCCGTCGTCGGGGAACATGTCCACCAGGTACTCCGCGGTGCGGCGCACCTTGCTGTAGCGCAGGTTGTTGGCCCCTATGGTGTGGTCCATGATGGCCCGCGCCGCGTCGCCCCCCGCGTCGATGGCGCGCCGGGCGGCGTCGAGGCAGCCGTCGGTGATGATCTTCATGCGGGAGACGGTGGTGGGCCGGGCGTGGCTGATGTTATCGGCGGCGTCCTCGAGCCACTTTAGCTGGTCGGCGGCGCGTCGGTCGCGGCATTCGCGGGCGGCGAGCGCCATGCCCATGGCCGCGGCGGTGTAGGGCCCGGCGCTCTGGGTGACCATGTCCGCGATGGCTTGGGTGACCTCCTGATGGGTCTTGCAGGTCACGAACTCCACCTTTGTCGGGTAGACGCGGCGGTCCAGTATGCGCACGACATCGCCGTCGAACCAGGCCACATTTTCATATTGCAGCATGAATGCCAGATCTTTATCCTGTCTCTCCATATCGTTTTATCTCCCGTACAGCCGCTTCACGGCCTGCTTCGCGTCGAACAGCGCCTTTTCCCGGTCGATGGTCAGGTATTCGCCGTTTTCGTAGAGTATCCTGCCGTCCACCATGGTCATGCAGACGTCGGAGGCCTGGGCGGAGTACGTCAGTATCGGCAGCGGCTCAAACGCCGGGTAGAGGTGGGGCCGGTCCATATCGATGGCCACGATGTCGGCCTTCTTGCCCGCGGCCAGGCAGCCGGTGTCGGCGCGGCCCTGCAGCGCCGCGCCGTTGACCGTCGCCATGCGCAGTATGGTCGAGGGCGGCATCAGCTCCGGGTCCAGCCGCTGGCCGTTCATGATGATGGCGGCGAGGTGCATCTCCTCAAACAGGTTGAGGTTGTTGTTGCTGGCCGCGCCGTCGGTGCCCAGCGCGACCACGAGCCCCATATCGAGCATCTCCGGCACCGGCGCGAAGCCGCTGCCCAGCTTTAGGTTGCTGGTGGGATTGTGGATGGGGTATACGCCGTGGGCCTTCATGATGTCCAGGTCCGCTGGGGTGCACCACACGCAGTGGGCGGCGGCGGTGGGCAAATCGAATATGCCCATGGCCTCGAACCACGCGGCGGGCGTCATGCCGTGCCGCTGTTTACATTCTTCGTGCTCCTTGCGGGTCTCCGAGAGGTGCACCTGCACCCGCGCGCCCCTGTCGCGGTAGGGGCGGATCTGATCGGCGTAGTAGCGGGTGACGGCGTCGTTGGTGGTGTACTCGGCGTGCACGCTGAAATCCACGTGCACGCGCCCGTTCTGGCAGAGGTGGAAGGCGTCGAACAGCGCCAGGGATTCCTTGACGCGGACGTTCTTCTCCGGCGGCTCCGAGGGGTCGAAGGCCTGCACCACGCGGGTCAGGTTCACCTTCATGCCCACCTGTTCGTTGAGCTCGATGAGCGTCCGGGGCTCCATGTACATGTCGCTGAACGCGGTGACGCCGCCGGCGAGCATCTCCAGGACGGCGAGCTCGTTGCCCGCGATGAAGTCCGCGGTCTTCATGCGGTTCTCCACGGGGAACACGGCCTCGAACAGCCAGCGGTCCAGCGGCAGGTCGCTGCCGATGCCCCGAAGCAGCGTCATGGCCGCGTGGCAGTGGCAGTTGATGAGGCCGGGGATGAGCAGCTTGCCCCGCATGTCCTTCACAAGATCATAGGCGGCCTGCGGCCTGTCTGTGCCGATGTAGTCTATGGTGTCGCCGTCCACACCCAGAAAGCCGTCGGGGATGCAGTCGAAATTTCCGTCCTTCCAGGCCAGTATGGCGGCGTTTTTGAAAAGCAGCTTCACAGCGATACCTCCTTCATGCATTCGATGATTTTGACGAGATAGCCGCTCAGCGGCGCGGCGATCCTTTCGGCGGTCTCGAGGACCTCCCCGGTGGTCAGCGGCGTCTCAAGCACGCCGGCGGCCATGTTGGTCATGACGCTTAAGCACAGAAGCGGCATGCCGCAGTGCGCGGCGGTCAGCGCCTCCGTGACGGTGGACATGCCCACGGCGTCGGCCCCGAGCAGGCGGGCGGCGCGGATCTCCGCCGGGGTCTCGTACTGCGGGCCGGTGAAGAACATGTACACGCCCTCGTGGACCGTGAGGCCCGTGCCCGCAGCGCAGTCCCGGGCGAGCGTGCGAAGCTCGGGGGTGTACATGCGGGTCACGTCGAAGAAGCGGGGGCCGAAGGCGTCCACATTCTTGCCGCGCAGGGGGCTTGCGCCGGTCAGCTTGATGTGGTCCGAGACGATCATGACGTCGCCCGGCTTGTAGGCGGTGTTCACCGCGCCGGCGGCGTTGGTCAGTATCACGGCCTTCGCGCCCAGCAGCCTGAACACCCTGATCGGGATCACCAGCTGCTCGAAGTCGTAGCCCTCGTAGGTGTGAAAGCGCCCGGACATGCACACCACGCGCCGCCCCGCCACGGTGCCGAAGATCAGCTTGCCCGCGTGGCCCTGCACCGTGGAGACGAGGAAGCTCGGGATGTCGGCGTAATCGATGACGACCGGGTCCTCGACGGCGTCCGCGAAGGGCCCCAGGAAGGACCCCAGCACGATGGCGATTTCCGGCTCCCAGGGGACGAATTTGCGTATGTAATCCACTGATTTTTGGAAGTATTCGAGCGTATAGTCCATGAGCGCGCGCCTCCTGTCGTGATATTGTTGAAAATATTTTATCATGACCGGGCGGTATAGTCAACGGCGCGGGCACATCCGTGATTCCAAAATATAACTGAAATAATGAAATAATAGGGCTCGACATTGTGACCGGAAAGTGATATTATTAAAATATAAATAATTAAAAGGAGTGAACCCCATGAAGAAAATCGCATCCCTGCTCATCGTGTTCGTACTGGTTCTGACGATGATCCCCGCCATGGCGGAGGGTGAGAAGATCGCCGTGATCTGCGACCCCGTCGGCGTGAACGCCTTTCTGACCCAGGTGGTGGAGAAGGTCGAGGAGCTGGCCGGCACCTACGGCTACGAGTACCGCATCCTCGAGTGCCCCGACACCGATAAGTGGCAGGCCAGCTATGACGCCGCCGTGGCCGAGGAGTACGACCTGATCCTGGGCGTGGGCTGGCAGTCCGCCGAGTACGCCGCCGCCAAGGCCGCCGAGGTGGACGACAGCATCCGCTTCGCCGTCATTGACACCGACGCGGGCAGCGACAGCGTGGCCTCCTACAGCTACAACGAGGAGCAGGCCGCCTACCTGATGGGCGCGATGGCCGGTTACGCCTTCCCGAACGAGACCAAGTTCGGCTACGTCGGCTGCTTCGAGGGCTCCGGCTCCTTCAAGTATCGCTGGGGCTTCATGGAGGGCGTCAAGTCCGTGGTGCCCAACGCCCAGATCACCTTCAATTATACCAACTCCTACAGCGACCCCGCCCCGGCCTATGATTTCGCCAAGCAGCAGCAGGCGAAGGGCTGCACCTACATCTTCGGCGGCGCCGCGGCCTGCAACGAGGGCATCTTCAACGCCGCGCTGGAGCTGGCGGAGGAGGGCAAGTACATCTACTCCATCGGCCTGGATACCGACATGACCCGCGAGGAGAACCCCTACATCCTGTCCTCCCAGCTCAAGAACACCGGCGTCACCGCGGGCATCATCATCGACGCCTTCTTCGCCGGCACGCTGGAGAACGGCCTGCACGTGCTGGAGATGAAGGACGGCGCCATCGGCGCGACCCACATCACCGCCGAGGGCAACTACCTCAACGCCGATATCATGACCGACGAGGTCATTGAAAAGTGCAAGGCCGTGGCCGACGCCATCGCCTCCGGCGAGCTGGTGCTCGAGATGCCCGCCTCCGAGGACGACTACACCTTCCCGATCTTCTGATCGCAGACCGATTTCAACGGCCCTTTGGATGATCCAAGGGGCCGTTTTCGGATTATGTACGATTAGGCAACCGGCCGCAGGCGGTTGGCCGGTCCGACGGAGGCCGCAGGACTACGCCGGAAATCGTTCGGTAAAACAGCACCCAAGGAGTGTGCGATATGGTTTTTGAAATGAAGCACATCACCAAGACCTACGACGCCGTCGTGGCGAACGATGATGTCAGCCTGCATCTGAACCGGGGGGAGATCCTCTCCATCGTGGGGGAAAACGGCGCGGGCAAGTCCACGATCATGAAGATACTCTACGGTCTGGAAAAGCCGGATTCCGGGGAAATCATCGTGGGCGGAAAGCCCCGGCGCTTCAACAACCCCTCCGACGCCATGGCCGTGGGCATCGGCATGGTGCAGCAGCACTTCATGCTGTTCGAGCAGATGACCGTGGCGGAGAACATCGTGTTCAAGAACGAGCTTAAAAACGGGCCCTTCATGGACATGAACAGGACGGTGGAGACCGTTCGTCAGATCTCCGAGCGCTACGAGCTGAAGATCGACCCGCTCATGCGCATCAGCGACTGCCCCGTGGGGCTTCGGCAGCGCGTGGAGATCCTCAAGATACTCTACCAGAACGCCGAGATCATCATATTCGACGAGCCCAGCGCCGTGCTGACGCCGCTGGAGGTGGAGGCGCTGCTGGAGACCCTCCGCGGCCTGGCTCGGGCGGGCAAGAGCATCGTGCTGATCACCCACAAGCTGCAGGAGGTCATGGCCGTCTCCGACCGGGTGTACGTGATGCGCCAGGGCAGGGTGGTGGCGGAGCGCATGGCCGCCGACACCGACATCCGCGAGCTGGCGATGCTGATGGTGGGCCACCCGCTGGCGAGCTACGAGATCGACCCGCCGAAGCCGGGCGAGACGCTGCTGGAGACAAAAGGCCTGCGGCTCGTGGAGAACGGGCGCGAGGTGCTTACCGACATCAGCCTGCACGTGAACGCCGGGGAGATCGTGGGCATCGCGGGGGTCTCCGGCAACGGCCAGAGCGAATTGATACGGTGTATCACCGGCCTGGAGCGCTCCACGGGCGGACAGGTGCTGGTGTGCGGGGCGGACGTGACCAACCGATCCGTGCGCGAGATACGAAACGCGGGGCTTGCGCACATCAGCGAGGACCGCTACGTCTGGGGCAGCGCCCCGGAGGGCACGCTGGAGGAGAACGCGCTGATGGCCCGGCAGGACGACCGGCCCTTCAGCAGCCACGGCATCATCCGTCCCAGTGCCATCCGGAGCTTTGCGGCGAAGCTGATCGAGGACTTCAACGTGAAGGCGTCGTCTCCTTCGCAGAAGATGCGGGAGCTCTCCGGCGGCAACGCGCAGAAGCTGATCGTGGCCCGGGAGATGAGCCTGGACACCCCGGTATTGATCTGCTGCGAGCCCACGCGGGGCATCGACATCGGCGCGATGGAGGCCATCCACAACCGCATGCTCCGGCGCCGGGAGGACGGCGCGGCCATACTGCTGGTGTCCTCGGAGCTTACGGAGATCATGAGCCTGTCCGACCGCATCTACGTGATCTTCGAGGGGCGCATCGTCGGGGAGTTTGCGCGGGGCAGCATGGACGACAGGCACCTGGGCCTGTTGATGGTGGGAGGGACGATCGAGCATGAACAATGAGCGCAACTGGAGGCGGACGCTGCTGGGGATCGTCGATACCGTCACCCAGCCGCTGATCGCCGTGCTGATCAGCTTCCTGCTGGGGGCGGTGGTGATCCTCGTGATCGGCAAGAACCCGCTGCTGGCCTACGGCGAGATGATCCGCGGCGCGTTCGGCAAGCAGGTCTACCTGATGAACACGTTGAAGCGCGCCACGCCCATCATCATGGGCGGGCTGGCGGTGTGCATGGCCTGGCGCAGCGGCTACGAGGCCATGGGCGGCGAGGGCCAGATGATACTGGGCGCGGTGGCGGCGGCGCTGGTGGGCTACTACCTGCCCGTGCCGGGGTGGCTGCGTATCCCCGCGGCCATGCTGGCGGCCGCGGCGGCGGGTGCGGTGTACTCGATGTTCTCCGGCTGGCTGTTCGAGCGGTTTGACGTCACCTTCGTGATCTCCACGCTGATGCTGAACTATATCGCCAACTACTTCGCGGCGTACCTGTGCAACTACCCGCTCAGGGACCCGGAGGCCAACGTCTACCAGATGCAGAACGCCCAGACCGGCAAGCTGCCCGAGGACGTCACGCTGCCGCCGATCATAAAGGGCTGGGTGCACTGGGGCTTCGTGATCGCGGTGGTCGCGGTGCTGGTGACCTGGTTTCTGTTTAAAAAGACGAGCTTCGGCTACAAGAGCCGCATGGGCGGTCTGAACCCCCGGTTCGCGCTGTACGGCGGTATCGACGCGCGCCGGATGCTCTACCTGGTCATGGCGCTCTCCGGCGTCATGGCGGGGCTGGGCGGCTCCTTCGAGGTGCTGGGCAGCAAGGGCCGGTACGTGGACCAGATGATATTCTCCACCGGCTACGCCTGGACCGGCATGGTGGCGGCGCTGCTGGCCAACATGAACCCCGTCGGCACGCTGCTGGCCTCGATACTGCTGGCGGGCCTGGCCGTGGGCGGCAGCACCATGATGCTCAACATGGACATCCCGCTGGAGGTGTGCAACATCATCGAGGGCATCATCACGCTGTTCATGAGCGCCCGGATGATCCGCATCGCCGCGGGCAACGTGCGCAGGCGCAAGCTGGCGAAGGGAGGCGGGGAGGTATGACGTACCTTGCGCAGGTGATCAATTCCACCATACGCGAGATCACCCCGATACTGCTGGTGGCGCTGTGCGCGGGCGTGTGCAGCAAGGTGCAGGTGTTCAACATCGCCCTGGAGGGCACGCTGCTGATGAGCGCGTTCTTCGCCTTCCTGACCCACTACTTCCTGCGCAACATCTTCCTGTCGGTGGCGGTGTCGATGGCCGTCGCCATGGGCATGACGCTGATCATGTCCACATTCATCGTGCGCTTGAAGGGCCAGCCGATGATCGTGGGCATGGCGTTAAACACCTTCGCCCGGGGCTTTACGACGTTCCTTTTGTCAGTCATTTTCAAGACGAAGGGCGCTGTGAACCCCTCCGATTTGAAGGGCCTGACCAAATTCGACCTGCCCGTCATCAAGAGGATACCGTTTCTCTCGACGGTGTTCGGGTCGCTCACGGTCATCGACTACCTGGCCTTCGTGCTGGCGGTGGTGATGTTCGTGATCATGTACCGCACGGTGATCGGCTTTAGGCTTCGTGCGCTGGGCATCAACAAGAGCGCCGCGAGCAGCCTGGGCATCAACGTGCCCCGCTACCAGATCCTGGCCACCACGCTCTCCGGCAGCATGATCGGCCTGGCCGGGTGCCTTCTGACCCTGGGCCGCAACGCCATGTTCATACAGGACATCTCCGGCGCGCGCGGCTACGTGGCGCTGGCGGCCAACAACCTGTGCAAGGGGCATCCGCTGGGCGCGATGATCTCAAGCGCGCTGTTCGGCTTCACCACGGCGCTCGCCCGCAGCCTGCAGGGCACCGCCATACGGCAGCAGCTTCTGCAGTGCATCCCCTATATCGCCACCATCGCGGCGATGGCGTTCTACAACGCCTACGCCCGGGCGAAGGCCAACAGAAAGCTATAAATAATACAATATGGAGGATACTATCATGAGCATCATCAGGGACATTAGCCTCGCGCCGTCGGGCGAGAACAAGATCGAGTGGGTGCGGCGGAACTGCCCGCTTTTGAGGAGCCTGGAGGAGGATTTTTCAAAGGACAAGCCCTTCGCGGGCAGGCGCATCGCGCTGTCCATCCACCTGGAGGCCAAGACCGCCTACCTGTGCAAGGTGCTGGCCGCCGGCGGGGCGGAGATGTACGTTACCGGCTCCAACCCGCTGTCCACGCAGGACGACGTGGCCGCGGCGCTGGTCAAGGCGGGATTGAACGTGTTCGCCTGGCACGGCGCAACGGAGGAAGAGTACTTCGCGCACATCCGCGAGACCCTCTCGCACCACGCGAACATCATCATCGACGACGGCGGCGACCTGGTGCACATGCTGCACACGGAGATGACGGACGAGCTTCCCTACGTCATCGGCGGCTGTGAGGAGACCACCACCGGCATCGTTCGGCTGATCGCCATGAACAACGAGGGCAAGCTGCGCTTCCCCATGGTGAAGGTCAACAACGCCGATTGCAAACACCTGTTCGACAACCGCTACGGCACCGGCCAGTCCGTGTGGGACGGCATCAACCGCACCACGAACCTGATCGTCGCCGGCAAGACCGTGGTGGTCGCGGGCTACGGCTGGTGCGGCAAGGGCGTCGCCATGCGCGCGAAGGGCCTGGGCGCGAAGGTCGTGGTGACGGAGGTGAACCCCATCAAGGCCATCGAGGCGTACATGGACGGCTTCGAGGTCATGCCGATGCGCGAGGCCGCGAAGGTGGGCGACCTGTTCGTGACGGTCACCGGCTGCGCCGGGGTCATCACGGAGCCGGACTTCATGGAGATGAAGGAGGGCGCGGTGCTGTGCAACGCCGGGCACTTCGACGTGGAGGTGGACATGAAGCGCCTGCGCGAGATCTCAACGGACATCCGGGAGATGCGGCACAACATCATGGGCTACACGCTGCCCAACGGCCGCCACGTGTACGTGCTGGCGGAGGGCAGGCTGGTGAACCTCGCCGCGGGCGATGGCCACCCGGCGGAGATCATGGACATGTCCTTCGCCATACAGGCGCTCTCCGCGAAGTACCTGGTGGAGCACGCGGGCAAGCTGAAAGAAATGCTGATCGACGTGCCCGCGGAGGTGGACATGGAGGTCGCCAACCGCAAGCTCAGGTTCCTGGGGATACAGATCGACCGCCTGACGCCCGAGCAGGAGGCGTATCTGAACAGCTCGGCGGTCTGATCATTCGGATAAGGAGGGTGGAAGCGTGTTAAATGTGACCTGTTTCGGCACGACGACGCTGCTGCTGGACGACGGAACCGACCAGGTTCTGTTTGACGCCCACGTGACCCGCCCCTCCCTGATCAAGTACCTTCTGGGCATCAAGGTCAGCACGGACGCCGCGCTGTGCGACAGGCTGATCGGGACCCACAAAATCGACAGGCTCCGGGCCGTATTCATCTCCCACACGCACCACGACCACGTGATGGACGCGCCGTACATCGCCCAAAAGTGCGGCGCGACCGTGTACGGCAGCGCGTCCGCGATGAATGTCGCCTTAGGCGGCGGGGTGCCGGAGGAGAGGATCGTCGTGTTTGAACACGGCAGCCGGTTTGCCGTCGGCGGGTACGACATCCGCGTGCTGAAATCGCTGCATTCAAAGCCGACCATCCTCAACAACGACCTGGGCGTGCCCATCACAAAGCCGCTCGTGCAGCCCGCAGGGCTTCGGGATTACAAGGAGGGCGGCTCCTACGATTTTTATGTGATATGCGGGGGGAAGAGGGTGCTGATAAGGCCCAGCTTTAACTATATCGAGGGACAGCTGGACGGCCTGTCGGCGGACGTGCTGTTTTTGGGGGTGGCGGGGCTTGAGAAGGCCGATGCCGCCACGGCTAAGCGGTTCTTCGCGGAGACGGTGGAGAAGACCGGCGCGAAGCTGGTGATCCCCATCCACTGGGACAACTTCTTTTCGCCGCTGGAGAAACCGGTCGGCGGCATGCCGAACCCGGTCGGAAAGACCAAAGTCGCTTTTTACAGGCTGGCGCGCTACTACGAGGCGCGCGGCGTGAACTGCCTCATACAGTATCCGCTGACGTGCATTGAATTGGGAGGAGATCCATGAAGAGAGAACTTGGCATCGCCCGCTGCGGGCTGGCCTGTTGCCTGTGCTCGGAGAACGTCGCCTGCAAGGGCTGCAAGCGGGACGGGTTTATGGAGCTGTCCTGGTGCAAGGACGCGGAATGGTGCGAAAACCGCAGGTGCGTGATCGAAAAGAAGCTGAACGGCTGTTACGAATGCGCTCCCGCCGAGTGCCGCAAGGGACTGTACGCCGACAAGATCAAGGCGCGGGCCTTTGCCGAATTTGCCCACAGATACGGCATGGAGGCGCTGCTCGACTGCCTGGAGCACAACGAGCGCCGGGGCATCGTGTACCACCGCGAGGGCATCATGGGGGATTACGACGACTTCGACGACCTGGAGGCGCTGATCGACTTCATCCGCACGGGACGGCGCGCGGCGGGCTATGACGTCGTCAGCGGGCCGTGCACCACGGGCGACGGCTACTATGAGTGCTGCATCGTGGCCATCGAAGGCAATCAGATCGAAATCACGGAATAATTACCCGACCTCCCGACGCTTTTTTGCGCGGGAGGTATTTTCATCCAGCCACTTATGTGGTATACTTTAAACTGATAAAGTATTTTCCCGCGAAGCATCCCCCCCCCGACCCATGCCAGGGAGGCGTCCACCATGAAGCGATCCAGGAGATTGCTGGCAATTTTGCTCACGCTGATACTCGCCGCGCCGTGCGGACTGGCGGAGAGCCCGTCGCCGAACGGTGCCGGGCCGGAGACGGCCCTCGCGGAAGCGTTCGACCTGTCGGAGGACACCGTGGAGGTCGGTGTAACCCCGGCGGGCCCGGAGGCGGTGACGTTCGAGTTGTCGGAGCTCGCCGCAGCCCCGGCGGGACTGGATACGGATGCGCCCGCTGTGGAGGCCGGCGCGGTCCCGGCGAAATGGGAGGCGGACGCGCCCGACGAGGCGATCACCGCGGCTCCGCTGGAGGACGATGTGCCGGAGGCCGGGAGCTGTTGCTGGGCGACGACGATGCGCCCGCGACGAACGGCACGCCTGTCGCGGACAATGTGCCCGCGGTGGATAATGTGCCCGCGGCGGACAATGTGCCCGCGGCGGATGATGCGCCAGCGACGGATGATGTGCAAGCAACTGATGATGTGCCAGCGGCGGATAATGTGCCCGCGGAAGAAGATGCCGACGCCCCCGTAGGGACGCCCCTTGGGGCGTCCGCGGACGCCGCCGACAATGCGGCTGATAAACCCGCGGATGCCTCTGACGATGTGGCGGATGTACCCTCGGACGGTATCGGCGATATGGCGGATAAACCCGCAGACGATGTCGACGATGTGGCGGATGTACCCGCAGACGATGTCGACGATGTGGCGGATGTACCCGCAGATGCCGCTGACGATACGGCGGATATACCCGCGGACGCTACCGACGATGTGGCAAATGTACCCGCAGACGCCGCCGACGATACGGCGGGGGATGCCATCCCAGCGGAGGCGGACGGCGGCTACCTGCTGATGCCCGGCGAATACGTCTACAGCGCGTCGGCGGCGGGGTATGTGCCCGTCGAGAACGCGCGGTTCACGGTGGCGGACGAGCCGCTGACGATCCGCGTCGCGCTGTCGCCGGTCACACAGGCAGCGCCTGAGGACGCTCAGGAGGATACGCGGGACGATGTGAAGGACGACGCGCAGGATAAAGCGCCGGACGATGCGCAGAATGATACCCAAAACGATACCCAAAACGACACGCCGGACGATGAACAGACCCAGGCGGACGCCCAGGCGGACGCGGAGGCTGCGCCGTTTGAGCAATCCGCGCTGTACGACGGCGTGGTGGTGACGGTCAAGGCGGAGGCGGGGGTATTCCCGGCGGGCGCGGCGCTGTCGGTCACGCGGGTTTTGCTGTACGAGCAGCGGCAGGCGGACGAGGCGGCGGCGGCGTGTACGTGTACGGCACGTTCAAAATGTCCGGCGCGCCGGAGATCAGCGGCAACAAGGCGGGCGCGACCGTCACGGAAAGCGGCCTTGAAGGCGGCACCGATAACAACGTTTTCCTGGACAACGGCATGACTATCACCGTTGACTCCGCGCTGACCAACGTCACTCCCATCGGCGTGTTCACCTCGGGGAGCCAAGGGTTTACCGTAGAGACCGCGAAGCAGTATTTCATACCGGAGAACGCGGGCTACGCCGTCAGCGTAAAGCATGACGAGACCACCGCACAGGCGACGCTGGCCGTGGCCGAGACGATCAGCACCGAGAACGTCATTAACGGCTACGTCATGATTGGAGATGCCTTTGAAGCGTGCAACGACGCTGCAGGCGACACCATCCGCCTGCTGACGGACGTCAAGACGGGCAGAATCCTCTCTACAAGCGGCAGAAATATCACCCTCGACCTGAACGGCTGCGGCATCCTTATGACCGGCATCGGCGGGGTCATCAAGGTCGAGCAGGGAAGCACAAAACTGACGCTTAAAAACAGCAAGCCGGATACGACGCACTACATCACCCTGGACAGCGATGGCCGCGGCACGGCGGTGAGCGACAAGAAGCCCGCGTCGGGCGAATATGTCGAAGTCACCGGCGGCTACATCACCGGTGGCAGCAATACCGGCGACGGCGGCGGCGTGGTGGTCGACGGCGGCGCGTTCGCCATGAACGGCGGCACGATCATCGGCAATGCGGCCAACTGCGGCGGCGGCGTGTTCGTGACAGGCAATGGCCAGGATATCGTGTTTACGCTGACCGGCGGCGCGATCTCCGGCAATACGGCCGTGGCCCACGGCGGCGGCGTGTATGTGGACGACGAGGCGACCTTCACCCTCTCCGGCGCGCCTGAGATCGACGGCAATACCCGGGACGGGTCCGCGCAGGATGACGTGTTCCTGTACGGGGACAGCGTGATCACATTGTCTGACGCGCTGACCTGCGACCCCATCGGCGTGACCACGCAGCGCAAGCCCGGGCCGGAGGAAGGGTTCGTGACGATCACCAGCGGGCTTAAGGAGAAGGGCGGCGACATAGGGCTGTTCAGATGCGAGGACGCCGACTGCGCGCTGGGCTGGAACGACGCGGGCACCGAGGCCGTGCTGGGGCGCAAGATCGCGCATGCCGCCAAGGGTTACGAGGGCGTGTGCGACGGCGCGGGGCACGGGATTGCGGTGTCGGTGACCGAACCCGCCAGCGGGTATGCGGTGCGCTACGGCACGTCCGAGGGCGATTACAGCCTCGATAGGTGCCCGGCCTTCTCCGACGCGGGCACCTATACCGTGTATTACAGGGTCACCGCGAAGGGGTATTTCCCCGCGACGGGCAGTGCGAAGGTGGCGCTCACGCCCGCGCCGGCGATTGAGCCTGAGCCGGAGCAGAAGCCCGAGATCGTGATCAAGGGGGATTACACACTGCTCCCCACGGCGGCGACGGTCACCAATACGTCGATAGGCCTGAGCTGGACGACGCTGGACGGCGCGGAGGGGTACGACGTGTTCTTCACCAAGTGCGGGAGGAGGAGCGTGTACCACGTCGTCGCGTCCGTCCCCGCCGACGCCCACAACGACTGCAACATCACCGGGCTCAAAAAGGGCACGCCGTACAAGGCCTACGTCATGGCGTGGCGCATGGAGAACGGTCAAAAGGTGTACCTCGGAAAGGCGTCGCCCACCGTGCACGCCATCGCGGGCGGCTCGAACGACAAGTTCTGCAACGCGAAGGGCGTGAGCGTGCAAAAGAGCGCGCTGACCGTGAGGGTCGGTAAAAAGAGGAAGATAAAGGCCAGCGTCAAGGGCACCGTGAAGGGCAAGAAGGTGCTGAAGCACGCGAGGAAGCTGCGGTATTTCAGCTCTTACAGGAGCATCCCCACGGGGATTTATACTCCTGCCCGGCAAGCTTCACGCACAGGTCCAGCATGGGCTGCAGCGCCTCCTTGCCCCAGTTGCGGCGGTCATAGGCCTCCGTATCCGCCAGGCTGTCCGTGACGTAGAGGAACTGCCCGAACTGCACGCGGCGGAACTCGGCGCACGAGGCCAGCGCGGCGCACTGCATGTCCACCACGCCGCAGCCCTCGGAGCGCGCGCGGCGGACCTTGTCGATGGTCTCGCGGTAGATGGCGTCGGTCGTCCATGCGTCGGCGTCGGTGTACGCGATGCCATCAGCGGCAAATACGTCCCGGATCATCTGCTGCACGCCGTCGTCGGGGTAGCCCCAGCGGGACGGCGGCATGTAGTGGTAGGACGTGCCCTCGTCCCTCAGCGCGCGGCGGGGCACCACGAGGGCGTTCTCGGGCAGGTCGATCAGCGTGCCGCAGGAGGCGACGGAGATCACCCGCTCCGCGCCGTAGGCGATCAGCCAGTCCATGAGCTGCACGGCCACCGGCGCGCCGATCGGCGCCTGGCACAGGCACGCGGTGTCGGAGAGCCGGTAGACGGGGTAGTCCTTGGTGACGGTTTCATAGGTGGCGATGACGGGGAGGCCGCGCTCGGCGGCGTACCTTTCCACCACATCGCCCACGAAGGGGAACGCCACGCAGGGCGGGAAGTGGATGCCGAGATCGTGCTGATCCGGCTGGAAAACCGCCTTGGAGGAGTAATCGTATTCGATGATCGGATAGGAAGAGGGCATCGGCGGCACCATCCTTTCATGAGGAAATGGGGAATACGACGGGAAGGCTTTTATTTTTCGCCAATCATGATCCTGTAGATTTCGGCGGCTCTTTTGCCCCGGCTGACGGCCTTTGCCTCCCGGTTGGCGGGGATCTCATACTTGAGGCAGACCCAGGAACCGGCGCTGGCGGCGGCCTCCGGGCAGTACAGCGCGCTCTCGTTCTCGCGCCGCCAGCCGTTATATACCTTTTTATAATAGCCCTGCAGGTCGCTGAGTATCATCTCATGCTCGGCGGCGATGGCCTGCTTCTTTGTGATGGTGGCGCTGCCCGCCCCGGCGTGCCTGCGATAGAGCGCCAGCAGCTTCAAGGACTCCTCGCCCGTCCACTGGGCGCAGCCCAGGCCGAACTTGCCGCGCCAGCGCTCCATGCCCTCCTGGGCCTCGTTGTACTCCCAGGTGTCCGTGGAGTTATCGTAGGTCCAGGCGTCGGGTGTGCCGTACTGAAGATTCAGGCTGGCCAGATTGCTCATGAACTCCTCCAGCGCGTTAAGGTCGATGTCCCACACGCGCCTGCCGGACCAGTTGTCGAGGTAGTAGTTTTCGTCTCCGTAGCGCATATGTACCCGGGCGGAGCCGGTGTAGGCGTCCATGTCCTCGGGGGACAGGTACACGTCGGTGACCGCGTAGCCGCCCGCGCCGCGGGTGTAGTAATTGCCGCCGTCCAGGTAGCAGAAGTATTTGGGACGCCTGTATTCGAGATCGGGGTGCTCTGAATTGCTCTGGTAACCGCTTCTCTCGAACAGACCGTAGCTGCCCTCGGCGTAGATGTTCGCGCAGACGCCCGCGGCGAAGGCGGGTTCAAAGCCGTGATCCATCAAAAGCCCGGCGATGTTGCCCAGCGCGTCGGCCTTGGCGCCCAGCGACGCGGCGGCGCGGATGTTTTCCGCCATATCGGCGTTGGACAGGGCCGGGGGCGTGCTTTTGGCGTCCGCGTCGGAGGCGGGGGAGGGCGCCGCGGCTTCCGCGTCGGGAACCTCGCCGGTGTCGGACACCTCCGCCGGGGCTTCGCCGTCGCCGACGTCAAGCTCGACGTCCTGCGGCGCGTCCGGCACGGCCTCGGGCGCACTTTCGGAAGCCGTCTCCGGCTGCGCGCCGGGGTCGGCTTCATCCTCGTGTTCCTCTTCCGCCACAGCGCCGGCGTCCTCCGGCGGCACGGCTTCGTCCTCCGGGATCATGGCCGCGTCGGGCTGGAGGTCGGGGGATTCGTCGGCATCGTCAGCATCGTCGGTGTCGTCGACGACGGCGGAGGGCAGCGCGGGCTCGGATTCGACGATATCCAAATCGTCGCCCAGCTCCAGCTCCTCGGATTCGACGATCGCGTCCACGGCCTCGGCGGCGATGGCGACCTCGTCATAGGAATCCGGCTCGAAATCCGCTTCGGCCAGGCCCGCCGCCGGGAGCGCCAGCAAGAGTGCGATCGTCAGGGACAATGCGCGCATGATACGTCTTTTTTTCATCGGGGCGTTCTCCTTTATATATAAGCGCGGATATTTACTTCATTTTACCACAATATCATAATTAATGCAAGAAATGAATACCATTTTATCCCCGACAGTTTTTTCCAGCCGGAGCGGGCGGCGCGTCACACCGTGGGCCACGGATGCCCGCCGACGACGAAAAGGATACTTATAGGGACATTAATGTGACAAATGTGGAAAATTTTTTAATGGAAAATATTGACTGTTGCGCTGAATTGTGCAATAATATAACATAACGGGATTATTCATTACTGCCAGTAGGATTTACAAGACTGTAATGTCAGAACCATACCCCCGGGACGATACGGACAGGAGGCCAAACCATGAAAAAGACCATGAAGAGAGCGCTTGCACTGTTGATCGCACTGCTGCTCGCACTGCCGAACTTCGCTATGGCGGAGCTGGCGGAGGCGCTGGTATCCAGCGCGCCGGTCGAGACTGAGTACGGCGAGGCGGAGCAATCCCTCGGCAATGACGCGGATGACGCGGCAGCGTCGGCGGACAGCGACGCCGACGTGCCCGATGAAGTCACGGAGGATATGCCCGACGATGACGCGGCAAATACCCCCGCGGACGGGGCTTCCGACGTCCCCGCGGATGGGTCAGCCGACGCCCCCGCTGACGGGGCTTCCGATGTCCCCGCGGACGGGGCTTCCGATGTCCCCGCGGACGACGCGGCGGACGTTTCCGTGCCGCAGGATGCGGATGCGCCCGCGGAGGGTTCCGATGAGGGCCAGCCCGGTGAGGGCGAGCCCGCGGCGGAAGGCTCCGACGCGGACCAGCCCGCGGACGATACCAATCCGCTCGACGCGACGTCCGAGACCCCGACCTCCGGCGAGGAGACCGGGGACGGCGTCGTTTCAGCGGACGCGCCGGACGCCGTCGAGGCGGAGCCCGGCGAAGGCGAGGAGCTGACCCTGGGCGACGACGAGCCCGAGACGCCCGAGGACGCGCCCGAGGCGGCCCAGACGGTCCGGGTGCTGTTTGACGTCTTCCCCGGCGACGCCGTGGTCACGGTGCGCGCCGCGCAGGACGACGTTGTGTACGCCGCCATGGAGGACGGCGCGTATCTGCTGCCGCCCGGCGAATACATCTACACCGCCGCGGCGGAGGGATATATCTCAAAGGAAGCGCTGTTTAACGCCACCGAGGACGCGGCGATCCACGCGGTGCTCGAGCCGGTGGCCCAGCCTTTCAACCGCTCGGCGCTGATCAACGGCGTGGTCGTCACGGTCCAGGCGGACGCGGGCGTCTTCCCGAACGACGCCGTGCTGTCCGTGACCGAGGCCGAAGCGCCCGCACAGGACGCGGCGGAGGCCGCCGTGGACAGGGTGCGCGACGAGGGCAAAAACGTGGCCGCGCGCTACACCTTTGACATCAAAATACTGGACGCCGAGGGCAACGAGATACAGCCCGCCGACAGCCAGGTGGTTTCCGTGTCCTTCTCCTTTGAGCAGGTGGCCGACGAAAACCTGACCACCAGCGTTTATCATATCGACGGCGACGACGCCGAAAAGCTGGACGTGACCACCGAGGATGAGATCACGGCCACCGTCGAAACCGAAAGCTTTTCCCTGTATACCGTAGAGCTGACCTATGAGGCGCTCAGCTATTCCTTCCCCGAGACCGGCGACGTCGCGCTTGACGACATACTCGCGCAGGTGGGCCTGTCCGGCGGGATCGAGGCGGTGAGCGTCAGCGACGATACGGTGCTGTCCGCGACTGACGAAAGCGGCGCGTGGATCGTCACGGCGCTCGAGCCCTTCTCCGGGAACCGCGAGATCGCGGTCACGATCAACGGGACCGAGTACACCATCGTGGTGGACTACATCGGCGCGGCGTATGAAACGCCCGTGGACGCCGTGTTCGAGATGGGCGTCGAGTACACCGTGGAGCCGGAAACCTGGTCCTGCACCCCTGACGCTGTCGGCGAGGACAACGATGCGCTGCTGGACGAATATGTCCAGAGGATGATCGACACCGCCGCGGGCCATGTGGACGAGCATATCTCTCTGGAGGCGTCCGTTTCCCTCCAGGGCATGGATTTCGCGGTCTATAATCAGCTCGCGGACGCGGTGCGGGCTATCGCCGCCGGCGACCGCACGAGCTCCGAAATTACGATCACGAAGGAAAATCTGGAATCTTACGGCATCAACTGCGGCCCGTGGACCGCGGCGGACCTGGGCGTATCCGCAATCGTCGTAGACGGCGCGATCACGCAGGAGGCCGCGGCCGCGGCCGGGGCGCACGTCTCCTTCTCGCTTAAGAACGTGCTGAACGCGCTGCTGGCCGACTTTCCCGCCGATCTTTACTGGTATGACAAGGCCAAGGAAGGCAGCTTCCGCGCCACTGGCTTCGGATTGAGCGCAACCTATGAGGACGACTGGAAGCTCTGCCTGACGGACAATATCGTCATTGGCATGATGGTCTCGGAGGACTATGCCGCGACCGTCGACGGCGCGCTCTCCCTCTACAACGTGGACGCCGACAGGGTCCAGACCGCGAAGCAGGCCATACAGAACGCGCGGAGCATCGCCTCCGATCTCTCCTCCTCGGGCACCGTGTTTGAGATTCTGTCCGCCTTCAAGGACACGATCTGCGGCATGACAAGCTATAACACCGACGCATTGGCGGAGGGGACGCCCTACGGCGATCCCTGGCAGCTGATAAACGTGTTCGATAACGACCCCGGTACCGAGGTGGTTTGCGAGGGCTATTCGAAGGCGTTCAAGTTCCTGTTCGACCTGGCCGAATTCGGCAACAATTACGACTGCATACTGGTTACCGGCCAAATGACCGGCGCCACCGGCGAGGGCCCGCACATGTGGAACGTCGTGCGGATGGATAACGAAGCCAACTATCTCGTCGACGTGACCAACTGCGACGAGGACACCGTCGGCGCGCCCGACAAGCTGTTCATGGCCTATGGCCCCACGCTCGGCAACGACGGCAGCATGACCTTTGCCGCGGGCGATAACAACATCACCTATGCCTATGACGAAGATACCCAGAACACCTTCGATAACTGGCAGCTGACGATCGCCACGGCTCCCTATACGCCTTCCAGCGGCGGCGGGCAGCTGCACGAGGGTCAATACAATATCAGTGCCGGGAGCTCGAGCGACGCCTTTGGCGGCGGCATCAACTTCAGCGCCTACTTCGGCGACGATGTTGCGATCTCCGCGGATGAGGGCGAGACAATCAGCCTGAGGTTCAACGAAGCGTCCGGGTTTACGCTCACCGGCATCACGCTGAGCTACGGCGGCAATGACTATCCGGTGGATATCAATGACCGCCAGTTCATCATGCCCGCGTCGGAAGTGACGGTAACGGGCTACTTTACCTCGAACGGCCAGCAAGGCGGTAGCCAGCCGCACACGGGCCAGTATCCCATCTATTGCAGCTCCTCCAGCGACGCCTATGGCGGCGACATACACTTCAGCGCGTATTACGGGAGCGATGTCGCGTCCTCCGCGAACGAGGGCGAGACCATCACCCTGGGGTTCAACGAGGCGTCGGGCTTCATGCTCACCGGCATCACGCTGAGCTACGGCGGCAATGACTATCAGGTGGATATCAATGACCGCCAGTTCGTCATGCCCGCGGCGGAAGTGACGGTAACGGGTTACTTTAGCTCGAACGGCTCGCAGGGCGGCGGCAACTCCGGCAACCAGCCCGTGAGCGGGGGCGCTTACACGATTTCGGTCAACGGCGGCCCTTCCGGCGGTGCGAGCGCGTTCGTCGACGGCGTATGGGTCTACTCCGCGGACGCGGGCGACACGGTTTGCCTGAGGTACGACGGGGGAACGACCGGCGCGACCGTGACATACGATGGCGGAAGCATTGATCTGCCCGATGGCGGCAGCAACACTCCCGTCGCGTTTACCATGCCCGCCAATAACGTACCCGTAACGCTTAAGTTTAACGGCGACCAAGGCGGCCAGACCCA
>JAFRFY010000096.1 GCA_017434085.1 Clostridia bacterium
GCCGAGGCCAAGCACGGCCCCATGAGCCTGGTGCGCTTCGACGGCGACGACGGCGAGTATTCGATACTGCTGGGCCACGCCCGCGGCATCGACGGCCCCTGGACCCGCGGCACCTACGTGTGGGTCGAGGTCAACAACTTGAAGCGCCTCGAGGCCAAGGTGGTCGAGGGGCCCTATATCCACCACGTGGCGGCCATCCACGGCGACGTGGTGCCCGTGGTGTACGAGGCCTGCAAATACATCGGCGTCAAGCCCGACCTCTACGATCCCATCGAGGATAAGGTCAAGGCGTATCTGCATGGCGAAGACGTGGTGTTTGACGAGGTGTAAACGAATGAGAAACCTAAAGGCATTAAGTTACAAGCTCCGCCGGGACGTGGTCGAGATGATCATGGCCGGCAAGGCGGGGCACATCGGCGGCGACATGAGCGTGATGGAGACCATGGTGAGCCTGTACTTCCACGCCATGAACATCTCCCCGGAGAATCAGAACGACCCGAACCGCGACATGTTCGTGCTTTCCAAGGGCCACTGCGTGGAGGCGCTCTACGCGGTACTGGCGGAGAAGGGCTTCTTCCCGATCGAGACGGTCATCAAGGAGTACAGCCAGTTCGGCTCGAAGTTCATCGGACACCCCAACAACAAGCTGCCCGGCATCGAGATGAACTCCGGCTCGCTGGGCCATGGCCTGCCGGTGGCGGTGGGCATGGCGCTGGCGCAGAAGATGGACGGCCGCCCCTCCCGCACCTACGTGGTGATGGGCGACGGCGAGCTGGCCGAGGGCAGCGTCTGGGAGGGCGCGATGAGCGCGACCCAGTATAAGCTTGACAACCTGTGCGCCGTGGTGGACCGCAACCGTCTGCAGATCTCCGGCACCACCGAGGAGGTCATGCACCAGGATTCGGTGGAGGAACGGTTTACCGCCTTCGGCTGGAACGTGATCTCCGTGGACGGCAACGACATCGACGCCGTGAACGCGGCGTTCGACGCGGCAAAAACCGTGAAGGGCAAGCCCACGCTGGTCGTGGCGAATACCACCAAGGGCAAGGGCTCCCCCGTCATGGAGAACAAGGCGGGCTGGCACCATCACGTGCCGAATGCCGAGGAGTATGAGCAGATCATGAAGGATTTGGAAGCGCACGAAAAGGAGGTGCTCTGAGATGAATAAGATCACCAATCGTCAGATCGCCTGCGAAGTGCTTTCCGAGCATGCAAAGACCGATAAGGACATCGTCGTGCTGTGCAGCGATTCCCGCGGCAGCGCGTCGCTGGCGCCGTTTGCCAAGGAATTCCCGGCGCAGTTCGTGGAGGTCGGCATCGCCGAGCAGGACCTGGTGGGCATCGCCGCGGGCCTGGCGAAGTGCGGCAAGAAGCCCTACGCGGCCTCCCCGGCGAGCTTCGTCTCCACCCGCTCCTACGAGCAGGCCAAGGTGGATTGCGCCTACTCCAACACCAACGTGAAGCTCATCGGCATCTCCGGCGGCGTCAGCTACGGCGCGCTGGGCATGAGCCACCACTCCGCGCAGGACATCGCCGCCATGGCCGCCATCCCCAACATGCGCGTGTACCTGCCCAGCGACCGCTTCCAGACCCGGTGCCTGTTCGAGGCGCTGTTGAAGGACGAAAAGCCCGCCTACATCCGCCTCGGCCGCAACGCCGTGGAGGACGTGTACGGCGAGGAGGATTGCCCCTTCGAGATGGATCGGGCGACGGTGGTCGCCGAGGGCGCGGACGCGCTGATCGTGGCCTGCGGCGAGATGGTCAAGCCCGCGGTGGACGCGGCGGCGCTTTTGAAGGCCGAGGGCATCGAAGCGGCGGTGCTGGACATGTACTGCGTCAAGCCCCTGGACGTGAACGGCCTGCTCGACGCCGCGAAGGGCGTGAAGCTGGTCGTCACCGTGGAGGAGCACAGCCCCTTCGGCGGGCTGGGCAGCATGGTCAGCCAGGTCATCGGCGCCAACGACCCCAAGAAGGTCTTAAACCTCGCCCTGCCCGACGCCCCCGTGATCACCGGCAATTCCAAAGAGGTGTTCCATCACTACGGGCTCGACACGGAGGGAATCGCCAAGAAGATCAAAGATAATATTTAGTGAATGAGGAATTAGGAATGAGGAATTAGGAATGATAATAGCCGCTGACGTGTGTATCGCGGGCATTTTCAATTCCTAATCCCTAACTCCTAATTCCTAATTTGGAGATTCAAACATGGGCAAGTACATATTGAGTATCGACCAGTCCACCCAAGGCACCAAGGCGCTGCTGTTTGATGAGGCGGGCGCGCTGGTATGCCGGGCGGACCGGCCGCACAGGCAGATCATCGACGACAGGGGCTGGGTGGAGCACGACCCGGAGGAGATACTGCGCAACGCCGTGCAGGTGGCGAAGGACGTGGTGGAGAAGGCGGGCGTCGATAAGAACGCCATCGCCGCGCTGGGCCTGAGCAACCAGCGCGAGACCTCCGTCTGCTGGGACCGCGCCACCGGCAGGCCCGTGTACAACGCCATCGTGTGGCAGTGCGCCCGGGGCGCGGCCATCTGCGAGGATCTGGAAAAGCGGGGCCATGGGGAAGCCGTGCGCCAAAAGACGGGCATACCGCTGTCGCCCTACTTCCCGGCGGCGAAGCTTTCGTGGATCATGCAAAACGTCGGGGGCGTTTCCGACAGGGCGAAGCGCGGCGAGATCTGCGTGGGCACGGTCGACAGCTGGCTGGTGTACAACCTGTCGCTGGATCACCGCCATCTGACGGACTACTCCAATGCCTCCCGCACGCAGCTTTTCAACATCAACACCCTTTCATGGGATGACGAGCTTCTGGCTTTGTTCGGCATCAATCCCGCCTGCATGCCGACCGTCACCGATTCCGACGGCGACTATGGCATGACGGACTTCATGGGCTGGCTGGAAAAGCCCATTCCCATCCGCGCCGCGCTGGGCGACAGCCACGGGGCGCTGTTCGGGCAGGGGTGCCTTCAACCCGGCATGACCAAGGCCACCTACGGCACCGGCTCCTCGATCATGATGAACATCGGCGAAAAGCCCGTGTTCTCGGAGTTGGGCGTGGTCACGAGCCTGGCGTGGAAGATCGGCGGGGTGGTCAACTACGTGCTGGAGGGCAACATCAACTACACCGGCGCGGTGATCACCTGGCTCAAGGACGATCTGAAGCTGATCGACAGCCCCGGCGAGACCGAGGCGCTGGCCCGCGCGGCCAACCCCGGCGACCGGTGCTGCCTGGTGCCCGCGTTCTCCGGGTTGGGCGCGCCCTACTGGGACAGCGACGCCCGCGCCGCCATCGTGGGCATGAGCCGCACCACCGGCAAGAACGAGGTGGTCCGCGCGGCGCTGGAGTGCATCGCCCTGCAGATCACCGACATCGTGCGGGCCATGGGGGAGAGCGCCGGCACGCCCATCGGCGAATTGCGGGTGGACGGCGGCCCGACCCGCAACGCCTGGCTGATGCAGTTCCAGTCCGACATGCTGGGCATCCCGGTGCGCATCCCCGATTCCGAGGAGCTTTCCGGCATCGGCGCGGCCTGGGCCGCGGGGCTGGCCTGCGGGCTGTATCATCAAGAGGTATTCGACGTATTGAAGCGCACGTCCTACGCGCCGGACATGGCGGAGGACGTCCGCGAGGCGAAGTACACGCTCTGGCGGGACGCGGTGCGCCGAGTGCGCGGCTGACGGACAAGGAGGTAGTCATATGCTCAGAGGGATTCCCGACATCATCGGCTCCGATCTTTTGAAGGCCCTGGCCGACACCGGCCACGGCGATTTGATCGTCATCGCGGATCACTTCTATCCGCACGTCACCAAGTGCCCCAACGGGGTCAGCATACAGGCCAAGGGCGTGGGCAGCGTTCAGATGCTCGATGCCATCCTCCAGCTGGTGCCGCTGGACGTGGAGTATGATAAGCAGCCCATACAGTACATCGTGCCGGACGCGGACTCCGGCGTGGTGGTGGAGACGAACCCCGTGTGGGACGCCGTCAGGGAGACCGTGGCGAAGCACGGCTACGACGTGGCCTGCGTCGGCACCATCGAGCGCTCGAAGTTCTACGACAAGGCCATGAAGGCCTACATCACCATCTCCACCAGCGAGCGCCAGCCCTACGGCTGCATCATACTGCAAAAGGGCGTCATGTGAGCGAAGGGGGGCAGCGACAATGCGCGTACTCAATTTCGGTTCCCTGAACCTGGACTATGTGTACCAGGTGGATCACTTCGTGCGCCCCGGCGAGACGCTCAGCTCCACGTCCCGCGCCGTCAAGCTGGGCGGCAAGGGGCTGAACCAGTCCATCGCGCTGGCCCGGGCCGGGGCGAACGTCAGCCACGCCGGGTGCATCGGCGCGGGCGGCGAGGCGCTCAAGGCGCAGCTCGAGCGGGACGGCGTGGACGTCTCGATGCTTCTGAGCGTCGATGAGATGCAGGGCCACACCGTCATACAGGTCAACCGCGACGGCGAAAACTGCATACTGCTCTACGGCGGCTCCAACCAGTGCGTGACCGAAAAGCAGATCGCCGATACCTTCGCGCGCTGCGCGGCGGGGGACTGGCTGGTGCTGCAAAACGAGGTCAACAACCTGCCCGCCATCGTGGACGCGGCCTACGCCAAGGGCATGGTGATCGCGCTGAACCCCTCGCCCTACGACGCCAGGCTGGAGGCCGTGGACTTCGGCAAGCTGTCCTGGCTGCTGGTCAACGAGGTGGAGGCCGGGCAGATCTCCGGCAGCGACGACCCCGCGGCCGCCTGGACCTGGCTGCACGGGCGCTACCCCCGGCTGAACGTGCTGATCACGCTCGGCAGCGCGGGCAGCGCGGCCTATCGCGTGGACGGCGGCGCGGTGGAGACCGTCACCCAGGAGGCGTTCAGGGTCAAGGCCGTGGACACCACCGCCGCGGGCGACACCTTCACCGGCTACTTCATCGCCGGGCTGATGGCGGGCATGCCGCTCAAGGAGTGCATGCGCCGGGCCAGCAAGGCGTCGTCTTTAAGCGTCACCCGCCTGGGGGCGGCGGACTCCATCCCGGCGCTGAGCGAGGTGGAATAATCCATTCGATATGGGGCTGACGCGCCCGTAAAAGGCGCGCCGGCCCCATTAATTCTGTGCGTCGAACAGGATAAACTTTGACGAAGGGCGTCGATTTATCCGAACGTTCGGCTTTTTTTATGGTTAAATATTCGGTTTTTGATTGACGATATAATATGCCGCCGATATACTGAAACTATCATTCGGGCCGGGATTTCGGCCAGACGGAGGGCAAATATGAAGAAGGTTGCCATCATCATGGGCAGCGACAGCGATCTCAAAGCCATGCAGGGCGCGATGGACGCGCTCAAGGCGCTGGAGATCCCCTTTGCGGTGCGCATACTGTCGGCGCACAGGACCCCGGAGGCGGCCGCGGCGTTCGCCCGGGGCGCGCGGGACGACGGCTACGGCGTGATCATCGCCGCGGCGGGCAAGGCGGCGCACCTGGCGGGGGCCATGGCGGCCAACACGCTGCTGCCGGTGGTGGGCGTGCCGATGAAGTCCTCCACGCTGGACGGCCTGGACGCGCTGCTGTCCACGGTGCAGATGCCCTCGGGCATGCCGGTGGCGACGGTGGCCATCGACGGCGCCACCAACGCGGCGCTGCTCGCGGCCCAGATCCTCGCCCTCTCCGACGACGCCCTCTACGCCCGCTTCGCCGCCTACCGCGCCGCGCAGAGGGAGAAGGTCGAGGAGAAGGATCGGCGGATATCTGAGGAGTACAGTTGTCTTTGAATTTGGAATTGGGAATGGGGAATGGGGAATTGAGAATGAGGAATTAGGAATTGTGTATTGCGGCTGCCGCTTCAGCATCAGCGGCATATAAACTCCTCATTCCTAACTCCTAATTCCTAATTAATCTACACAAACAATCCGAACAACGCTACTACAAATCGGGAGGAAACCACCATGGAAAAGCTCAGGCAGCTCTACGAGGGCAAGGCCAAGAAGGTCTACGCGACCGCTGACGAGAACCTGTACATCGTGTCCTACAAGGACGACGCCACCGCCTTCAACGGGCTCAAGAAGGGCACCATCGCGGGCAAGGGCGTCATCAACAACCGCATGAGCAACATGCTGATGCAGATGCTTGAGCAGCAGGGCGTGCCGACCCACTTCGTCAAGGAGCTGTCCGACCGCGATACGCTGGTCAAAAAGGTGTCCATCGTGCCGCTGGAGGTCATCATACGCAACATCTCCGCGGGCTCCTTCGCCAAGCGCTACGGCGTCGAGGAGGGCATCGTGTTCGATAAGCCCACCATCGAGTTTTCCTACAAAAACGACGACCTGGGCGACCCGCTGATCAACCGCTACCACGCGCTGGCCCTCAAACTGGCCACCGAGGAAGAGATCGACGCCATTGAGCGCATGGCCTTCAAGGTCAACGAGGTGCTGAAGGCGTACTTCCTCAAGCTCAACATCACCCTGGTGGACTTCAAGCTGGAGTTCGGCCGCCTGCCCGACGGCACCATCGTGCTGGCCGACGAGATCTCCCCCGACACCTGCCGCTTCTGGGACAAGGACACCGGCGAAAAGCTCGATAAGGACCGCTTCCGCCGCGACCTCGGCGGCGTGGAGGAAGCGTATAACGAAGTGATGCGTCGCCTTATGGGGAAATAGTTCGTTTGAATTAGGAATTAGGAATTAGGAGTTAGGAATTAGAGAATGCCAGGCAACCAGAACTCCTCATTCCTAATTCCCAATTCCCAATTCCCAATTCCCCATTCCCAATTAATATCGTTACCGGAGGTTATATATCGATGGAACATAATAAGTCCTTCTCCGCGTCCTACGCCGCGGCGGGGGTGGACATCACCGCGGGGTATCGGGCGGTGGAGCTGATGAAGGCCCACATCGCCCGGACGAACATCCCCGGCGTGGTGTCCGGCATCGGCGGCTTCGGCGGCCTGTTTGAGCTGGACATGACCGGGCTTAAAAGGCCCGTGCTGGTGTCCGGCACCGACGGCGTGGGCACCAAGCTCAGGCTGGCCTTCCTGATGGATAAGCACGACACCGTGGGCATCGACTGCGTGGCCATGTGCGTCAACGACATCGTATGCTGCGGCGCAAAGCCCCTGACCTTCCTGGACTACATCGCCTGCGGCAAAAACGTGCCGGAGAAGATCGCGCAGATCGTGTCCGGCGTGGCCGAGGGCTGCGTGCAGGCGGGCTGCGCGCTCATCGGCGGCGAGACCGCCGAGATGCCCGGCTTCTATCCCGAGGACGAGTACGACCTGGCGGGCTTCTCCGTGGGCGTGGTGGACAGATCCAGGATCTTCGCGCCGGACACCGTAGCCGCCGGGGACGCGCTGATCGGCCTGCCCTCATCGGGCGCGCACTCCAACGGCTTCTCGCTCATCCGCAAGGTTTTCGACGTGGAGAAGGGCGGCCTGGACCGCTACTGCGACGACCTGGGCACGACCCTCGGCGAGGCGCTGCTGACGCCCACCCGCATCTACGTGAAGCCCGTGCTGGCGCTGGCGGAGACGGTGAACGTCAAGGCCGCCTCCCACATCACCGGCGGCGGGTTCTACGAAAACATACCGCGCAGCCTGCCCGGGGGCCTGACCGCCCGCATCGAGCGCAAAAGGCTGGACACCCCGCCGCTGTTTGACCGCATCGCAAAGGCCGGGAGCATCCCCGAGCGGGACATGTTCAACACCTTCAACATGGGCATCGGCATGTGCCTGACCGTGCCCGCCGACCAGGCGGACGCCGCCGTGCGCGCGCTGAAAGCCTCGGGCGAGGACGCCCGGATCATCGGCACGGTGGTCAAGGGTGAGGAGAGGGTCGAGCTGGTATGAGGACGCGCATCGCGGTGCTGGTGTCCGGCGGCGGCACGAATTTGCAGGCGCTCATCGACGCCCAGGGCCGGGGGGAGATTCCCGACGGGGAGATCGCGCTGGTGATCTCCAACAACCCCAAGGCCTACGCGCTTGAACGGGCAAAAAGGGCGGGCATAAAAACCGCCGTGTGCGCAAAGCCCGACATGGAAAAGAAGATACTCGAAGCGCTGGCTTTCCACGATATCGGGATGATCGTGCTGGCGGGCTTCATGGCCATACTGTCGAAGGACTTCGTCAGCCGCTGGCCGGAGCGCATCATCAACATCCACCCGTCGCTGATACCGTCCTTCTGCGGCGAGGGCTTCTACGGCCTGCGGGTCCACGAGGCCGCGCTGAACTACGGCGTGAAGGTCACCGGCGCGACGGTACACTATGTCAACGAGATCCCCGACGGCGGGCGCATCATCTGCCAGAAGGCCGTCGAAATTCGGGACGGCGACACCCCGGAGGTCCTGCAGCGCCGGGTGATGGAGCAGGCCGAGTGGATACTGCTGCCGAGGGCGGCGGAGATCGTGGCAAAATCTATCAGAATGGAGAGATCGACATGTTAGCAGCAAAACAGGCCGTCGGCGCGACCACGTATCCGGGCCGCGGCATCATCGTCGGCAAGTCCGCGGACGGCAGGCGCGCCGTGCTGGCGTACTTCATCATGGGCCGCAGCGCCAACAGCCGCAACCGCGTGTTCGTGACCGATCAGGGCGGCATACGCACCGAGGCCTTCGATCCCTCGAAGATGGAGGACCCCAGCCTGATCATCTATTGGCCGGTGCGCGAGACCGGTGACAGGCTGATCGTCACCAACGGCGACCAGACCGACACCATCTACGATTTCGTGCGCAACGGCGCCTCCTTCATCAAGGCCCTGCGCACCCGGACCTTCGAGCCCGACGCGCCGAACTTCACCCCCCGGGTGAGCGCCATGGCGACGTTTGGGGACGGCGACTTCGCGCTGGACATGGGCATCCTCCGCGCCGGCGACGCCGAGGGCGCCCGCTGCGACCGGGTGTTCTGGGAATATGAAAGCATCGCCCCCGGCACCGGCAGGTTCCTGCACACCTACCTGTCCGACGGAAGCCCGATACCGTCCTTCACCGGCGACCCGGAGGCCGTGGCCGTGGGCGACGGTACCGCCCGGGAGATCGCCGACGACCTGTGGGCCGGTTTGAACGCCGACAACCGGGTGTCGCTGTGGGTCATGACCCGCGACCTGGCGACGGGCGAGGAGGATACCGTCATCATCAACCGCAACGTGAAGGAGGACGCCTGACATGCCCAATGAGATCCAGTTGAAGTACGGCTGCAACCCCAACCAGAAGCCCTCCCGCATCTTCATGAAGGGCGACAGGCAACTACCCCTGGAGGTCCTGAACGGCCGCCCGGGATATATCAATTTCCTGGACGCGCTGAACAGCTGGCAGCTGGTGAGCGAATTGAAGAAGGCCACCGGCATGCCCGCCGCGGCGTCCTTCAAGCACGTGAGCCCCGCCGGCGCGGCCATCGGACTGCCGCTTTCAGACGTGCTGCGCAAGATCTACTTCGTGCCCATGGACATGGCGCTCTCCCCGCTGGCCTGCGCCTACGCCCGGGCCCGCGGCGCGGACCGCATGTCCTCCTTCGGGGACTTCATCGCGCTGTCCGACGTGTGCGACCTTGCGACGGCGAAGCTCATACGGCACGAGGTGTCCGACGGCGTCATCGCCCCCGGCTATGACGACGACGCGCTCGAGGTGCTGAAATCCAAGCGCAGGGGCGGCTACAATATCATCAGGATCGACCCCGCCTACGTGCCCGACGAGATCGAGCGCAAGCAGGTGTTCGGCATTACCTTCGAGCAGGGGCGGCAGTCGCTTAATATCGACGAGGCCATGATTGCAAACGTCGTGACCGCCAACAAGGCCCGCACCGACGCGCAGAAGCGCGACCTGCTCATCAGCCTGATCACCTTGAAGTACACCCAGTCCAACTCGGTGTGCTACGTCAAGGACGGCCAGGCCATCGGCGTGGGCGCGGGCCAGCAGAGCCGCATCCACTGTACCCGCCTGGCGGGCGGCAAGGCCGACAACTGGCACCTGAGGCAGCACGAGAAGGTACTGAACCTGCCCTTCAAGGACACCGTGGGCCGTCCCGAGCGGGACAACGCCATCGATGTGTACATCTCCGAGGACTGGCGGGACGTGCTGGACGACGGAAAGTGGCAGGCCTTGTTCACCACCCGGCCCGAGCCGCTGACCCGCGAGGAGAAGCGTGCCTACCTGGACACCGTCACCGGCGTGGCCCTGGGCTCCGACGCCTTCTTCCCGTTCCCGGACAACATCGAGCGGGCCAAGCGCAGCGGCGTGACCTGTATCGCCGAGCCCGGCGGCTCCATCCGCGACGACCTGGTGATCGCCAAGTGCGACGAGTACGGCATCGCCATGGCGTTTACGGGCATCCGGCTGTTCCATCATTAAACATATACGCACATGAAACGGGCGATGGGGGCATCGCCCCTACGGTTGCTTTCCCCGTAGGGACGCCATTCATGGCGTCCGCGGGTTATGCGGGCATCGCCCCTGTACCGTCATAAGGGAAACACGCAGGGGCGATGCCCCCATCGCCCGGGATTGTCGCACACGGAGGGATATCATGAGGATACTGGTCATCGGCGGCGGCGGGCGCGAGCACGCCATCATCAAAAAGCTCAGGGAGAACCCCGGGGTCACCGAAATCGTGGCGCTGCCCGGCAATGCGGGCATCGCGGAGGACGCGACCTGCGTGGACATCAAAGCCACGGACATCGACGGCATCGTCGAATACGCGAAGGCCCACCCGGTCAACTTCGCCGTGGTGGCCCCGGACGACCCGCTGGCGTTGGGGTGCGTGGATCGCCTGCACGCGCTGGGCATCCCCTGCTTCGGGCCGGACGCGAAAGCCGCCCGCATCGAGGCCAGCAAGGTGTTCGCCAAGGACCTGATGAAGAAGTACCGCATCCCCACCGCGGCCTACGAGGTGTTCGACGACCCCAAAGCCGCGCTGGAGTACGTGAAGACCGCGCCGCTGCCGATGGTGGTCAAGGCCGACGGCCTGGCGCTGGGCAAGGGCGTGGTGATCTGCTTTAACCGGCAGGACGCCGAGAGCGCCGTGGTCGCCGCCATGGTGGAGAGCGTGTTCGGAAAATCCGGCAGCCGCATCGTCATCGAGGAGTACCTCGAGGGCCCGGAGGTCAGCGTGCTGGCGTTCACCGACGGCCACGCGGTGAAGCCCATGGTGTCCTCCATGGACCACAAGCGCGCCGGGGACGGCGATACCGGCTTGAACACCGGCGGCATGGGCACCGTCGCGCCCAATCCCTGCTACACCCCCGAGGTGGCCGAGCGCTGCATGAGGGAAATCTTCCTGCCCACCATTCAAGCCATGAACGCCGAGGGCTGCCCCTTCAAGGGCTGCCTGTACTTCGGGCTGATGGTCACCAAGGACGGCCCGAAGGTGATCGAGTACAACTGCCGCTTCGGCGACCCGGAGACCCAGGTGGTGCTGCCGCTGATAAAGTCCGACCTGCTGACCGTCATGATGGCCGTGGAAAACGAGACCCTCGCCGACACCCCCGTGGAGTTTGCCGACGGCGCGGCCTGCTGCGTGATGCTGGCCTCCGGCGGCTATCCCGGCAAGTACGAAAAGGGCAAGCCCATCGACCTCGGCAACGCCCCCGCCATGGCCCGGATCTTCCACAGCGGCACCGCGCGCAACGATCAGGGCCAGCTCGTCACCGCCGGCGGCCGCGTGCTGGGCGTGTGCTGCACCGCGGACACCCTCCGAGAAGCCATCGACAAAGCCTATGCCGCGGCGAACGAGATTCATTGGGACGGCATGATGATGCGGCATGATATCGGCAGGCGGGCAATGGAGATAATTGAAGAAATTAGGAATTAGGAATGAGGACTTAGGAATTAAAAATGCCGGGAGACATACTCCCATTTCCCATTCCCCATTCCCAATTCAAAAAAAGGAGCCTTAAAATGGTCTATCGCATCTACGTAGAAAAAAAGCCCGGCTTCGACCACGAGGCCAGCGCGTTATACGGGGAGCTGAAATCCTTCCTGGGCATCGGAGGGCTGACGGGCGTGCGCATCGTCAACCGCTACGACGTGGAGAACATCGACGCGGCGGTGTTTGAGAAGGCCGTGCCGAACGTGTTCTCCGAGCCGATGCTGGACACCGTGAGCCGCGACATGCCGGAGTATGACGGGGTCGTGTTCGCGGCGGAGTACCTGCCCGGCCAGTTCGACCAGCGCGCGGATTCCGCCGCCCAGTGCATACAGCTTCTTAAGCAGTGCGAGCGCCCGGACGTGCGCACCGCCACGGTGTACATCCTGGAGGGCGATCTCTCCGCGGAGGACGTCGCCGCCGTCAAAAGGCACGTCATCAACCCCGTGGAGCGCCGGGAGGCGTCGCTTGAGCCGGTCAGGACGCTGAAAACCGCCTTCGCCATCCCCGAGACGGTCGAGACCATGACCGGTTTCATCGGCTATGACGCGGCGGCGCTCAGGGATTTCATCCAAAAATACGGCCTGGCCATGGACGCGGCGGACATCGCCTTCTGCCAGCAATACTTCAAATCCGAGCGCCGCGACCCCACGCTGACGGAGATCCGCATGATCGACACCTACTGGTCCGATCACTGCCGCCACACCACCTTCCTGACCGAGCTGGGCAATGTGACCTTCGAGGATGCGGACGTGGAGAAGGCGTACCGGCGCTATCTGGCCCTGCGGGACGCGCTGGGGCGCAAAAAGCCCGTGTGCCTGATGGACATCGCCACCATCGGCGCGAAATATTTAAAGGCAAAGGGCGTGCTGACGGACCTGGACGAGAGTGATGAGATCAACGCCTGCACCATCAAAATGGACGTGGACGTGCGCGGCGAAAAGCAGAAGTGGCTGCTGCTTTTTAAAAACGAGACCCACAACCACCCCACCGAGATCGAGCCCTTCGGCGGCGCGGCGACCTGCATCGGCGGCGCGATCCGCGACCCGCTGTCCGGGCGCGGCTACGTGTACCAGGCGATGCGCGTCACCGGCGCGGCGGACCCCACGCGCTCCGTGGACGAGACCATCAAGGGCAAGCTGCCCCAGCGCCAGCTGGTGACCACCGCGGCGGCGGGCTACAGCTCCTATGGGAACCAGATCGGCCTGGCGACGGGGCTGGTCGAGGAGATCTATCACGACGGCTACGCGGCCAAGCGCATGGAGATCGGCGCGGTGAGAGCGGCGGCTCCGGCGGCGCAGGTGCGCCGCGAGGCGCCGGTCCCGGGCGACGCGGTCATCCTCGCCGGCCCGGTGGCGATCGAAGGCACCGCGGCGCTGGCCTCCGAGGCTGCTCCGGCGCTGCGCCGCGCGGGGGTCAGCGAGGAGGAGCTACACGCCGCCGCGGTGGTCACCAGCTGGCGCTGGGGCAGCTTTCCGGGGATGGTCTCATCC
>JAFRFY010000097.1 GCA_017434085.1 Clostridia bacterium
CAGCCGGTGGCGCGGGCGGCGGCGGTGGCGGCGCCGATTCTTCCTTGGGCTTTTCCTCGGCCTTGGGCTTCTCTTCGGCCTTCGGCTTCTCCTCCGCCTTGGGCTTCTCCTCGGTCTTCGGCTTCTCTTCGGCCTTCGGCTTCTCTTCGGCCTTGGGTTTCTCTTCTTCCTTCGGCTTTTCCTCCGCCTTCGGCTTCTCTTCTTCCTTGGGCTTTTCCTCGGCCTTGGGTTTCTCTTCTTCCTTGGGCTTTTCCTCCGCCTTGGGCTTTTCCTCTTCCTGCGGCTTTTCTTCTGCCTTGGGTTTTTCCTCTTCCTTCGGCTCGGGTTCCGCCTTGGGCGCTTCCTCGGGCTGGGGCGGTTCTTCCGATTTATGTTCGGGCTCCGTCGATTCCCCGGGCTGATTGTCGGGCTCCGTCGGTTCCTCGGGCTGATTCTCGGGCTCCGCGGGTTCTTCGGGTATATTCTCGGGCTCAACCGGTTCCTCCGGATTTTGTTCAGGTTCTACCGGCTCTTCCGATTCGTCATCCTCCTTCGCCCCGGGCTGTGCTTCGGACGCCGCTTCATCCCCGTCTTCTCCTTCATCTTCACCCTCGTCTTCACCCTCGCTCTCCACCCCGGTCTCGGGGTTATCCCCCGCGGGGGGCTCCTCCTCGACGATGAAATCATCCCCGATATCGGGCACCTCATCGTCGGCGTCCTCCCCGTCCTTGGCGGCGATGCTCTCGCCCCCGGGCCCGGGCACGGTCGCGCCGCCGGTGGTGAGGCTGTCGGGCACGGGCACGTCGGAGGTGACGTAGCCGCCGGTGTTCTGGATCCTGTAAGCCAGGGCGTCCTCGGGCATGTCGCCGTCGCCGAACAGCGTCTCGCGCATGTCGTCGAAGTCGATCAGTATGCAGCCCCAGGAGTGCGCGCCGTTGTCGCTCAGGCTGTTTAAGTATTTCAGGAAGCTGGCGCAGAAGGACGCCGAGAAATCCCGGTCGCTGTCGGCCAGGAAGCGGGCCTGGAAGTCGGCGATGCTTTGGTAGATGGGCTGGCCCTGCGCGTCGGTGGGGGAGATGGCGGCGATGATCTGGTCGAGGCTGCGGCCGCCGTGCAGCTCCCCGAGGATGTAATTGAAGCCGGCGCGCATGTCGCCGCTCTGGTAGGTCTCGCGGTCCGCCACGTGCCGGTCGCCCTTGACGGTCTCGCTGGCCAGCTGCATCAGGTACAGGGAGGCGAGGTAGCCCGAGGTGTAGGCGTGCCTTTCGCTGTTCGCCTGGCCGTTGATGCCGTACAGCCCGGACAGGCGGTTGTAATTGGCGATCATGCGCTCCGGGGTGAAGCTGACGCTGGCGGTCCTGTCGGCCTGGTATTGGTCGATGTCCAGGCAGAGGTACAGCAGGTCGTTGCGCCGGTACCTGTAGGCGTTGTCCACCGCGGTGGCGGAACCCTCCCGGAACCAGAGCGGGAACTTGTTCTCCGGCGTCCTGACGCCGCGATCGTCCACGCCCAGCATGCCGTTGGGGGTGTAATCGTACATGATGGCGTGCATCACCTCGTGGGTGATGGTGAACTCCAGGTCGGCGCGGCGCTGCTGGTTGAATGTGTACTTGCCCTGCTCCGCGTCCCAGACGGCGAAGAAGTCCGCGTTGACCACCACGCGCATGGCCTTGCCCGCCATCCTGCCGCTGTTCTTGTAGACCAGCGAGGCGCACTTCACATAGGCGATGGTGTTCTGCTGCTTTTCGACGAAGAAGCCTATGCCGCTGCTCAGCTCGCCCCGCTCGAGCGCCTCGCGGTACACGGGGAAGGCGTTGATGAGCATGTTGACGGCCTTGGGCTCGACGACGTTTTTGACGATCACGATCAGCTCGCCCACGTACTCCGCGCCGTAGGCGTCCACCGTGCTCTGGTTGGTGTGGACCATCAGCTCGGGCGGCAGCGTGGCCTTCGGCGTGGACGTCGGCGCTGTGTGCCGCTTCTTGCCCTTCTGCCCGCCGCGGGAGCCGTCCTCCGCGCCGCGCCCCGCGACGGTGGCGCCGGGCACGGTCAGCGTGCCGGTGATGAACACCAGGCCGCTGTCGGGCGCCTCCAGGAAGTAAAGCGTGCCGTTTCGCTGCGTGGCCTCGGCGAAGAACGCGGGCAGCGTGATGTTGGCCTCATCGCGCACCTCCGCGTCGGCGAGGGTGTAGCTCTCCGGCACGAACAGTGTGATGAAGGGCATGCAGCTTTGCCCCGCCCGGGCGGTGTCGATGAGGTTGCCCGCCGCGTCCGTCCAGACCACCGGCGTGCGCCAGCGGACCTCTCCCGACCCGTCGGCGCGGGCGCCCACGATGGTCGCCTCGGTGTCGAAGGCCGCGCCGGGGCGGGGAGCGTCCAGATCGGCAATCTCGATGGCCCCGATGACCGCGGTATCCTCCGCGTGGCTCAGGTTCTCGTCCGCCACCGCGTCGGAGACCAGCTTCTCCAGCGTCTCCACCTCGATCTCCGAGCGCGCCGGGGCAACCGCCCACCCGCACAGCAGCGTCAGTATCAGCCACAGGCTGATCAGTTTTTGTTTCATCATGCTTCACCCGTTCGCGGTCCGGTTTTGCGTCCGGAGCGGGCCCTCATGCCCGCCCGTTCCGGCATCCTACAAGTCAGATTATACCAAGCGCCGCCCCGCGCTGTCAACAGAATGCGCGCCCAAATCGTTGACACTTCCGGTGCGGAATGCTATAATTGTAATCAGGAAACGACAAGAAATGGGAGGTCATACCAATGGACATTCGCTATTCCTGCAACCAGCGCGACTTCAAGCGCTACACCACCGAGGAGGTGCGCAAGGAGTTCCTGATCGAGACGCTGTTCGTGCCGGGCAAGGTGACGCCGGTGTACAGCCACGTGGACCGCATGGTCACGGTGGGCATCATGCCCGCGGACAGGCCGCTGTCCATCGACGACGGCATCGACGTGTGGCACTGCTTCGGCACCCACTGTTTCCTGGAGCGCCGCGAGGCCGGTATGTTCAACGTGGGCGGCGCGGGCAAGGTGCGGGTGGACGGCGTCGAGTACGCGCTGGGCTACAAGGACTGCCTGTACCTCACCATGGGCGCGAAGGAGGTCATCTTCGCCTCCGACGATCCCGCGAAGCCCGCCAAGTTCTACATGGTCTCCGCCCCGGCCCACACCCGCTATGAAAACAGGCTCATCAAAATCGCCGACGCCGCCAAAAAGCCCTGCGGCGCGGCGGAAACCAGCAACAAGCGCGTGATCAACCAGTTCATCCACCCCGACGTATTGAAGACCTGCCAGCTCTCCATGGGCATGACGGTGCTGGAGCCCGGCAGCGTTTGGAACACCATGCCCGCCCACACCCACGAGCGCCGCATGGAGGTGTACTTCTACTTCGAGGTGCCCAAGGACAACGTGGTGTTCCACTTCATGGGCGAGCCCAACGAGACCCGCCACGTGGTGATGCAGAATGAGCAGGCCATCATCAGCCCCTCCTGGTCCATCCACGCCGGCGCGGGCACCAGCAACTACACCTTCATATGGGCCATGGGCGGCGAAAACCAGGCCTTTGACGACATGGACAACATACCCACCACCGAACTGCGATAAAAGGAGGAGATACCCATGAACGATTTTATGAAGAACTTCAGCCTTGAGGGCAAGATCGCCTGGATCACCGGCGCGAGCTACGGCATCGGCTTTGCCATCGCCACCGCCTACGCCCACAGCGGCGCGACCATCGTGTTCAACGACATCAATCAGGAGCTGGTGGACAAGGGCCTGGCCGCCTACAAGGAGGCCGGCATCGACGCCCACGGCTACGTGTGCGACGTGACCGACGAGGCCGCCGTGCAGGCGCTGGTCAAAAAGATCGAGGCCGAGGTCGGCGTGGTGGACATACTGG
>JAFRFY010000098.1 GCA_017434085.1 Clostridia bacterium
GGTCTCCGGGTCCCCGGAGAGCGCCCGAACGCAGATCGCGCCCCGATCCAGCGTCGCGTGGGCGCACACCGGCGAGGTACAGCCGCCGTCCAGCGTCCGCACGAAGGCCCGCTCACACAGCGCGCACAGCATGGCGTCCCGGTCCGCGTAGCCGCCCAGCTCCGGGTAGTCGTCCCCGGCGCGGCCCTGCACCGCGAGGATGCCCTGGCCCGCCGCGGGGATGATCTCGTCCGGCTCGAACAGGCGGCTGATGCGCCCCTCGAGGCCCAGCCGCCTGAGCCCCGCCGCGGCCAGCACCAGCGCGTCGAATTGCCCGGCGTCCAGCTTTTTAAGCCGGGTGAGCACGTTGCCCCGCACCGTCCTGATCTCGCAGTCCGGGAACAGCTTTTTGAGCTGCAGCGCGCGCCGCAGGCTGGAGGTGCCCAGCACCGGGGCCTTTTTGAGCGTCGTCGCGCCCTCCGGCAGCACCAGCGCGTCCCGGGGGTCCTCCCGCCGGGAATAGCACAGCGCCGCGGTGCCCTCGGCCAGGGCCATGGGCATGTCCTTGACGCAGTGCACCGCCAGGTCGATGCGGTGATCCAGCAGCGCGGCGTCCAGCTCCTTCACAAACAGGCCCTTGCCGCCCACCTTGTCCAGCGTCCGGTCCAGTATCACGTCCCCGGTGGTCTTCATGGTCACGAGCTCGACCTGCATCCCGGAATGCGCCGAGCGCAGATGGTTCACCAGCGTCATGCTCTGGATCATCGCCAGGCGGCTCTCACGGCTGCCAACCACAATTTTTTTCATGTGCCTCGGCTCCTTCGCCACTTTTTGTCAGGCTTTCTGCATTAATTGTAACCGCAATCCATGGGAAAGTCAAGGCGGCATTTGCTGTTGCATTGTCGTCATAAATCTGGTATAATACCCTCAAAACACCGACAGGAGGTTACCGGATATGGCTGGATTGCTGGACGAGGTCAACAAGGCGGTATCGAAGATCCACGAGGGCGCCAAGAGCGTGCTGGACAAGACCGACATCGACGAGAAGATCGTCGAAGCCGCCAAGGATTTGAAGGACAAGGCCAAGGCCGCGCTGGACAAGACCGACATCGACGAGAAGATCGTGGACGCCGCCAAGGATTTGAAGGGCAAGGCCCAGGCCGCGCTGGACAAGACCGACATCGACGAGAAGCTCGCCGACGCCGCCAGGGAATTGAAGGACAGGGCCCATGCCGCGCTGGAGAAGACCGACGTGGATGAGAAGCTCGCCGAGGCCGCCAAGGGCATCAAGCAGGCGTTCACGCCCACCGAGAAGGAGAAGGACGCCATGGACGTCATCAAGGAGGAGGTCGCAGCCCAGTTCGACCATATCAAGGCCGCCGCCAAGGGCACCGATCCCATCCACGATTTCATGAACCGGCAGAAGGCCGCCGCGGCGGAGGAACCCGCGGCCGAGGAACCCGCGGCCGAGGAAACCGCGCCCGAGACGCCCGCTGCCGAGGCGCCCGCCGTCGAGGAGCCCGCCGTCGAGGAGCCCGCGGAGGAGGAATACGAGGAGGAGTGATCCTTCCGTCCAAAGACCCATCGGACATCGGTGGGTCTTTTATTATGAAATTTCGACGGGAATGCGGTGAAAAAATGACAAGTTTGGTTGAATTGTGCGCATGGATTGATTTTAACAGTGGGTGCTGATATAATGATAGCAACATTATTCTTCGGAGGATTAGACCTGTGAACGGCAAGAAGACAATCGCGCTATTGACGGTATTGATGCTCGTATTCGCCGCGGTGGCGGGGGCGCTTTCGGAAAACACCATTCCCATGCCCGACCCGGGCAGCCTTCAGCAGGACAGCGCCGCCCAGCCGTCGGGCGACCTCCGGCAGGACGACGGCTTCCAGCCCGCGGAGGACAGCACCTCCCTCGAAAACCCCAACGAGGACTGGATGGCCGGCACCGAGCAGCAGGACGTGGTGGTGGACCAGGCGTACACCATCGACGACTTCGCGGTGACCGAGGGCCTGCCGGACAACTGGGTGAACATACTGCTGCTGGGCTCGGACGTGAAGTACACCAACCAGTACGGCCGCACGGACAGCATGATCGTGATGTCCATCAACCTGGCCACCAAACAGGCCAAGCTGACCTCCTTCATGCGCGACATCTGGGTGTCGATGGACGGGCGCTCCAAGACCGGCAAGCTCAACTCCGCCTGCATCTACGGCGGCCCCGCGCTGGTGATGCGCACCATCAACGAGCACTTCGGGCTGAACCTGCAATACTACGCGCTGGTGAACCTGTCCAGCATGGCGGAGATCATCGACCTGCTGGGCGGGCTGGACCTCGACGTCACCGAGGAGGAGATGAAGGCGCTCAACAAGGGCCTGTTCGACCTGTCGCCCCTGTCCGGCATGGAGAAGCTGGAGGAGTACGGCGAAAACGTGCACCTGAACGGCAACCAGGCCACGGCCTACGCCCGCATCCGCAAGATCGATTCCGACTACAAGCGCACCGAGCGCCAGCGCTACGTGCTGACGCAGATCGCCAAGCGCCTGCAGCAGGAGAACGCGGGCACCATCGTGTCCGTCATCATGAAGCTGCTCTCCTGCGTCGAGACCAACATGAATATGACCCAGCTCATGACCATCGCCGCCGCCGGCATGCAGATGGACATGGACAACATCCCCCAGTTCCGCGTGCCCGCCGACAATACCTACCAGACCGGCACCTACGAGGGCATCTGGGCCATCAAGGTGGACTTCAACGCCAACAAGCAGAGGCTGCACAAGTTCATCTACGGCTGATCGACGGCATAGCGAAACCGGGCTTCGATCCCACGACGATGGGATCGAAGCCCGGTTTTGTTATGTACTCACCTGCTGTACTTCTCCACGGTGTACTTCACGCCGTCGGTGTCCACGGTGGCGCGCTTGATGCGTTGCTCCTGCACGGGGCGGTCCTGGAAGCCGGTGGGGGTGTTGGCGATGCGGTCCACCACGTCCATGCCCTCCAGCACGATGCCGAAGGCGGCGTAGTCGCCGTCGAGGTGCGGGGCGTTGGCGTGCATGATGAAGAACTGGCTGCCGGCGGAGTTGGGCATCATGCTGCGGGCCATGGACAGCACGCCCCGGGTGTGCTTGAGCGTATTCTGCTTGAAGCCGTTGCGGGCGAACTCGCCCTTGATGGTGTAGCCGGGGCCGCCCATGCCGGTGCCCTGGGGGTCGCCGCCCTGGATCATGAAGCCGGGGATGACCCGGTGGAAGATCAGCCCGTCGTAGAAGCCGGATTCCACCAGATTCACGAAGTTCGCCACGGTGTTGGGCGCCACCTCGGGGTACAGCTCCGCCTTGATGATGCCGCCGTTTTCCATTTCAATCGTCACGATGGGGTTTTTGCTCATCTCTGTCGTCCTCCTCATTACTTTTTGGACTTCTTGTCGTCGATATCCTTTTTATTCAGCGTCTGGGGCTCGTAATCCACGTCGTAGGTCTCCACGCGGATGCGCTGTATGACGATCTTGTCCAGCGGCACGTAGCTGCCGTCCACGGGCCGGGAGCCGATGTCGTCCAGTACGTTCAGGCTCTCCTCGTCCATGATGCGCCCGAAGGCGGCGTAGAAGCCGTCGTACTCGGGGTAGCTGCCCTCCATGATGAAGAACTGGCTGCCGCCGGTGTCGTAATCGCTCTTGCGGGCCATGGAGATGGTGCCGCGCATGTGGGACAGCGTGTTGCCCTTGAAC
>JAFRFY010000099.1 GCA_017434085.1 Clostridia bacterium
AGCCGCAGGGGCAGCGTCTCCACGTACATGCCGGGCTCGCGGGCGATGTCGTCGCCGAAATAGCGCCCGTTGACGCTGATCTCCCACACCATGTCATCATGGCGCGACCCCAGCCTTTCCCGCAGGCCCTGCCAGTACGCGAACACGGCCCCCAGCGCCAGCACGAAGGATGAGACGCGGTTTTCCGACTGGAAGGGCAGCCACCTCGCGGTCAGCGCCTCCGGGATGTCGCAGGACAGGCTGCCCTTGGTCAGCGCGCCCGCCTGGTACCCCGCGCCCCGGAAGCCGCCCAGGTGCTGAAGCCAGTAATCCCGGTCCGCCGCGGATTCGGGGGAGGCGAGATATGCCGTCACCCGGCGGAGGTATTCGTCGTAGCTGGCCTTGGGCGCGGCCCATTCCCTGCCCTGCCTGAGCGCCGCCACGCAGTCGTACAAGCGCGCGGGCAGCACCGCGTTGAAGGTCGTGCCGTCGGCGATCAGGTGGTGAAACGCCCCGAAGAACCACACGGCGCCGGCGGCGCGCAGCACGTACAGGCGGTATAAAGGCGCGTCGAACAGCGGCGCTATGGGCGTCCTTTTGAGCGCCGCGACGGTCTCCTCCGGCGCATCGGTGTCCATCACCTCGTATGTCGCGGGCTGATCCGAATAATACTGTTCGTAGCCCGTGTCCCCGCCCGCGCGGACCCGTAAACCGAAGTTTCCGCTGATGACCTCGGGGATCGCGCGGCAGAGCAGCGCCTCGTCCGCGGGATCGAAGCGCATCCTGAAATACAAGTTGTACGCCGTCGTTCCGGGATGATTCAGCTCAGCCAGCAGAATGCGGCTCTGGGACGGGGAGAGTGAAAAAGACATCATAATTCCTCCATAGCCTGATCGGCACGGTATGCAGCCCCCCTGTTATGCAAACAGCGCAAACGGACCCTTTTCAAATCGAATTATATATGGAGACGGAGGATTCGTCAATCCCCCGCGTTCCCTCTGAGAGCGGTCGTCACCCTCGCCGCTCGCAAAATGTAAAGTTACTGTTAAAAAGAGAGAAAGCGGTCCGCTTTTTTCCCTTTTTGTGATGCTTTTGTGCGCCCGGTTTGTTATAATATGCAAAATTGGATCATTATGCCTGTTTACGGAAAAGGCGGGCAACGAAATGAAGGGCATCGCCCGGGTCCCAGGATCGAGGAGGACGCGCGTATGAAAAAGTGGATCGCCGCGCTGCTGGCGCTCGTGATGCTCTCCCAGGCGCTGCCCTGGACGGCCTTCGCCGCCACGGGGGATGTGATCACCGACGCCGAGCTCAAACGCGCCCTCAGCATCGCGGGGTTCGGGTCGAATCCGGCGGCAGCGGCGGGCTCTTCGGGGCGGCGTCGGAGGGCGGCACTCCCCTGCGGCTCGAAGCCGGGGAGAGCGGCTATCACCCGGGCATGAAGCCGGACGGCACCTGGAACGCCCAAATGATGATGGACTGGCTGGACGACCAGTTGAAGACGGACATCTATTATGTCAGCACCACCTTCGCGCGGGCGCAGGCCTTCCTCGAGCGGATGAAGACGGAGGACCCCAAGTCGGGCTCGGCGGTGTTCAACGCCAACGAATTTACCTGCGACTTCGACAAGGAAATGGAGCTGTCCCTGGAGGTGGACGCCTCAGAACAGGGCTACCGCAGCTTTTACA
>JAFRFY010000007.1 GCA_017434085.1 Clostridia bacterium
CCGCACCTTATCCGGACAAGCGGTATTGTAAGCCTGAGGAGGTTGCAGATCTGGCGCTGTTCCTGGCGAGCGAAAAGAGCAGTCATATTACAGGGTCGCTTGTAACGATGGACGGTGGTCAGGCGGCCTTGGGAAGGTAATTACCCACCTTGAATGCGAATGAATGATGGGGCTGTTGCACTAACAATCAGCATCAAACAACAAAAAAAGCGGAGAACAACAAAAGAAGCGGAGAAGTTCGAGTAGAACAACTCCGCTTTTTGCTGTATACCAGAAAGAAACAGGTACGGTCCTGGACGTGTTCTACTGTTCGAGAAACGGCTCCCCTTCCCAATACAATCATGTTTTACAGGGAAGTGAATATAGTACCGTTCTTGGTTTGCGAGACGCGGGAACGAACGATCGCAAGTCTGCCCGAAGGAACTGGAACGGTCATATACTCGGCTGGTACGGCGGCATGGAGGCGGCGACGCTTCCGACAACGACGCTGCAGCCCCCAACGCTGAAGGTCGTAAATGCTGAAAAGCTGTATGTGGAGGTGTCAAATACAAACAGGGATAACACGGACGCTAAATTGAGGCTCATCATTACGGGCGTAGACAGCGGGGCGCAGAAGGCGTATGAACTGTCATTGACAGACAGTAGTGATGATCGTGTGATGATTTCAATTCCGAATGATTATACTGTGATTCTGGATGATGTGGCAAGCTCAGGGCTGCATTTCGGAAGCATCGATGCCGATACTACAGAAAAGTTCATCCCGGGCGAGGATATCACGATCCAGGCCGTCGCGTTCAGCACAACTGTCCTGGCAAATATCGCCTACAGCAGCAAGTACACGACCAACAGCTTGTTTGGCAGCATCAACACGGCGAAGGATACGGCTTACATCGGCAATATCCGGCATTTGGAAAATCTCGACAAGAGTATTTCAAACCTTGATGCAAATGACGGAACCGGAGATGGAATCGGAGCGGATGACAAAATCAAAATTAAACGCGCGGAACAGACGGACAGCTTTAGCTGGATCGGTTTCCAGAAGGCGGTCAAAGAGATAGAGTCAAAGAGCGACAGCGGTGGACCGTCCGAGGAAGGCTATGAAACGGTCTGCGTATATGATTTCAGCGGAACAAACTCCAAAGAAGGGCACTATACGCCTATTGCGCCGGACTATGCGCTGACTTACGACGGAAAGAGCCGGAGCATCTCCGACGTTGCGGTGGATGTGACCGGAGATGCGGGGCTGTTCGGCAAGATCGAGGAGAAAACTGTTTCGGAAATCAAAAACCTTGAGCTCATCGACTTCACCGTCAAAGGCACCGACAGCGCCGGAGCCCTGGCGGGCACGCTGGACGGCTGCACCGTGACGAACGTGCTGGCCCGGACCAGCGCAGCCTCGTCCACAGCCAGGATCACGGCTGCGACGGATGCGGGCGGCCTGATCGGAATGCTTGCCAGCGGTACGGTACAGTACAGCGCCGCGTCGCTGATTGTCGGTGATTCAACGAATCCGCCGACGAACGCCGGCGGTCTGATCGGCAACGCGAGCGGTACGATCACCGGCGGCTATTCCGGCGGACATACGAAGAACGGCTCCTATGAGGAATGGGTCGCCGAAAAAGACACGGAAGAGCACCTTATCCACAGCTACGCCGTGACCGGCGTCACGGTCGGCGGCTTGGTGGGTACAGCCTCCGCAGCCATCAGCTACAGCTATTCCACCTGCTCCGTGTATACCACATCTGTGACCGGAGCAGCCGGCGGATTTGCAGGATCGGCAAGCGGCAGCATCTCAAGCAGCATCTCAAACTGCTAAGCAACCGGGCTCGTGGAAGCAAAATCAGAGACGAATGAAGGCACTACGACAACCGGAACGAAATACGCATTCGTTGCCAGCGGCAGCCCTGCCCTCAGCGAAAACTGGTATTACAAAGCGATCAATGAGGTGCCGAAGGAGGGCGGCAAGGAAGGCGAAACCGAGCCGATGCTTCCCGTGAGCGGGTACGTGCTGGCGGAAAACCTGGAAAGCATCAAACCGATCGACCTCAATGCGAAGGTCTACAACACCTTTATAGGCAAGTGGGAGGATTGGAATCCTGCCAGGGCGTTTGATTCGGCACTGGTCAAATACTACAGCGGACGCTACACGCTGGAAACGATCGATGAGTTAACCGGTACCGATACACCGGCGACGGAATCTGGCTACACCAACTGGAACGAGCTCTTCGTCATGACCCACTATGGCGATTGGCCGAGCCCCGAGGTGTTCTTCATCAATACAGCCTCATGACGCAACATACCCCCGGCCCTGATTCGTAAGCCGGGGGTGTTTTTTTAGTTATTAAAGCTCACTCCATGATGCCCGAGTACTTCGAGGAGACCCAGGCCTCCGCGCCGTCGTATTCCACCTTGTACCAGTCGACGCCCCGCGCGTCGGTCTCGGTGGCGCCCAGGTATTTGAGGGTCGCGCCCTTCTGAACGGCGCCCAGCTCCTCGTAATCCAGCCCGGGCCCCTTGCGGATGTGCACGCTGCCGGTGGCCTGCACCGCGGCGCCGACGATCAGGGTATCCATCACCGCGCTGATCATGTCGTCGCGCTTCATGGAGGCCTCCTCGTCGTCCAGCTTGTCCACGCCGATGCGCACGGTCAGCAGGGCGGAGGCATTGTCGCCGAGGGCCACGGGGACGATGTAGTAGCTCTCCGTGAAGGCGTCGTCGTCCACGGTGTACATGATGACGTCCTCAAAGCCGTTCCATTCGCCCTGGGTGACCTCCTCGGGCATGTCCTTGAAGTCCGCCACGGTGGGGGCGGTCTCGCCCGCGTCCATACTGCGCAGGTGGATGCGCACGTAGGCGTCGCCGAAGGTCTTGTCCTTCGCGGTCAGTATGACCAGGTCCTCGGTGTCGGTGTGGTCGTCCATGGTGATGCTGAAGGCCTTCTTGTCGTAGTCGAAGGTCAGCGCGTCCTTGTGGTAGCCGGTCGCCAGGGCGGTGCCCGTCATCAGCAGGGCGACGGTCAGCATGATCGCAAACAATCTCTTCATGGGAATTCCCTCCTTGTATCCATTGAACAGTGAGACGTGCTCTGACACAAAAATGTGCCAGATAATGTGTAAAATGGAAATTAAGTTTCGCTGAGAGGGCAATTTGCCTTTCCCTCGGCCCCGCTGCATTGTATAATAGTAGCATCACAGCCGCGCGCCGCGCGCCGAAGGAGAAATACCATGGCAAGCTATCGTCCGCACTATCATGTCTCCGTGCCCTTTGGCTGGGCGAACGATCCGAACGGAACGATCTTCTACAAGGGCAAGGCCCACCTCTTCTATCAGCACTACCCGCACAAGCCGGAGTGGGGGCCCATGCACTGGAACCACGTGGCCACGGAGGACTTCGTCCACTGGGAGCAGCGGAGCGTGGCGCTCTACCCGGATAAGCCCTACGAGCGGGTCTGCGGCTGCTGCTCCGGCTCCACGGTGGAGAAGGACGGAAGGCTGTATTTGATGTACACCGCCGCCCAGCCCATGATGCAGCGCCAGTGCATGGCGGTCTCGGAGGACGGCGATCGCTTTGTGAAGGACCCGGACAACCCGATCCTGACCGCGGAGATGCTCTCGCCGGAGATCTACGAGGAGGACTTCCGGGACCCCCGCATCTTCCGGCACGGCGACGCCTTCTACCTGATCGCGGGCATACGCTACCTCGACGGCGGCCGCCGCGTCGAGCCCGCCCCGGCGCGCCAGCGGGAGGTCACCAATCCCCGCCAGCCCGACCCGAAGCACAAAAAGGAGGGCTGGGGCAACCTGTGCCTGCTCAAGAGCGACGACCTGTACCGCTGGTCCTACGTGGGGCACCTGCTCTATCCCCAGGAGGCGTTCAACCCGGATTTCTACCGGCTCGACGGCGTCTACGAGTGTCCGGACTACTTCGCAGCCGATTCCGGCGCGGAGGTGCTGCTCACCAGCCCCCAGAACCTGCCCCGGGACGGCCACCTTTTCCAGAACATCCACTCGGTGCTGTTCATGCTGGGCCATCTGGACTTCGAGACCGGCCGGTTCGACGTTCAAACCATCGGCGAGGTGGACAGCGGCTTTGACTTCTACGCCGCCCAGACCCTGCGCATGCCGGACGGCCGGGTGATCATGATCGCCTGGAAGGAGATGTGGGACCGCAGCTTCCCCTCCCGCGACGAGGAGTGGGCGGGCACCTACACGCTGCCGCGGGAGCTGACGGTGGAGGGGGACCGGCTCATCCAGCGGCCCGTCCGGGAGATCGAGGCCTGCCGCCGCAACCCGGTGCGCGTCGAAAAAGCTGCCGTGGCGGACGGTTCCGTCAGCCTGCCGGGCATTTCGGGGAACGTGATCGAGCTGCGCTTTACGCTGATGCCCGGCGACGCGGCGCGCGCCGGGGTGAAGCTGTTCTGCGACGGGGAACACGAGACCCTGCTGTACTATGACCGGGCGGAGGGGCTTGTGGTGTTCGACCGCGCCAATGCCGGGGTCCCGCTGACCGGGCGGGAGGACGACGTCAACCGCCGGGTCTGCGCGCTGGGTCCCCGGGACAGCATCGACTTCGACCTGTTCCTGGACGTGAGCTCCCTCGAGGCCTTCATCGACGGCGGCCGGCACACCATGACCGGCAACGTCTACCCCGACCCGGATAAGGCGACGGGCATACGCTTCTTCGCGGAGGGGGGAACCGCCGCGTTCAGCCGCGTGGAGAAGTTCGATATCGTGTGATCATTTCCCGCTGATGGCTTTTATCCACGTGGAGAGCACCGTCGGCTCATAGGCGTTCTTGAGCCTTTTGAGCAGCCGGATGGCGTCGTGCTCGGTGAGGTAGGCCTTCTCCTCGATGATCTCGTGCATCTCGAGGTCGGGGTTTTCCTGCTTCATCAGGTGCAAAAGGTGCGCCTGGGCGTGCGGCATGTCCGCGTGGATCGCATAGAAGTAGAGGCTGCAGCCCTCCGCCAGCCCCGCCTGGGGCCGGACGATGGAGCGCAGCTTCATCTTTTCGAGCATCGGCTCCAGCTCGCGCTGTATGCGGTCGGCCTCGTCGCCGGTGGTGACGATCTTTATGTACACCACGTCCGACAGCGAGAAGTGGTCGTCGTCCAGGTAGTAGCGGTAAGGGGAACGCTTCAACTGCGTGTACACCGAGCGCTCGAGGTCCGTCATTTCGCCGTGGTGGTAGATGCAGTTGCGGTCCCGGTGCACCGTGTAGACGAAGTAGCTGTAGCCCTCCAGCCGCTTCATCAGCCAGCGGCTGGAGGCGGGGCAGATGTTGGTGGTCGCCAGGTACACGTTTTCGTTGGCGTCGTAGATGGCCGCGCCGTCCATCACGATCATGGGCGCGGTGTATTTCACGTGGGCGAGCTGGGAGGTGTGGAAGGCCGGCGCGTGCTTGGACATCAGGCAGATGGTCGCACCGTCCTGGAACAGCCGCTCCAGCCGGAACAGCACCGGCGGCGAGAGCTGGGCGAACTGGTCGGTGGTCAGGTTCATCGTCGGCACGAAGAACACCCGGTCGCGCTGCTTCACCCGGGGCAGGCTCATGGCGTTGACCACGGTGGCGACGGTGGTGCCCACCATCACCCCCAGGATGCGGTGAAAGGCCTGGTCCAGCGGGTCCTCGATGTCCGGATAGGCGATCACCACGCAGATGAACACGATGGCCGCCAGCCCGGAGGTGTCCGCCCGGCGGATCAGCACGGCGGTGTGCATCGTGACGAGCGTGCCCAGGCCCATCAGCAGGTAGAGCACGAGGCGGTTTTTACCGATGGCGGGGAAGGACATCATCAACAGCAGGAATAAAAAGCCCCACACCGCGCCGATGATCGTGCCCATAAAGCGGTTCAGGCCGTTTTCGGTGGTGCGGTGCACGAAGGGCTGCATGCAGATGACGGCGGTGATCGCCGCCTCCGCGGGCATGGTCTCCCCCCGATAGCCCCTGAGCATGTAGAATATCAGGCAGAGGGTCACCGCCACGCAGGTCTTCAATATGCGCTGGCCCGGAAGGTGCCAGTCGAAATAGCGCGTGAATTTGTTCATAGTGTGTTCTCCGAAGGAAATGTTCATGGCCACCCGGCACATGGCATTATAGTTTTCAACTGTTACCGTTACAAGTCGCGGGGCGCGCGGATGGGGGCAATATACAAAAAAGTTCGCCATTTGTCACAGAAATGCCGCGACTAATCGCCTGCCCAGGCCCGCCGAAGGGCGCATAAAGAGGTTGACCCGGGACCCCGTCTCTGGTAAAATAGAGTTGGGTACAATGTACAAGGAGGTATGAATCATGAAGAAAATACTTGCACTGATACTGACCGCGATGCTCTGCCTGGCCTGCGTTGCGGCGCTGGCGGAGGAGGACGTTCCGGAGGGCGCCAAGCTCGTGAAGCCCATCCCCGTGGAGATCGACCTGAACAACATCCCCGACGGCGAGTATCCCGCCGAATTTGAGCCGGATGAGCTGAAGACCAACGAGATCCACCTCACGATCTACGCCGTGGATCATTATACGGACGAGGACATCAAGGGCCTGGCCGTCGGCGACTACATCCTGATCGACGACGACGACCTGAAGATCGAATCCGTGGGCACGGACGAGTACGGCGACGTACAGATCAACGGCGGCCTGGTCGAGGACGGCTATGACCTGACCATGCGGGACGGCGATACCGTCTGGACGGTCGCGGGCCTCGACGATTACCCGACCTGGACCGCGCTGGGCGAGGTCACCCTGCCCATCGACGACGATGTGAACCTCATCGACGGCGTGAACGGCGACGACAAGCCCCTCACCGCGCAGGGCGTGCAGGCGGTCATCAGCGCCATCACGTCCTCGGAGGAGGATTATTTTGACGAGTACAACACCACCGTGACCGTGAAGTCCGGCAAGGTCGTGACGATCCATCGCGTGTACAATCCGTAAGCGCGGAGACCGAATCAATGCCGTAAGGGCGTCCTATGGACGCCCTTACGTTTTTTTGTAACGCTTTACCCTTTTTTCCTCGGCATGGCGTTGACGCACAGCCCCTCGGCGTCGTGCGCCGCCTCCTTGATGATCTCGGACACCGTGGGGTGGGGGTGGATGACCCCGGCGAGCTGTTCCACCGTGCCGCCCAGCTCCATGACCGCGGCGATCTCCGCGATCATGTCCGTGGCCCGGGGCGCCATGATCGCGCAGCCGAGTATCTTGCCGCTGCCCTTCTCGGAGACCAGCTTGATGAGCCCCGAGGATTCGTTCATCACCATGCTCCGGCCGTTGGCGGCCACGTTGAAGCCGCCCACGACGACATCGAGGCCCTGGGCCTTCGCGGCCTCCTCGGACAGCCCCACCCACGCGATCTCGGGGGAGGTGTAGATGCACGCCGGCACGCGGTCGTAGCGCATGGCGCTGTCCCTGCCCGCGCAGTTGGCGGCGGCCACCATGCCCTGGGCGCTGGCCACGTGGGCCAGTTGGATCTTGCCGGTGATGTCGCCGATGGCGTACACGCCCTCGACGGACGTGCGCATGTGCTCGTCCACCTCGATGAAGCCCCGCCGGTCGGTCTCGAGGCCGATGGTTTCCAGCCCGCAGTCCCGGGTCATGGGCCTGCGGCCCGCGCACACGATGACCGTGGCGGAGGTGCGCTCGTCCAGCTTCCCGTCCTTCTCAAAGCGCACGGTGCGCCCCTTGACGACCTCCACCACCTTCGCGCCGAGTATGAATTCCACGCCCCGCTTCTTCATGGCGGCCTTCAGCTTGGCGGTGATCTCCGGGATGCAGCCCGGCAGGATCTCCGGCATCATCTCGACGATGGTGACCTTCTTGTTAAGCGCGGAGAACAGCGTGGCGAACTCCATGCCGATCACGCCGCCGCCGATGATCACCGCGCCGCTGGGCAGCTGGGTGGCGGAGAGCACGTCGTCGCTGGTGTGGGCCGTGTCCATGCCGGGTACCGGCGGCTTCGCCGGGGCGCTGCCCATGGCCAGTATCAGCTTGTCGTAGGTGAGCCTGCGCCCGGCCACGTCCATCTCATGCGGGCCGGTCAGCCTGCCGAAGCCCCGCACGACCTCGACGCCGTGCGCCTTCTCCAGCGCCTCGATGCCGCTGACCAGCTTCCTGACCTTCTCGTCCTTGTAGGCCGCCAGCCGCTCGTATTTGAGCGTCAGGCCGTGCGTGATCAGGCCGAAGTCGCCGCCGGCCTTGGCCTCGGCGTAGATCTCCGCGCCGTGCAGCAGCGCCTTGGTGGGGATGCAGCCCCGGTTCAGGCAGGTGCCGCCCAGCTCCCGCGCCTCGATCAGCGCCGTCTTCAATCCCAGCTGTGCGCAGCGTATCGCGCACTCGTAGCCGCCCGGACCGCCGCCGAGTACCGCAACGTCGTATTGATATCCCATGATCATGCCTCCTGTGCAATGTCGAAAGTGCTGTTTGTGCAGACGATCGTTCGTGCGCGCCGTTCGGTTACCGGGCGATGAGGGCATCGCCCCTACGATACCGGTTAATCTTCCATTATTATTATATTATGCCCGGAGGGGGGTTGTCAACAATGATCGGGGCAGGGAAAGCGCCGGCTTTACCCTGCCCTTTACAAGTCAAAAACAATCCCCCCTATTCTAAATTTTACCCCCCTTTAACTTTTTTGAACGCTATGCTATAATATACATGCTGGACATGAGCGACATTCATCAGGAAAGACGGGTGATCAAATGGGCGAGAAGATCGTCTCCATGGAACATATAACGAAGGAATTTCCTGGTGTCAAGGCGCTGGACGACGTGCATTTTGAGCTGGAGGCCGGCGAGGTCATGGCCCTGCTGGGGGAAAACGGCGCGGGCAAATCCACGCTGGTGAAGATACTGAGCGGGGTCTACACGCTGGATCACGGCAGCCTGAATATATTCGGAAAGGATTACAAAAGCCTGACGCCCAACATGGCCCGGGAGGTGGGCGTGGCCATCATCCACCAGGAGCTGAACATGTGCCGCGACCTCACGGTCTGCCAGAACATGTACCTGGGCCGGGAGATGAAGTCCGGCTTCGTACTGAACAACGCGAAGATGGAAAAGGAGGCCCGCAAGTACCTGGACGAGCTGGGCGTGGACATCGACCCCCGCCAGGTGGTGGGGGATCTGCCGGTGTCCAAGCAGCAGATGATCGAGATCGCCAAGGCGCTGTCCATCAACGCGAAGATACTGATCATGGACGAGCCCACCTCGGCGCTGACCTCCCGCGAGATCGAGGAGCTGTTCCAGATCATCCACCGGCTCAAGAACCAGGGCTGCGGCATCGTGTACATCTCCCACAGGCTGGAGGAGCTGGCGCACATCGCGGACCGCGTGACCATCATGCGCGACGGCCGGTTCATCACCCAGGGCAATTACGCCGACTTCACCATGGACGAGATCATCGCCAACATGGTGGGCCGCGAGATCAAGGAGAAGTTCCCGAAGGTGGTCTGCCCCCGGGGCGAAAAGGTGTTCGAGGTCAAAAACCTGAACGCCGGCAGGCTGGTGCGGGATATCAACTTCTCGCTCTACGCCGGCGAGATCGTCGGCATCGCGGGGCTCATGGGCGCCGGGCGCACGGAGACCACCCGCGCGATATTCGGCGTCGACCCCAAGCAGAGCGGCAAGATCTTCCTGGACGGGAAGGAGATCACCATCAACGGCCCCATGGACGCCATACGCGCCGGCGTGGTGCTGGCCCCGGAGGACCGCAAGAAGGACGGCCTGTGCACCAAGCTGAGCATCCGGCAGAACATCGCGCTGCCGAACCTGGACGTCATCGGCGGCAAGTCCGGCATCATCAACAAAAAGACCGAGAACGATATGTGCGACAAGGCGGTCCGGGAGCTGGCCATCAAGACCCCGAACCTGGAGGTGGACGCCGCCACGCTCTCCGGCGGCAACCAGCAGAAGGTGGTCGTGGCGAAGTGGCTGGCCCGGAATTCCAGGGTCGTGATATTCGACGAGCCCACCCGCGGCATCGACGTCGGCGCGAAGGTGGAGATCTACCACCTGATGAACCAGCTCAAGCAGCGGGGCATCGCGGTGATGTTCGTCTCCTCCGAAATGCCGGAGGTCATGGGCGTGGCGGACCGCATCATCGTGATGTGCGACGGCCGGATCACGGGCGAGCTCAAGGGGGGCGAGGCGACCCAGGAGGAGATACTGAGGCTCGCCACTTCCTTTGAGAACAAAATGGCCAGGGAAGGCGAGGAGGTTTGACCTATGAAGAAAAAGGGCGCATTTGGACGGCTGCTGGCAATCAAGGGCGCGGGGTCCGTGCTGACGGCGTTTATCGGCCTCATCGTCATCTATGTGGCCTTCGGCATCATGAACCCCAAGGTGTTCTCCATCATGAACATACAGAACCTCTTGCGGTCCATGTCCAAGTACCTGCTGATCGGCATCGGGCAGAGCTTCGTGATGATCACCGGCAACATCGACCTGTCCATAGGCTCCGTGGTGGGCATGAGCGCCATGACCTCCGCCACGCTGATGACCCGGGGCGTGAACCCCTTCCTGGCGATACTGCTGACCATACTCTGCGGCCTGATCGTGGGCGTGGTGAACGGCTTCCTGGTGGGCAAGTTCAAGCTGCCCCCGTTCATCGCCACGCTGGGCACCATGTTCGTGGCGCGCGGCATCGGCTACATCGTCAACGGCAACCGCAACACCGATAACATCGCCTCCGGCATCGGCAAGGAGGCGGGCGACGCCTTCCAGAATTTCTTCTACTACGGCAAGTTCGCCGGCATATTCAACACCTTCTGGATCGCGCTGGTGGTGTTCCTGGTGTTCTTCTTCCTGCTGGCCAAGACCCGCACGGGCCGCCACATCTACGCCATCGGCTCCAATGTGGACGCGGCGCGGCTGTCTGGCGTGGACGTGATACTCACCACCACCAAGGCCTACCTGGTCAGCGCGTTCTGCTCCGTGGTGGTGGGCCTGATACTGGCCGCGCAGGCCGGCATGGGCAACATGGACGCCGGCAACACCTATGAGATGTACGGCGTGGCCGCGGGCGTCATCGGCGGCGTGTCGCCGCTGGGCGGCTCCGGCATACTGCTGGGCACCTTCGCCGGCGCGGGCGTGTGGCAGATACTGGAGAACGGCCTGAACATGGTGCACGCGCAGGTCGGCATACAGCGCATCGTCATCGGCGTGATCGTGGTGATGGCCGTGCTGCTGGATGTGGTGATGCGCACCAACGACAAGAAGGGCTTCAAGAAGAAGTCCTGACATCGATCGTAAAGTCTGAGAGGACTTTATAGATAATCAAATTTAGGGAGGTTCCTGACTATGAAGAGCAAGGTTTTGGCCATTCTGTGCTGCGTGGCGATGCTGGCGTGCATGATTGCGATGCCCGTATTCGCCGAGACCGTCACCGCCGACAAGCCCTACAAGATCGCCCTGATCACCATGGACTCTGTCGACCAGCATTGGGTTTCCCTGAAGGAAGGCGCCGAGGCTGAGGCGAATGCCGACGGCGTGAGCGTGGATTTCATGTCCCCCGACGTGAAGGACGACGCCAAGCAGATCGAGTGCATCAACAACGCGGTCGCGGGCGGCTATGACGCCCTGATCGTGGCGGCCAACAGCCAGGACGCCGTCTCCGGCGCGCTGAACGAGGCCGTGCAGTCCGGCATGAAGCTGATCTACGTCGACAGCCCCGCCAACGTCGAGGCCGAGGCCACCTTCTCCACCGACAACAAGGCCGCGGGCTACACCGCCGGCGAGCAGATGCTCAAGGCGCTTGCCGAGAAGGGCATCACCGAGGGCAGCATCGGCATCGTGAACATCAACACCTCCACCAACTCCACGCTGATGCGCGAGGAGGGCTTCCGCGAGGCGCTGGACGGCAAGGGCTTCGACATCCTGGAGACCCAGTACTGCGAGGGCGACGCCGCCAAGGCCCAGACCATCGCTGAGAACTACCTGACCGAGGGCGTCGTGGGCATCTTCGGCGCCAACGAGGGCGCGGCCACCGGCACCGGCAATGCCATCAAGGCCTCCGGCAACGACCAGGTCGTGGGCGTTGGCTTCGACAAGTCCGATACCCTGCGCGGCCTGATCGCCGACGGCTATCTGTACTGCACCATGGCCCAGAACCCCGACGTGATGGGCAAGTTGGGCGTGCAGGCGGCCATCCGCGTGCTCAACGGCGAGGACCTGGGCGGCGCCGTGACCGACACCGGCGTCAGCGTGCTGACCGCTGAGATTGTGGGCTAAAACCCATTGAACCCCGATATGGGCCGGACTGCTTTTAGTCCGGCCCGTTCAATAGCAAGGAGTGACAGAGCCATGAAACGTTCCCAAATCAACAAGGCGCTCAAGGAGCTTGAGCAGATGATCAAGGAGTACCGCTACTTCCTGCCGAAGTTCTGCGATTTCACCCCGGAGGAGTGGCAGACCAAGGGCCACGAATGGGACGAGGTGCGCGACAACATGCTGGGCTGGGACATCACCGACTACGGCCTGGGCAAGTTCGACGAGGTGGGCTTCTCGCTCATCACCATACGAAACGGCAATCAGCTCAGGCAGAAGGAGTACCCGAAGCCCTACGCGGAAAAGTTCCTGTTCCTCAAGGAGGGCCAGTACGCGCTCAACCACTTCCATTGGTACAAGATGGAGGACATCATCAACCGCGGCGGCGGCAACCTGCTCATCCGCGTGTACAACGCCCACGAGGATGAGACCGTGGACTACGACAGCGACGTGACCGTCCACGTGGACGGCGAGGTGCGCGTGGTCCCGGCGGGCACGCAGGTCAAGCTGGAGCCCGGCATGAGCCTGACCATCACCCAGCGGCTCTACCACGATTTCAACGTGGAGCCCGGCACCGGCGCGGTGCTGATCGGCGAGGTCAGCCAGTGCAACGACGACAACGTGGACAACCACTTCGACCCGCCGGCCGGGCGCTTCCCCACCATCGAGGAGGACGAGCCCCCCTATCGCCTGCTGTGCAACGAGTATCCGCCGGCGCCGGAAAAGTAATTGAAATGAACATATCGCCGGGTGTCTGAGCGGCATCCCGGCGATTTTTGACATAGCGTGATGTAAGAGGTATAATCTAAGAGTTAGGAATGAGGAGTGAGGAATGAGGAATTAGGGTTACGGGTGATCCGTGACTGAGCTGTTGCGTTAATGATAAGATGGACAAAACCATTGTGAAACAGTGCGGGCGATGAGGGCATCGCCCCTACACCACGCACTGATCGTGGGACTTTTCGCGTAAGAAAGAGGCTCAGAACATCTGAAATTTCCGTCTGCGCGTAGGGGCGATGCCCTCATCGCCCGGTTCCCGTTGTTTCATTTGCGCAGATTGCCCTTAGCACAACAGCCCCGCGAATACCGCGTTCTCCCGTAGGGGCGGCGATGCGCCGCCCGCCAGGTACAACACGACGTATCGCTGTCAGGCGGGTGCCCATTCATGACTTCCGTCACGGCGCAACCGTAGCCCCAATTCCTCACTCCTCATTCCTCATTCAACACGTGACCCCACAGGATGGAGCGAACCATGATAAGAGTAGTGATCGCGGACGACGAGGAGCGCATCTGTCGGCTGATCATCGCCCTGGGCGAGTGGGAGCGCCTGGGCGTGGAGGTGGCCGGCGTCGCCATGAACGGCCTCGATGCGATGGCGCTGGTGAAGTCCGCCGCCGCGGACATGCTGATCACCGACATCCGCATGCCCGGGTGCAGCGGGCTGGAGCTGATCGAGCAGGTCAGGAAGCAGTCGCCGAACATCAAGATCATCATCATCAGCGGCTACGCCAGCTTCGAATACGCCCAGCGGGCGCTCAAGGACGGCGTCAACGACTACCTGCTCAAGCCGATCAACAAAAAGGCGCTCAACGAGGCCGTGGAGCGCCTGGCGGGCATGATCCGGTCCGAGAGGCAGAACCGCGCCGCCATGGACGCCTCGGTGGAGCGCATGGAATCCATCCACCGCCTGCGCAGCGCGCTGATCTCCGACCTGCTGTCCGTGAACCCGCCCCGGGCGGACCGCGCCGTGCTGGAGGAGAAGTACCACTTCGCCTGCGGCAGGGGCGCCTTCCAGACGCTGGTGCTCAAGCTGGACATCCCGCCGTCGGTGGAGGACGGCGTGATCATCACCGCCGTGCGGGAAAAGGCGCAGGCACAATTAGAGGAAGCGCTCGGGCAGTTCTGCGTCGACGCGGTGTGCCTGCCGCAGGAGACCTTCCTGTACGCGGTGTGCTGCTGCGAGGCGGAGGCGCTCGACCCCCTGCGCGACGCCCTGCGGGCACTGCTGGGCCGCATGCGGGCGTGGCGCAACCTGTACGGGGACGTCAGCTTCTCGATCGCCCTGGGGCCGCGCTGCGACAGCCCCCGCGACCTGGTGGAATCGCTGGCGGAGGCGCGGCGCGTGGTGGCGGAGCGGCTGATCGACGGCACCGGCAAGGTGCTGGAAAAATCTGTCTCCGGCCAGGCGCCCCAGGTGAAGCGGCTGTCGGACGAGTGCTTCCGCCAGCTGAACCGCGCCATCGACGAGTCCGACGCCGCCGGCGTCGCCCAGGCCATCGCCAAGCTCAAACAGAGCGTGGGGGATTGCCCGGGCGTCCACGGGTGGGAGATACTGGAGATCGTGTACGAGGCGGGCAACCTGATGTTCACCCGGCTGGACCTCCCGGACAGGAAGGAGGCCCGGGACGCCTTCTACCGCGCCTGCGATTCCAGCCGGTCGGTATCGGCGCTGTTCGACGTGCTGTCGGAGACCTCCCGGGTGTGCATGGAGCGCATGTGCGAGCTGGAGCGCGAGAACGTGACGCGCCCCGTGCGGCAAGCCTGCGAGTACATACGGGCGCACTACGATCAGCAGATCACCCTGGAGGAGGTCAGCCTGCACGTGGGGCTCAACCCCGCGTACCTGAGCGTGCTGTTCAAAAAGGAGATGGATCAGGGCTTCGCCCACTACCTGATGAGCGTGCGCATCGAGGAGGCCCGGGAGCTGCTTCGGGAGAGCAACGCCCCGGTGGCGGAGATCTGCCGCCGGGTGGGCTACAACGACATCAAGCACTTCACCCGCATATTTGAAAAGAGCGTGGGCGTGAAGCCGGGAATCTACCGGAAGCTCTACGGTTGAGGCATGCCATGAAGGATGACAAGCACTATCTGTCGCGCCGCGTCGCCATATTCTGCCTGATCGCGCCCGCCTGGGCGGTGCTGTTGGCGCTGTTTGCCTACCTGACGGGGCGCTTTCCCGGGCGCTTCGGCCTCTGGGGCTGGGCCGTGGTGATCGTCACCGGCGCGAGCCTGCCCGCGCTGGCCTATTACTGGATCTACCGGCCCTACTGCCGCTGCCGGGACACCGTGCGCCGCTTCATAGAGGGGTACATATCGGTGCATGAGCTGCGGGAGCTGACAACCGCGGTGTCCCCGGAGATCGACCGCTTCATCGCCGTAATCGACGGCGCCATGGCCAGCATGCGCAACCTGGACCTGTCCAAGCGGCAGGCCCAGTACCGCGCGCTGCAAAACCAGATCAACCCCCACTTCCTGTACAATACCTTGGAGGGCATCCGCAGTGAGGCGCTGATCGCCGGGCTGGACAGCCTCGCGGACATGACCGAAGCGCTGGCCGCCTTCTTCCGCTACACCATCAGCAAGGTGGAGAACCTGGTGACGGTGGAGGAGGAGCTGGAGAACTGCCGCACCTACTTCAAGATACAGCAGTACCGCTTTGGCAGCCGCCTGCGGATGCGCGTGCACATCGACCCCGAGGACGAGCGGGAGATACTGTGTTGCCTGATCCCCAAGCTGACCCTCCAGCCCATACTGGAGAACAGCATCATCCACGGCATCGAGCTCAAGCTGGGGGAGGGGCACATCGACATAGAAATCAGCCGCAGTCAGCGCCGGCTGCTGATCAGCGTCAGGGACGACGGCGTCGGTATGGACCGGGAGGCGCTGAGGCGGCTGAACGGGCGGCTGGGCTCCAAGGAGGAGGAGCTTCGGGACATGACCCACGAGGCGCAGGGCGGCATCGCCCTGACCAATGTGAACAATCGCATCCACCTGATCTTCGGCGAGGAGTACGGCATGCACGTGTACTCCGTGGAGGGCGAGGAGACCACGGTGGAGCTGACCATCCCCGCGATGACGGAGGAAAAGCGCGCATCGGGAGGCGGAGACGGGGCATGAAGCAGGAGGTACTCCGGCTGGAGCGCGTCACCTATCGCGCCGACGGCATCAACATACTGGACAATTTCTCCTTCCACATCGCCCGGGGGGAGATACTGGGCCTTCAACCGCTGGACAACGACGGGCTGGACGCGCTGTTGGACATCATACAGAACAACCCGCCGCTGTACTTCGGCTTTGTGTACTACATGGAGAACTGCGTCAACACCTGGCGCGGCATCCACCGCACCAAGAACCGCGTGACCGTCATCGGCAGCGAGAGCTCGCTGGTGAAGGGCATGGATGTGGTGACCAACATATTCGTGCTGCGCCCGGGCTTTCGGCAGGAGATGATCCACCGGGCGCTGCTGTCCCGCCAGCTCAGGCCGTTTCTGGAGGACATCGGCGTCAGCATCGACCCGGCCACGCTGGTGGACCACCTCTCCGCCTTCGAGCGCATGGTGGTGGAGATTTTGCGGGCCGTGGTGGCGGGGCACCATCTGATCATACTGCGGGAGATCGGCTCCGTGGTCAGCGAAAACGACCTGGAGCAGCTGCACGGCATCATGCGCCACTACGCCGCCCGGGGGTTTTCGTTCCTCTACATCAGCCCGCACTACGAGGAGATTCGGCAGGTCTGCACCCGCATGGTGCTCATGCAGGGCGCCGCCATACAGATGAGCCGCAGCGGGCGGGACATCCGGCAGGGCATCAGCGTCATGTATTACAGGGAGTACTACGACCACGTCACCCGGCGCATACGCCGGCGGGAATGGATGGACCGCGGAAAGGCGCTTCTGGAGGCGAAGAACATCAGCGGCGAATACCTCGATCGCTTCCGTTTCTCGCTGTACCGGGGGGAATGCCTGATCATACAGAACCTGGACATGGCCATCCACCAGGAGCTGACCGCCATATTAAGCGGCAACGACACAAAAAACCGCCCCGAGCTGATGCTCAACGGCAGGCAGATACGGGGGTTCGGCTCCCGGGAGGTGGCCTACGTGCGGGAGGACCCCGCCCGGACGATGATCTTCGAGGACATGAGCGCGCTGGAGAACATCTGCATCGCGCTGGACGGCCGGGTGCCCTCCGTCTGGCGGCGGCAGGGCGTCCAGCGGGCCGTCCGCGAGGAATACGCGCGGCTGTTCGGGGACGACTGCATCGACGGGGCCGTCAGCGCGCTCACCCAGGCCGAGCGCATCCGGCTGGTCTACGCCCGCATCATGTTCCAGCGCCCGCAGGTGGTGTTCATCGAACAGCCCTACAAGAACGCCGACGTCAAGCTGCGCTTCCAGATTTTCAGCCTGCAGGAGATGCTGCTGAACCGGGGGGTGTCCATCGTCATACTCGCCGTCAACATCGCCGACGGCCTCACCCTGGCGGACCGGCTGGTGCGCGTGGGGCTCAAAAACGGCCGCATCGAGACCCGGGAGTACCTGCAAAAGGACTTCGCCTCCCTGCCCATCAATATCCCCTGGGTGGATGTGTTCAGCGATATCCGCAAGGATCGCGCCGCGGAGGGGCGGGGGTAGGCAGATTCATGAAACATGCGTAGGGGCGCCGATGCGGCGCTCGCCCAATCGGAAACTATGGTTCCTTTCGGGCGGGCGGCGCATCGGCGCCCCTACAGAGGTGGACTTCGCCAGAGCAGGTCGTAACCCCTACTCCCTACTCCCTATTCCCTGATTCCCTTATCTCCGCGTTCAACCGCTCATACATCTCATGCTTTTTGCGCATCAGGCGCTGGATCAGCATCATGACGCACAGGCCGATGAATATGACCAGCATCATCAGGGCGCCCTCGAAGCGCAGTATGCCGCGCACGGCCTGCACGCTTTCGGCGGCCATCAGGCGCTTGCCGAGCCACATCAGCACCGAGTAGAGCAGCAGCGCGAACATCACCACGCTGGAGGCGGAGGTGCCGGTGGACACGCCGGCGCGCGCCACCGTGCGCAGGTAAAACACGAAGCCCAGCAGGCACCACAGCGAGAGCACCAGGAATGCCTCGGCGCCCATGGTCTCCAGCGCGGAGAGCCCCGGGATCAGCTGCACGATGAGCAGCGCGGCGGAGACCACCGTGCCGATGGCCCCCGTCACGGTGATCCTGCGGTTGCCGAGCTGCCGGGCGACCTTCCAGGCCGAGGCGGAGGAGTAGCCGAAGGCGACGATGGCCCCGAAGGAGGTCAGCGAGATGAAGCAGTTCAGAGCGTTCCTGCCGAATATGGAGATCACGATGGAGATCACCATGATGGTGAGTATGCTGTAGGTGGTGTTCGAGAACCTCTCGGACAGTATGCGGTCCTCCGCCATGGTGGAGAGTATGCGGGCCGTGGCGCGGTAGGCGGCGATCATGCCCGTCAGTATGGCGGCGATGGCGGCCACGGCGATGATGAACAGCCCTATGTCCCCCATGATGGCCTTCGCGGCGTAGAAGGTGGGGAGCGCGGCGACGCCGTCGAGCTGATCGAGGTCCGCGATGTACGCGCCCCAGGAGGCGTAGCCGTCCGGGGATGCGCAGGTGCCAACCAGGGTCAGCAGTATGTAGACGAGGCCGCTCAAGAGTATGGAGGCGATGATGATCGCCCGGGACCAGCGGATCTCAAAGTCGAAGTGCGCCGTCTCGAGGGAGATCACCTCGAAGCCCACGAAGGCCCACGGCGTCAGCATGACGATGGAGAACAGCGCGTGCAGCCGGTTTCCCCCCTCGCTGCCGAACGCGGGCTGCAGGCTGCCCAGGTGGGGCAGGCAGAAGCCGGCGACGACCAGCACGCATAAAAGCAGCACCACCGCCATGACGGTGTGCAGCGTCTGGAGCAGGGGCTTCGCGTTGATGAACAGCATGCCCACGATGGCCAGCGCGACGATGGAGGCGCCGACCTCGCCCATGAAGATCACGTTCCCGGCGATGTGGTAGTAGTAGAAGCCCACCTGGAGGCTCCGGCCGAACATCGTGCGGATGACGGTGAACAGGGAGGTTGCGTTCAAAAACACGATGGTGAGGTAGGAGAGGCACAAAAACCAGGCGCACAGAAAGGCGTGGTCCCTGCCGAGGGCGTCCTTCGTGTAGGCGTACACGCCGCCCGTGCCCGGGCTGTTCTTCATCAGGAAGGAGAAGTTGCCGCCGATGACCAGCATGGCGGCCATGCCGATGACCATGGCGATCACCGTGCCGATGGGCCCGGCCACGGGCAGGAAGGTGCTCCCGGGCATTGAAAAGGCGCCCCAGCCGATGGCGCAGCCGAAGGCGATCGCCAGCGCGTCCAGCGGCGATAGGTATCTGTCGTACTCGTTCATGGTCTGTTCCCCTCCGTCAGCCGCTCCGGCGCGGTTGTAAATCCCATGACCCTATTCTACCACATCTCCCCCTTGCGGGCAACCTCAAAATATACCTCTTGCCCAGACACCCTGTCCCTGCTATAATAGAAATAACACAACGGTTCAGTCCGACGGGCGATGAGGGCATCGCCCCTACGGAAACCATGCTGTTGTAGGGGCGATGCCCTCATCGCCCGGCCGATACGCTGCCCGGACTGAACAGTTGCGAGGCAGCGATTAGCGACGCAAACGGAAAGGAGCCGCACCATGTTTGGAAGAAAACAGATTCAGGAGCTGGAGGCCCAGCTTCAAACCACCCGGGAGGAGCTTAACCAGGCGACCTCGGAGAACGCCGCCCTCAGGGACCAGCTGGAGGCCGCCAACCGGCAGATCGCCGCGTTGAAGGATCAGCTGCACGACTTCGATCTGGAGAAGGAGAAGGAGACCGCCGCCGCGCTCAAGGCCGAGTACGAGGGACTGCGGAATCTCTATAAGCAGAAGAACCAGGAGTTCGACGATTCCCGGGAGGAGAAGGAGCAGAACTTCGCCCGGGACCAGGCGATACAGCGACACAACCTCGAAAACGAGATCCGGGACAACCGGCAGGCCAACCAGGACTACGTGGCGAACACGGTGCGCACCTTTGGGGAGAGCTACAACTACTACCTCAACCAGATCAAGGTGCTCATGGACGCGCTGGGCAGCGTCGCCGCCCAGACCGGCGAGGCGCTGTTCTCCCAGGAGAACGGGGACTTGAAGGAGCGCTTCGACAGCCAGATGCGCGGCGCGCTCAAGTCCAGCAGCGTCGGCGCGCTGGAGAATGCCCAGGAGGCGGACGCGCCCGACGGCGATACCGTGGAGGCGGAGATCGTGCCCGAGCCGCCCGTGCCCGTCATGGAGTGATGATAATTATAAAGAGGCCGTCCAGAAACGCACAATCGTGCGTTTCCGGACGGCCTCTTTCGTGTTAATTACCGTTCCTCGCGGAAGTAAGGTGTTCCCAGGCTGGCCGGGGGCTGGCTCTCCCGCTTGTTGCGCATGCTGGTGATGATCAGCACGATGATGGTGACCACATAGGGCAGCATCTTGTAGATCTCCTTGATGGCGAGGTTCATGCCGGAGGGGATGTACATATGGAGGATGTACAGCCCGCCGAACAGCACCGACGCGATGACGCCCACGTTGGGCCGCCAGATGGTGAATATGACCAGCGCGATGGATAGCCAGCCGCGGTCGCCGAAGGCGTTGTTGGACCAGATGCCGGAGGCGTAGTCCATCACGTAGTAGAGCCCGCCCAGGCCGGCGACCATGCTGCCCACGCAGGTGGCCACGTACTTGTAGCGGCCCACGTTGATGCCGGCGGAATCGGCGGTGGCGGGGTTTTCGCCCACGGCGCGAAGGTGCAGGCCCACGCGGGTGCGCCGGAGCACGTAGCCCGCCACCAGCGCGATGATCACCGCGGCGTAGGCCAGCCAGCCGTAGCTCAAAAACACCTTGCCGAACCAGCCGGTGGTGTCGCCGAGGGAGAGGTGCCGCCTGAAGCAGTTGCTGGTGGCGGACAGCGCCAGGTAGGGCATGTCCGAGCCCGCCAGCTTGATCAGCGAGCCGCCGAAGAAGTTGCCGAAGCCCACGCCGAAGGTGGTCAGCGCCAGGCCGGTGACGTTCTGGTTGGCGCGCAGCGTGACCGTCAGAAAGCAGTACAGAAGCCCCATCAGGAAGGCCCCCAGCAGGCAGGACAGCGTGGGGATCAGTATCGCCAGGAAGGGGTTCATCGCCTCGGGGGAGGGCAGGGAGGATTCATACAGAAAGCCGCCGATGACGCCGGAGATCGCGCCCACGTACATCGTGCCGGGGATGCCCAGGTTCAGGTTGCCGGACTTCTCCGTGAGCGTCTCGCCGGTGGAGCCCAACAAAAGCGGTATGCCCTGCATGACCGCCCGGGGAATGAAGGACACAAAATCGAACATCGCTCAGGCCTCCTTTTTGGGCGCATGCCGGAAATTGATCTTGTAGTTGATAAAGAACTCGCTGCCGATGATGAAGAACAGTATGATGCCGGTGAGTATGTCCGAGAAGGACTGGTCCAGCCCGAAGCTCGTCGAGATCTCGCCCGCGCCGCGCTGCAAAAACACGATCAGGAAGCTGGTGAGCACCATCCAGATGGGGTTGAACTTCGCCAGCCACGACACCATGACCGCCGTGAAGCCGCGGCCCGCGGTGATGGTGGTGGTCAGCGTGTGGTCGGTGCCGCCGACCAGCAGCATGCCCGCCACGCCGCACAGGCCGCCGGAGAGCAGCATCGTGCGCACGATGACCCTGTCCACCTTGATGCCCACGTAGCGGGCGGTGCGCTCGCTCTCGCCCACCACGGCGATCTCGTAGCCGTGCTTGGAGAAGTTCAAATACACGTACATCGCCAGGCAGATGGCGCCGACGACCAGTATGTTCAGCAGGTATTTCTGCCCGCCGATCACCGGCAGCCAGCCGATTTCCGACTGCTGGTTGATGATGCCGATCTTGCCCGCGCCCTTGGGCACCTCCCAGACGATGATGAAGAACGCGACCAGCTGGGTGGCGATGTAGTTCATCATCAGCGTGAACAGCGTCTCATTGGTGCCCCACCGGGCCTTGAAGAAGGCGGGGATGCCGCCCCAGACGGCCCCGGCGATGATCGAGGCGACGATCATGCACAGTATCACGCCCCAGTTGGGCAGCACGTCGCGCAGGCAGATCATGCAGGCCGCGGTGGCCAGGCCGCCGACCAGCATCTGCCCCTCGCCGCCGATGTTCCAAAACCGCATGCGGAAGGCCGGGGTGACGGCCAGCGACACGCACAGCAGTATGGCGATGTTCTGAAACAGCACCCAGGCGCGCCGGGGGCTGCCGAAGGAGCCGCTCCAGATGGTGGCGTAGATGCTGATGGGGTTTTCGCCGGTGACCAGCATGGTGACCGCCGCGCAGGCGATCAGCGCCAGCAGCACCGCGCAGCCCCGCACCAGCCAGCCCTTGTACCAGGGCAGCTCGCCCCGCTTGGAGATGTGAAACAGGGGTTCCTTCACGTTATTCATTGGAGCCACCTCCGATTCGCGTCATCATCAGGCCCAGCTCCCGCTTGTCGGTTTTGCGCCCGTCCACGATGCCGCTGACCCTGCCGCCGCACAGCACCAGTATCCTGTCCGCCAGCTCCACCAGCACGTCCAGATCCTCGCCCACGTAGATCACCGCGACCCCGGCGGCCTTCTGCCGGTTGATGAGGTCGTAGATGGTGTAGGAGGAGTTGATGTCCAGCCCGCGCACGGCGTAGGCGGTCAAAAGCACCGACGGGGCCTGGGTGATCTCCCGGCCCACCAGCACCTTCTGCACGTTGCCGCCGGACAGCCGCCTCACCGGGGTGGAGAGGTTCGGGGTGACCACGTCCAGCTCCTCCACCACGTTTTCCGCCACGCGGCGGGGGGTCTTGCGGTCCGTGAACACCGATTTTCCCCGGCGGAAGGTGCGCAGCATCATGTTGTCGGACAGGTCCATGTTGCCCACCAGGCCCATGCCCAGCCGGTCCTCCGGCACGAAGGACATCGTCACGCCCATGTCGTGGATCTGCCGGGGGTCCTTGCCGATCAGGTTATCCCGGGCGCCGTCGTCCCGGATGTACTCGATCTGCCCGCGCTCCATGGGCTGGAGCCCCGCGATGGCCTCCAGCAGCTCCTTCTGGCCGGAGCCGGAGATGCCCGCGATGCCCAGTATCTCGCCGGAGTTGGCGGTGAAGGACACGCCGTCCAGCTTGAGGATGCCCTCCTCGCTGCGCACGGTCAGGTCCCTGACCTCCAGCCGGGGGCGCGGGTTGACGGGCTCGGGCCGGTCGATGTTGAGCGTCACGGCGCGGCCGACCATCATGTTGGTCATCTCCTGGGCGTTGGTCTCGGCGGTGGCCATGTCGCCGATGTAGTGGCCGCCGCGCAGCACCGCCACCCGGTCCGAGAGGCTCTCCACCTCGTGCATCTTGTGGGTGATGATGACGATGGCCTTGCCGTCGTCGCGCATGTTCCGAAGCACGTTGAACAGCTTGTCGGACTCCTGCGGGGTCAGCACGGCGGTGGGCTCGTCGAGGATCAGTATGTCCGCGCCGCGGTAGAGCACCTTGACGATCTCCACCGTCTGCTTCTGGGAGACGGACATGTCGTAGATCTTCTGCTTCGGGTCCACCTCGAAGCCGTACTGCGCACAGATGGCGTTGATCTTCTCCGTCGCGCCGGCCAGGTCCAGCTTGCCCTTGATGCCCAGCACGATGTTCTCCGCGGCGGTCAGCACGTCCACCAGCTTGAAGTGCTGGTGGATCATGCCGATGCCCAGGGCAAAGGCGTCCTTCGGCGAGCTGATGACGACTTCCCTGCCATCGATGAGGATTTGTCCCTCGTCCGGAAAGTAGATGCCGGCGAGCACGTTCATCAGCGTGGTCTTGCCGGAGCCGTTCTCGCCCAGCAGCGCCAGTATCTCGCCCCGGCGGATATCGAGGGAAATGTCATCGTTGGCGACGATGCCCTTGAACCCGAACCGCTTCGTGATGTGCCTGAGCTCAACGGCGGGCGCCTTTTTCTGCATATGCTTCACTCCTTCGGATAATGAACAGCGAAGGCCCGGATCGCAAGTGGTCCGGGCCTCCGATGTCAGCGGGGAATCAGAACGCGGTATCCAGCAGGGTGATGCCGTCGATCTGGAGGTCGAAGTACGGGGCGGAGCGGAACTCGGACTCGTGGAAGTAGCCGTCCGCGACGACCTCGGTGTCGCCGGTGTAGGCCTCGTCGGTATCGACGTCAGCCATGTAGCTCTCCAGAGCCGCGCCGTCCTTGGTGAAGGTGGCGGTGTCGAACACGTGCAGCTCGCCGGCCTTCATGGCGGCCTCGGCGGCCTCGATGGCCTCGGCGGTGCCGGGGGCGGCGGCCTGCTCGTTCAGGGTCAGCAGCTCGACGGAGCCGGTCTCCAGGGTGCCGGTCCAGTCGGCGGGAATGGCCTCGCCGTTCTGAACGGCGTTGATGATGAACTCAAAGTAGGGCTCCCAGTTGATGCGGGACGCCACGATGTAGGTGTTGGGGCAGGCGTCGGCGGCGGAGCCGTTGTAGAACACGAAGGGGATGTTGGCGGCCTCGCAGGCGGTGGGCGCGCCCATGGAGTCGGCGTGCTCGGAGATCACGACGCAGTTGTCGGCGATCAGCTTGGCGGCGCCTTCCTTCTCCAGCGCCTCGTCATACCAGGAGCCGGTGAAGGTGACTTCCATCGTGGCGGAGGGGCACACGGAGCGGGCGCCCAGGAAGAAGGAGGTGTAGCCGGAGATGACCTCGGCGTAGGTGAACGCGCCGATGTAGCCCAGCTTGGCCTGATCCTCGGTGATGGCGCCGGACTCGATCAGCTCGTTGAGCTTCAGGCCCGCGGCGATGCCGCCCAGGTAGCGGCCCTCGTAGATGGAGGCGAAGGCGTTGTGGTAGTTGCTCAGGCCCTCGGTGTGGGCGCGGGTGCCGGTGGCGTGGCAGAACTCGACCTCGGGGCACTCCTTGGCGGCCTGGATCATATAGTCCTCATGGCCGAAGGAATCCGCGAACACGATGTTGCAGCCGGCGTCCACCAGGTCCAGCGCGGCCTCGTAGCACTCCTGGCCCTCGGGGATGTTGGTCTTTAGGATGGACTCGACGCCCAGCTTCTTGCAGGCTTCGGTGGCCGCGTTGATGAAGTTGAGGTCGTAGGTGGAGTTCTCGTTGTGCAGGAAGATGAAGCCGACCTTCAGGGTCTTGCCCTCGGCCATCGCGGTGGCGGAGAACAGGCAGACGATCATGGCGATCACCATCAGAATGCTGACCATTTTCTTCATAACCCAAATACCTCCTGTATCTGCCCGGCAGTATGGATATTCCGGGAATAATCCTATCATACCTTTCCCTTATAATATCGGAAAGCACTTTCGTGTAAAGATTGGCGTTTCCCGCCGCAAATAAACGAAAAATCAACCGTCGCGCCGATGATCGGCCCTGTGATGAATTGACAGGGGTGGTATAATAACATGAGGGAAATATACAAACCAAAGCGGGTGTTCGATATGCGAATGACGGGCTGGCTGATCGTGCTGATCGCGGCGGCGGCGCTGATCTATCTGACCGCGCCGAACCCGAGGCGCGGGCGCATGGCGCGCTGGCGCCACGAGGCGTTTGCCCACCGGGGGCTGCACGACGCGGACCGGGGGATCGTGGAGAACACGCTCCCGGCCTTCGCGGCGGCCTGCGATAAGGGCTTCGGCATGGAGCTGGACATACAGTTCTCGAAGGACTTCGAGGTGGTGGTGTTCCACGACGACACCTTGAAGCGCCTGACCGGCGATCCGCGCCGGGTGGACGCCTGCACGCTTGAGGAGCTGCGGGCCTTTTGCCTCCACGGGATAGCGGACGCCCGCATCCCCACGCTCAGGGAGGTGCTTCGGCTGGTGGACGGCCGGACGCCGCTGCTGATCGAATTGAAGAGCGGCAAGAACAACGCCCGGCTGTGCCGCGCGCTGATGGCGCTGCTCAGGGACTATCATGGCGAGTACATCGTGGAATCCTTCAACCCGCTGATCGTGGGCTGGTTCAGACGCCATGCGCCCGGGGTGGTGCGGGGCCAGCTGGTGTGCCCCATGCGGGAGTACATCGCCCAGGCCAGCCGCGTGAGCGCGTTCTTCATGTCGGGGCTGCTGCTCAACTGCGTGGGACGCCCCGATTTCGTGGCCTATAACGCCAATGCCGCCCGCTTCTTCTCCCCCCACTTCCAGCGCTTCGTGTTCCATACCCCCATGGCCGCGTGGACCGTGCGCACCGAACATCTGCAGGCGCTGATCGAGAAGCGGGGGGAGATCAGCATATTTGAGAAAATTTGGAATTGGGAATGGGGAATTAGGAATTAAACGGTTGCTGCCGCGTTTATGTGCAATCATTACACATAAACGCGGCAGCAGCATTCTATAACTCCCAATTCCTAATTCGTCTCCGCCCTCTCCTTCCTCCTGTACAGCTTCCGCTCCAGCGACCAGATGCGCTCGGTGAAGCCTCCGGGCGGGGCGTTTTTGAGCTCGCGCTCCATTTCGAACATGCGGGCGTCCAGCAGGTCCAGCACGTGCAGCACCTCGGCCTCGGGGAACATGGGGGGCTTGGGGCTGCCGTACTCGGGCAGGTCGTGGTGGGAGAGTATCATGTGCTCCAGCATCATCAAAAGCTCCGGCCGCACCTTGAGCTTCCGGCCGCAGCGGTCCAGCTCCGCCACGCCCTGCACCAGGTGGCCGATCAGCATGCCCTGGACGGTGTAGTCGGACACCACGCCGATCTGGTCGGCCTCCATCTCGGTGATCTTGCACAGGTCGTGGAGGATCACCCCGGCGGCCAGGAGGTCGGCGTCCAGATTGGGATAGATCTCGCAGATGGCCGCCGCGCCGCGCAGCATGGTGCTGGTGTGGTGCAAAAGCCCGGAGCGCTCCGCGTGGTGCAGCTTGGACGCCGCCGGGTAGTAGCTCAGCTTGTCGCCGCACTCCTCCAGCCGCATCAGCACCAGGTCCTTGAGCTCGTGGTCGGCGAAGGCGTCCACCCGGTTGAGGATCTCGTCCAGCATTTCATTGGCGGGCCGGGGCGCGCAGGGGGCCAGCACCGACATGTCCACCTCGTCGCTCTCCACCGAGGGCCGCAGCTTGTCCACCCGCAGCTGGGGCCGGCCGTTGTACTCCAGCATCATGCCCCGCAGGCGGATCACCTGCGCGACGGCGGGCGGCGCGGTGAGGCCGTCCCACATCTTGGCGTTGACCTCGCCGGAGATGTCGCACAGCGTCATGTCCAGGTACTTGCCGCCGTTGGAGCTGGTGCGCTGCTGTGCCTGCCGCACCAGTAGAAAGCCGTCGAAGGCCTGCCCCTTGATCATACTGCCGAGCTGTGGCTGTTCGCGCATGAAACCGCACCCCCGTTGAGTGATGGTAATATCCGTTATCAATTCTATAATAGTCTTTCCCCTCCGCGCTGTCAAGCCCTTGCGCGCACGGAATATTTGGTCTATAATAGGGATACTGATCTGCACTTTATCGGAGGCTTAAGATATGCCGGATACCAGGCTGACATGGTACAATCTCAGGGAGCATCTGCGCAAGTTCTGCTTGATTTACGCGGTGATCATCGCGGTGGCGCTGGTGCTGGGCAACCTTTTGTGGATCGCCACTGAGCCGCGGGTGCCGGAGAATGAGCGGATACTGATCTACATGGCGGACGAGTGGTCCAACCCGGAGCCGCTGGACGCCGTCGCCGCGGACGTGCTTAAAAAGCTGCAATCGGAGGACGACACCCTGCGGGAGGTCGCCTTTGAGAGCCTGATGTTCGCCGACCCGGCGCGGGAGTACACCGGCGTGATGGTGCTGATGACCCGGCTGGCGGTGGGCGAGGGCGACATCTTCCTGGCCAATGAAAACGCCATGGAGGCACTGGTGAATGCCGGGGCGTGTCTGCCGCTGGACGATCACTGGGCGGCGGGCTGGCTCAACGACGGCGGGCTTGAGCCCTACTACGCCACCGTCACCGACCAGGAGACCGGCGAGAGCGCCACGCTGCTGGCGGGGCTCAGGCTGGACAGCCTGACGGCGCTCAGGCAAATGGAGGCGTTTGACAACGAGGGCGCGTTCCTGGTGATCGCCGCAAACGGCGAAAACATCGAGGCCTCCCTGCGGGCGGCGGAATATCTGGTGGAGGACCTCAAAAAGGAGGCGGCGCAATGATACAGCAGCGGGTGAGCCACCGCTCCCTGCAGGGCTGGCGCGGCGTGGTGCTCATCGCCGTGATCGCCCTGGGCGTGATACTGGGCTCCAATCTGTTCTACTACCTGGGCCGCTGGATCGGCAACACCGCCTCGCTGCTGTTCATACTCTTCGGCATGGGGGTGGCCTGGTTTCTGCTGAACCGGTATGTGATGAGCTTCGTGTACGTCTGCGACGGAAGCTGCCTGCGCGTGCGCCGCGCCTACGGCCGCTACGAGCGCCAGATGGCCGATATCTGGCTAAACGGCATACAGCGCTGCGGCACGCTCGAGGATGTGAAGCGCCGCTGCCCCGGGGCCCGGGTGCAGCGCGCCGTGAAGCCGGAGTGCCCCATCGAGCCCCTGGCCGTGGCCTATAACGACGCCGGGAGGACCGCCATTATGGTGCTGCAGCCGGAGAAGGCGCTGCGGGACGTGATCATCAAAGCGGCGAAGAAATGATCGAAAACGGCAGTCGGGCGATGAGGGCATCGCCCCTACGGAATCCACGTCGTTGTAGGGGCGAGGCCCTCATCGCCCGTCGGACCGAAAAGACACGAACGGCCCCGGGACGCGCGTCCCGGGGCCGTCTGTGCCGGTAAGTTATGCTTCGGAGAACATGTCCTTGCCGACGCCGCACAGCGGGCACTCGAAATCGTCGGGCAGGTCCTCAAACTTGGTGCCGGGGGCGATGCCGTTCTCGGGGCTGCCGAGGTCCTCGTCGTATTCCCAGCCGCAGGCGTCACATACGAACTTTGCCATGGTGTAATCCTCCATCATCATATTTGTAAAGATATTATACACGATTTAACAGGATTTGGCAACCGTCAAATCAATCATCTTCGAGATTTTCCAGAAAAGTATGCGCGACGCCCCGATGCTTCCAGCCCACCAGCGTGTCGAGCTGCACGGTGTGGACGCTGTTGAACAGGTTTTGGGAGACCTTGGGGTGGTCGGCGTCGAGGGCCTGCATGAGCCGCTTGACGTACTGCCGCCGGGAATCCGCGCCCTTGCGGGTCACGCGGCAGGCGCACTGCAAGAACTCCAGGCCGTAGTCGTCCCGCCAGGCGACGATGTCCCGCTCCCGTATGGCGTACATGGGGCGTATGAGCCGCAGGCCGGGGAAGTTTTTGGCCTCCAGCATCGGCGGCATGGCCTGGATCTGGCCGCCGTAGAGCATGGCCATCAGGGTGGTCTCGATCACGTCGTCGAAGTGGTGGCCCAGCGCCAGCTTGTTGCAGCCCAGGGCCCGCGCGTGGCGGTACAGGCAGCCACGGCGCATGCGGGCGCACATGAAGCAGGGCCGCGCGTCCTGCGCCGCGGCGGCCTCGAACACGTCGGACTCGATCAGCGTATACGCGATGCCCAGCCGCCGGGCGTTGTCCTCGATCTGCCGCCGGTGTTCGGGGGCGTAGCCGGGGTCCATGACGAGGTTGACCGCCTCGAAAGGGATCTCAAAGTGCCTCTGCAGCATGCGCATCAGCACCGAAAGCAGCATGGAATCCTTGCCGCCAGACACGCACACCGCCACGCGGTCCCCGGGCTCGATCAGCCGGTATTCCCGGACGGCGCGGCAGAAGGGCCGCCACAGCGCTTTGCGCCGGCGGGTGAGTATGTCCCGCTCCATGCCCTCGATGAAGTTGAGCGCGCGCGCCATGTCAGCTCAGAAACACGCCGGCGGCGTCCATGGCGTCCTCCAGCGCGTCGAGGTCGGCGCCGTCGTGGGTGACCGTCAGCGCGCCCTCGCGCCGGTCGACCGCCGCGTCCAGCACGCCGGGCAGCGCCCTCAACAGGCCGGCGATGTCCTCCTGGCACTTCTTGCAGTGGTTCTTGCCCACGCAGGATTCACAGGGAAGGTAGCTGTAACGGTAGGTTGTGGTCATTGCGCGGCCCCCTTTGGAAAAGAGAGTGGAGTGTGGAGAGTGGAGAGTGGAGTTATGGTTAGCCGCGCACATAGCATTGTGGGAATAACAATCAATGTTCCCGCGAATAAAGGTGCTTTGTGAAAGGAAATCACGTCGCTTCGTTCCCGGGCATTCTATATCTCCACTCTTCACTCTGCTCCCATCATATCACTTCCTCATCGTACAATCAAGCAGGAAAAACGCACCGCCATGTAGAATAATGACGCAATCAACGAAAAGGGGAGATATCAATGTTCATCGCCGACGCGCACTGTGACACACTCTATGAAATCGCTATCTGCCACACCCGGCCGGAGGACTGCGTGGTCACCCCGGAGCGGCTTAAACGGGGCGGCGTGGGGATTCAGACCTTCGCGCTGTTCTGCGGCAAGCACGGCACCCGGGGCACGGCGTATCAGGACGGCATCGACATGTTAGGCGCCGTGCCCAGGCTGGGCGTGCCGGTGCTGACGGGCGACCTGCCGGACGCGCCGCCGGAGGTCCCCACGGGCATACTGTCCTGCGAGGGCGGGGAGATGCTGGAGGGCTCCATCGCGCGGTTTGACGAGTTCATGGCGGCGGCGCGGCTTCGGATGATCGCGCTGACCTGGAATTTTGAAAACGAGATCGGCTATCCCGCCGCGGGCGGGGAGAAGAAGGGTCTCAAGCCCTTCGGCTTCGAGCTGGTGCGGGCCATGGACGCCGCAGGGGTGCGCGCGGACGTGTCGCACCTGAACGAGGCGGGCTTCTGGGACCTGATGGAGCGCGCCGCGCTGGCCCCCATCGCCACCCACTCCGACTGCCGCTGGCTGTGCGACGTGCCCCGGAACCTGACCCGGGAGCAGGTGAAGGCCCTCATCGACCGCAGGGGCTTCATCGGCATCAACTTCTATTCGGACTTCCTCAAAGCCGACGGCCGGGCCACATTGGACGATGTGGTGCGGCACATCGACGCCATCTGCGAGATGGGCGGCGAGCATGTGCTGGGCTTCGGCTCCGATTTCGACGGCATCGAGTCCTGGCCCGACGGCCTGGGCGATCCCTCCGGCTTCCCCGTGCTGCTGGACGCGCTGCGGCGGCGCGGCTATTCCGAGGCGACGCTTGCCGGTATCGCGGGGCTCAATTTGTGGCGGGTGCTGAAGGAGACGGCATGAACAACACCATCATCGGCATACTGGCCCACGTGGACGCGGGCAAGACCACCTTTTCGGAGCAGATACTGCGCCACGCGGGGGTGATCCGGACCGCGGGCCGCGTGGACCACGGCGACGCCTTCCTGGACGCCCATCCGCTGGAAAAACAGCGGGGCATCACCATATTCTCGGACCAGGCGACCTTCGAGCGCGGCGGGCGGCGCTTCTTCTGGGTGGACACCCCCGGGCACGCCGACTTCGCCGCGGAGATGGAGCGCTCCGCCACGGTGCTGGACTACGCGGTGGTGATCGTGTCCGGGGCCGAGGGCGTGCAGAGCCACACCGAGACCGTCTGGGCGATGCTCAAAAGGCTCCATATACCGGCCTTCGTGTTCGTCAACAAGACGGACCGGGCGGGCTTCGACGCGGCGGCGAACCTCGCGGAATTGAAGCGCCGCCTGTCCCCGGACTGCGTGGACATGCGGGGCTATACCGGCGGGGCGCTGCCGGATGCGCTGATCGAGGCCGTGGCCGAGCGCGACGAGGCGCTGCTGGACCGGCTGATGGCGGACGATTACGACCCCGACGCCTGGCGCGACGCCCTCATAAGGCAGATCAGGGGCCGGGAGATCTTCCCGGTCTACCGGGGCTCCGCGCTCAACGACGCGGGCGTGCGGGAATTTCTGGACGCGCTGTGCCTGCTGACCGGCGACACCGTCCCCGATAACGGGCCCTTCGACGCGCTGGTGTACAAGGTGCGCCGGGACGCCCAGGGCAACCGACTGACGTTCTTTAAGGTGCTGTCCGGGTCCGTCGCGGCGCGGGAGGAGGTGGCGCTGCCCTCCGGCGCGACGGCCAAGGTCAACGAGCTTCGGCTGTACTCCGGGGTGAAGTACCAGCCCGCCGCCCGGGCGGAGAGGGGCATGCTGTGCGCCGCCGCGGGGCTTCCCGAGGCCCGGCCGGGGGATCATATCGGCCAAAGCGCCGGGAAGCGCAACCGCTTCGAGGCCGAGCCGATGCTGGCCTCCTCGGTGGTGTGGGGCCCGGAGGTCCCCGCCGGGCGGGTGCTCCAGGCGCTCAGGCAGCTGGAGGAGGAGGACCCGGCGCTGAACGTCAGCGTGAACGCCGCCGGGGACGCCGTCGACGTGAACGTCATGGGCCCCATACAGCTGGAGGTGTTGAAGCAGCTGATGCTGGACCGCTTCGGCATACCGGTGGCGTTCGGCAGGCTCCGGGTGATGTACATGGAGACCATCGCCGCCCCCGCCATAGGCATCGGCCACTACGAGCCCCTGCGCCACTACGCCGAGGTGCAGCTCCGGCTGTCGCCGGGGCCCCGGGGCAGCGGCATCACCTTTGAATCGAAATGCCACGTGGACGAGCTCAGCCTCAACTGGCAGCGGCTCATAGAGACCCACGTGTTTGAGAAGAAGCACAAGGGCGTGCTCACCGGCGCGCGGCTGACGGACGTGAAGGTGGAGCTTCTGCACGGGCGCAGCCATTTGAAGCACACCGAGGGCGGCGACTTCCGCCAGAGCACCTACCGCGCCATACGCAACGCGCTGATGGTCGCCGAATCCGTGCTGCTGGAGCCCGTGTGCCGGTTTGAGCTTCGGGTCCCGGGGGAGGATTACGGCCGGGTGATGGGGGATCTGACCCGCATGCAGGCCGATCTGGAGCCCCCCGCGCCCGAGGGCGACGGCTTCATGCTGCGGGGCGAGGCGGCGTTCAAGCTGTTCGCCGACTACATCTCCGACTTCATGGCCGCCACCCACGGGCGGGGGAGCCTGCGCTACCGGCTGGACCACTACGCCCCCTGCAGGGACGCGGCGGAGGTTATCGCCGCGGCGAATTACAATCCCCTGGCCGACGATACCCCCGACAGCGTGTTCTGTGCCCACGGCGCGGGCTTCACCGTGCCGTGGGATCAGGTGCGCCAGTACGCGCATACGCCGGTGGAGAAGCCGAATGAGGAATGAGGAGTGAGGAATGAGGAATGAGTCTCCCGGCATTCCATAATTCCCCATTCCCAATTCCCCATTCCCAATTTCAAACGAGTACCTTGTCCTGTAGATACGCCTTCTGCCGGTCGATGATGTCGTTCTGCGTCACGATGAAGCGGCTGGCGAGGCTGGCGGCGTCGGCATCGGCGTCGGGGTAGGTGTTGCGGGCCTTGGTCATCTCGATGATGCCCATGGTGGCCCCCTGTATGACCATCTCGGCGATGTGGGCGTTGGAGCGGTCGGTGAGGGTGTTCATCTGGGTGCCCATCCACATGCCGGCCTTTTGAAGCGCTCCCACGGGCTCGGCGCGGCCCCCGGCGGCGGCCAGGGCGCTCTCGGCCTCCTGGGCGGAGGCACGGTACTGCTCGCGCTCGCGGTCCAGCTCGCCCCGCATCTCCTGGCTCTCGACCTTGTCCATCAGCTGGTTGATGGCCTCCTCGCCGCTTCGCGCGTTGCGCACGACGTCCTGCAAAAGCTGAATCGTCTCGTTCATGCTGATTCCTCCTGCGATTTTTTGCGGCCGCGAGGCTTATTATGGCCGCAAAGCGCCGTCGCAGGCGTGGAAATTGAAGCCTTGGAAAATGTAAAATATGATGGAAGATCGGGCAAAAAATGCAAATTCGGGGCATTGACACTTGATTTTCGCCGATTAACGCGCTATCATAGGGAGGTACGGATGCAAAAACGCATCAATCTCAACGATGAAACGGAGCGATACCCATGTTGAACATTCGCATTGAGAGGACCGCCGCGCCGAAGGCCAAGCCGACGCCGGGCCAGAAGCTGGGCTTCGGCCACATCTTCACCGACCACATGTTTGTGATGGACTACACCGAGGGCCAGGGCTGGCACGACGCCCGCGTGGTGCCCTACCAGAATATTTCGCTGGCGCCGTCGGCGATGGTGTTCCACTACGGCCAGGAGATGTTCGAGGGCCTCAAGGCCTATCGCGGCGAGAACGGCGAGGCCTTCCTGTTCCGCCCGGACATGAACGCCAAGCGCGCCAACGCCTCCAACGACCGCCTGTGCATCCCGCAGATCCCCGAGGAGGACTTCGTGCAGGCCATCAAGACCGTGGTGGCCGTGGACAAGGACTGGATCCCCACCGACCCGGGCACGTCCCTGTACATCCGCCCCTTCGTGATCGCCACCGACGAGTTCCTGGGCGTGGCCCCCTCCAAGACCTACCTGTTCATCATCATACTGAGCCCCTCCGGCGCCTACTATGAGAGCGGCCTGGCCCCCGTGGGCATCTGGATCGAGGACGAGTACGTGCGCGCCGTGCGCGGCGGCATCGGCTTCGCCAAGACCGGCGGCAACTACGCCGCGTCCCTGATCGCCCAGGTGAAGGCCCACGACGGCGGCTACTCCCAGGTGCTGTGGCTCGACGGCGTGGAGCGCAAGTACATCGAGGAAGTCGGCGCCATGAACATCATGTTCAAGATCAACGGCAAGATCGTCACCCCGATGCTCAACGGCTCCATACTCCCCGGCATCACCCGCAACTCCGTTCTGTTCCTGTGCCGCCAGTGGGGCATGGAGGTCGAGGAGCGCAAGGTGTCCGTGGACGAGCTGATCGAGGCCCAGAAGAACGGCACCCTCGAGGAGGTCTTCGGCACCGGCACCGCCGCCGTCATCTCCCCCGTGGGCAAGCTGCGCTACATGGACGAGGTCATGACCATCGGCGACGGCAACATCGGCCCCGTGACCCAGAAGCTGTACGATACCATCACCGGCATACAGACCGGCAAGGTGGAGGACAAGTACGGCTGGCGCGTGCGCGCGGATTGATTTTTCGGAACATAAAGCCCGGCCCTCCGTATCGGGGAGGCCGGGTTATTTATATAATCTCACACCTCCACGCCATCCCCGGCGCTGATGTAATGAAGCCGGGTCATGCGCCGCTTCATGTATTCGTACTGTTCCGTGCCGGTGCAGTGGCAGGTGTAGAAGGTCGCGCCGGTGGCCTCCAGCGCGTCGGCATAGCCGTCCAGCGCTTCGCCGACGGGCAGCTTGAACAGGTGGAAGCCCCCGATGAGCACGTCCGGCCTGAACCGGCGCGCGATGTTCAGTATGCCCCGGTGGGAGCAGCCGCTGAACAGCACGCGGCGGCCCTTATCCTCGATCAGCAGGTACTGCTCGTGCAGGAAGTCGTCCTCCATAAGCCGCCCCTGCCGCATGACCTTGAGGCCGAAGGCGCCTGGGCTTTTGTACAGGGGCACCTGGCCCGCGCTGACGAGCGTCATGCCCGGCGCGAGCGCCAGCCCGTCGTCCACACAGACCAGCCGGGGCGCGTCCCTCAGCCGTTCATCCAGCCCGATATAGGCGTCCGAGGCGTTGTAGTGCGGCTCAAAGGCGCGGCGGCTTATGTACACCGGCGCGCGGTCGTTGAGGGCGAGGAAGGTCGCCAGGCCGCCGCCGTGGTCGTAGTGCCCGTGGGACAGCACGGCGAAATCCGCCGTCCCCAGGTCGATGCCCAGCGCCCGGGCGTTCTCGGCGAAGAGCGCCGTCTGCCCCATGTCGAACAGGAACCGCCGCCGCCCCATGTCCACGAACAGGCTCAGGCCGTGCTCCGTGCCCAGGCCGCGGGCGGAGGTGTTTTCCGTCAGCGCGGTGATTTTCACGTCGATTCCCTCACTTCATGAGCTTTGTCCCCAGGAAGATGGCCAGTATCATCTGCGCGAACAGCGCGACCATCCCCCAGAACGACGAAAACAGGCCCACGATGCCCGCATAGGCCGGGGCCAGCGCCACCAGCGCGATCACCTTGGCGAACTGGGTGGCGTACCTGCGCTTGTCGGCGATCTTCGCTGCGTAGCTCCGGGGGATCATGTTCACGTCCTTGCTCAGGTAGAGCAGCGCCGCGTACAGCAATAGCCCGCCGGAAAACGCGAACATCAGTATCGACAGTGGATTCATGCCGCCCTCCTCATCATTGTCCGATCATGCGCTCGATGGCCGCGCAGAACGCCGGCATATCCCGCCGCATCCGGACAAGCCGCCCGGACCGGTCCGTGAACACGTGCTCGGATTGGGCCTCGCACAGCGTATCGTCGCCCCGCTTCATGGCGTAGCGTATGGTCAGCACCACGCCGTTGAAGGCCTCGACCCCCACGGCGATCGCCACGGTGTCCCCGAAGGTGCAGGGCTTTTTGTACTGCACGGACAGCGCGCGCACCGGGGAGAGCACCCCCTCCGCCTCCATGCGGGCGTAGGGATAGCCCAGCTGGGCCATGAAGTCGATGCGCGCCTCCTCCATCCAGTGGATGTAGTTGGCGTGGTGGGCGATGCCCATCATGTCCGTCTCGTAGTACTGAACGGTTCTCGTGTACGGTTTCATTGCGTCCTATTCCTCCGTCTGCGCGTCGTCCAGCCAGTGGGCCTCGAATTCCGCCGGGGGCATGGGGCGGGCGAAGTAATAGCCCTGGAACAGCCGGCAGCGCATGTCGGAGAGCATGCCGTACTGCTCCCGGGTCTCCACGCCCTCCACCAGGGACACGATGTCGATGTCCTCGGACATGCGCATCACGTTGTTGAGTATGCGCCGGGCCTTCATCTCGTGCTCGGACCGGGACAGGAAGCGCATGTCGATCTTGATCACGTCCACCGGCATATCCTTCAACAGGTTCAGCGACGAATACCCGGACCCGAAGTCGTCCATCTCGATCCGGAAGCCCTCTTTTCTCAGGGATTCCAGTATTTTGATGCGGTTTTCCATGTTCGTCATCATGACGGTCTCGGTGATCTCCAGCCGCAGCCGGTCGGGGGAGACGCCGTAGTCCCGCGCCGCGTCGCGGATCTCGGCGGCCACGTCCATGAAGTAGAAGTCCTTGGGGGAGATGTTGACGGATATGAACTGGTCGCGCCCGCGCTTCTTCCACTCGGCCAGTATGGCGCACGCCTGCCGCCACATGTGGCGGTCCACCTGGGCGATCATGCCGTTTTCCTCGAATATGGGGATGAACGCGGCGGGGGAGAGGAAGCCCTCGACGGGGTGCACCCAGCGCACCAGCGCCTCCGCGCCCACCGGCCTGCCGTCGCCGTCCACGATGGGCTGGAGATAGGGCCGGATCTGCCCCTGCGAGAGCGCGTCGGGCAGCTCCGCGGTGATCTGCTGCGCCCAGAGGATGCGGCGGCGCATGGTGTCGTCGTACCAGGCGATGTGGGTCTGGTATTCCCGCTCGATGGTGGACAGCGCCAGGTGCGCCCGGTCCAGCATCACCGAGACCTCCAGCTCCGGCTCGGTGACCGGGTAGACGCCGATGTGGATCAGTATGTTGTGCGCCACCGCGCCGTCGGCCACCACGAAGCGGGACAGGCTGGCCTCCACGGCGGCGGGGTCGAAGGCGTCCCCGGGCACGCACGCGCCGAAGGTGTCCCCCGCCAGGCGCCCGTAGACGCTGCCCTCCGGCAGGGTGCGTGCGATCCACGCGCCGATGGCGTGTATGGCGTAGTCGCCGAAGGCCGTGCCGAATATGTCGTTGACCAGCTTGAAGTCCTTGACGTCGATGAACGCCACCAGCCACTCCACGTCGCGGCGGGTGTCGATCAGCCCCCGTATGCGCTCGCTCAGGTATTCCCGGTTGTAGAGGCCGGTCAGCCGGTCGTGGGTGGCGTTGTACTTCTCGCGCTGCAGCGCCTGGTGCTCCCGGGTGTCGTCGCGCACGGACAGAAACGCGCCCAGCAGCCGCCCGCGGTCGTCCGAGAGGGCGTGCTTCTGGAGCACGAAGTGTTTGACGCCGCCGTCCGCCGCCACCTGGCGCTGCACGGACCACTCGTCCAGGCTCTCGAGGCTGATGTCGAACATGGATTTCAGCCGTCCCGTGGCGCTGTCGAAGTCGTCCTCGCCCAGCGCCGCGAGCTGCTGGCCGGGGCGGTTCGCCCACACGCAGTGGCCCGCCACGTCCAGGAAGAACATGGCCTCCGGCATCTCCGAGGCGATGTTGGCCAGCATGCGGTCCAGAAGCCGCACCGGGCGGTAGTAGATCGAGAAATAGAACACCAACAGCCCGAACACGCCGAAGCTCACCATCGAGCGGTCGATGGGCGTGCGGGAGAAGATGTAGTAGGTCTCCCAGACCAGGCCCGCCAGTATGGCCGCCAGTATGATGCCGTAGCGCTCGGAGTAGATGTGGGGAGTGTGGATCAGCTTGTAGATGAATATCACGATGACCGTGGCCAGTATGCCGTAGTCCACCACCCGGTGGAAGGTCTGGCCCAGGCGCGGCACCAGCCGGTAGTAGGCGAAGCCGTCCACCGGGATGGCCTCGGTGTCGAAGGCGTGGCCGAAAAGGGGGTTCAAAAGCAGCTGTACGGCGTCGACGGCCAGCAGCGCGCGCACGGCGGTCAGGTATTTTGACTTGAGATTGGGCAGATGGCAGTACTCCAGCGTGAACCCGGTCAGCGCCAGCATCACCAGGTCCATGCCGATGAAATAGATGTAGCAGCCCAGCGTCGAGAGCGCCTTCGTGCCGGAGGCGACGATGATCATGTTGCCGATCACCGGAGGGATCAGCGCCGCGACGGTCTGGGCCACGTATTTCCCGATCGCCTTCCGGGAGCGCAGCGCCAGACAGGCGCACGCCGCCAGGGCAATCGCCATGAGCAGAAATACCAGCGAAAATGTATGCCTCATAATACAGCTGTTTCAGAGTGCGGGGTGGGGTCGATGTAGGGGCGATGCCCTCATCGCCCGTCGGATGCGGGGTGCGGTATGCAGATCGAGGCTGTCGTAGGGGCGATGCCCTCATCGCCCGTCGGATGCGGGGTGCGGTATGCAGATCGAGGCTGTCGTAGGGGCGATGCCCTCATCGCCCGTCGGAGGCGGGGTGCGGTATGCAGAATTCACTCTTATTATATCAGGATTTGTCCTCGTTGTCTACCGATTTGTTATCATGCCGCTGCGGCGGTCGTAGGGGCGGCGATGCCCGTCGTAGGGACGCCATTCATGGCGTCCGCGGATGCCCACCCCGTAAGGGCGGCGTATTATGCCGCTGGCGCATCATCCCAATTCCTCGAGCGCGATCCAGGCGGCCAGGTCCGTCATCCGCGGGTCTTTAAGGCCGTGCAGGGCGTCGGCGATTGCGGCGTTTTCGTAGCGCAGGCCCTCGAGGGCGGGGGCGATGCGCGCGATGACGGCCTCGTCCATGGCGTCGGACCACACCGAGGCGCGCTCGATCACGCCGTGGCGCAGCGCGAGCTCCAGCGTCACGCCGCCCCAGTCGAACCGGTGGGACAGCGTGGCGTCGAAGGGCAGCGCCTTGCCCAGCCGGAAGTCCCAGGCGGCGAACTGCTCCTTTAGCGCCGCGAGGCGGTCCGGGTCGAGGTCGTTTACCGCGAGGCGCTCCGCGGGCCCGTAGGCCGCCTCGAACGCCCGCTCCAGGGCGTCGGCCAGCGCGGGAACGGTGATATCGGGGTTCAGCTCGGCAAGATTGCACACCCGGGCGCGCACGCTTTCGATGCCCTTGGCCTTGAGCTTGTCCTTCCCGGGGACCAGGTAGCGGCCCAGCTTATCCATGTCCACGCTGACCAGCACCGTGCCGTGGTGCATGCCCACCGCGTCGGAGAATTTGAAGGCGTTGCCGGAGAACTTCGCCCCGTCCGGCGCGATGACCAGGTCGTTGCGCCCGGTGAAGGCCGTCTCGATGCCGAAGTCCGCCGCCGCCCGGCGGATCACGTCGAGCTGCCGACGGACGTCGTAGTGCGCCCGGGGCGCGACGAACGTGAAATTGAGATTGCCCAGGTCGTGGTACACCGCGCCGCCGCCGGTCGAGCGCCGGGCCAGCAGGCCGCCCTCGTCCTCCAGAAGCTTCACCCGGCACTCCTGCCAGGCGTTCTGGTGCCGCCCGATCACCACCGTGTTCTGGTTCTGCCAGAGGTAAAACGCGATCTCCTCCGGCCCCAGCGTCTCAAACAGCAGCGCCTCCACGGCCAGGTTGCAAAAGGGGTTGAAGCTGTCCCCCCGCAGCATGCGATAGTTCATCACATTCCCTCTCTTCTTGTTGTAAACATTATAGCGCATCCCGCGGGACGGCGCAAGGTGGCGAATTATCACAAATTTATCATTATCCCGCATTGCATCCCGCCCCCAAATGCGCTATAATAGAAAAAGCGCATCCTTGCCACGGTGAACCGATCGTGGCCGAAGTCCATAAGGAGGTGAAAATGACATGAACCAGTATGAAGTCATGTACGTTATTGATCCCGCGCTGGAGGACAGCGCCAGGATCGAGCTGATCAACCGTTTTTCGGATTTGGTGAAGAAGAACGGCGGTGAAGTGGATCGCGTCGACGAGTGGGGCAAGCGCCGCCTGGCCTACGCCATCCAGTACAAGACCGAGGGCTACTATGTGCTGATGTACATCAAGGCGCCCGCGGAGCTGCCCCGTGAGATCGAGCGCAACATGCAGATCTCCGACAGCGTGCTGCGCTACCTGACCGTGCGGTACGAGGGTGAGCTGCCCGCCAAGCGCGAGCCGCAGAAGCCCTACGTCGCCCGCGACGCCCAGGCTCCGGCCGAGGCCGCGCCCGCGCCCGTCGCCGAGCCCGTCGAGGCCCCCGCGCCCGCCGAGCCCGCCGAGCCCGAGACCGTTGCCGAGCCCGTCGACGACGAGAAGCCTGAATCCGAGGCCGAATAAGCCCCGGCTCCTGAAAAGGCAGGGATAATCCATGAACAAAGTTATTATGATCGGCAACCTCGCCAATGATCCCGAGGGCCGCGTCACGCAGAGCGGAATCTCCCAGTCGACCTTCCGCATTGCCGTGCAGCGCCGCTTTGCCAACCAGCAGGGCGTGCGCGAGGCGGATTTCTTTACCGTCATCGCATGGCGCCAGACCGCTGACTTCTGCAACCGCTACCTGTCCAAGGGTCGCCGCGTTGCCGTGGAGGGCAGCATCCAGAACCGTTCCTATGATGCGCAGGACGGCTCCAAGCGCTATGTGACCGAGATCATTGCCGACAGCGTCGAGGCCCTGGGCAGCCGTAACGAGGAAGGCGTACAGCCGCGCAATTACGACAACGGCTTCGCGCCGCCCCCGGCCAGGCGCACCCAGCCCGCGGCCCCTTCGGCGAACGATCCCGCCGGGGCTGACGACGGCTCCGCGCCGTCCCCGGCCAGGCGCGCCCAGCCCGCGCCCCCTTCGGCGAACGATTTCACCGAGGTGGAGGACGACGAACTGCCCTTCTGATTTGGGCTTTGGGCGTCCGCGCCGAAGCGGGTTTTCGACCCGCAAAAGGCTTTGTTACACCGTATTTTCTTCTTTGGGAATGCCTCCGAGGGCATGCCCTATAATCCGAAAAGGAGGAACAACAACATGTCTGAAGATCGTGGCGAGCGCATTCGCCGTCCCCGTGGCCGCAAGCCGCGCAGGAAGGTCTGCGAATTTTGCGTGAATAAGATCCAGCACATCGATTACAAGGATGTCAATCGGCTCCGCCGCTTCACCAGCGAGCGCGGCAAGATACTGCCCCGCCGCATGACCGGCACCTGCGCCAAGCATCAGCGCCAGCTGTCCACCGCCATCAAGCGCGCCCGGACCATCGCCCTGATGCCCTACGTGTCCGACTGATCGAAGTGAATACTGCACAGAAAAGCGGCTTCATGGGAGCGAGAACGCTCCCGTGAAGCCACTTTCTATAAGGAATCACACTGATGAGGAGGCGGCGGATATGCGCTGCGGCTATTTCGACGACGTCGCCCGGGAGTACGTGATCGACCGGGTGGACGCGCCCTTCTCCATGACCAACTACCTGGGCACCCAGCGCATGGGCGCGGTGCTCAGCCACAACGCGGGCGGCTACTGCTGGCTGGATTCCCCGCAGTTTCACCGCATCACGCGCTTCCGGCCCAACGGCGTGCCCATGGATCAGCCCGGCCACTACGTGTACCTGCGGGACGCGGAAACCGGGGAATACTGGTCGGTCAGCTGGCAGCCCACGGGGCGCGACCTGACCAAAGCGCGCTATGCCTGCCGCCACGGGCTGGGCTATTCCACCTATAACTGCGATTACGAGGGCATATCGGCCCGCCAGACGCTGTTCATCCCCCGGGAGGCGGGGGACGATACCCCGGTGGAGCTCTTCGATGTGCGCCTGCGCAACGATTCGAACCGGCCGCGGGTCATCGATCTGACCGGCTACGTGGAGTTCTCCTTCCACAACATCGACATCGACAACCAGAACTTCCAGATGAGCCTGTACTGCGCCGGGTCCTTCATGGAGGACGGCGCGGCGGTCTGCGAGCTGCACTACGAGCCGGACAGCTTCCAGTTCTTCACCGCCTCCTTCGAGCCGGACGCCTGGGAGGGTACCCGGGACGGCTTCATCGGCGACTACCGCACCGAGCGCAACCCCATAGGCGTCGAGCGGGGGTTGATGGGCGGCCATGAGAACGGCGGCAACCCCGTGGGCGCGCTGTCGAAGCGGCTGACGCTCAAGCCCGGGGAGGAAAAGCGGGTGCTTTTCTACCTGGGCACCGGCCGGGGCGAGGCCGCCCGGGACGCCCGCGGGCGCTACGACTTCGACGGCGCCGACCGGGCCTTCGACGAGCTTCGCCGCTTCTGGGATGAAAAACTGGGCACGCTGCAGGTGAAGACCCCCCACGAAAACATGAACCGCAGCCTGAACATATGGAACCTGTACCAGAGCGAGATCAACGTGCTGTTCTCCCGGTTCGCGTCGTTCATCGAGGTGGGCGGGCGCACGGGCCTGGGCTTCCGGGACACCGCCCAGGACGCCATGTGCATCCCCCACGCGGAGCCGGAGGGCTGCCGCAGGCGCATCGGGCCGCTGCTGAACGGCCTGCCCCGGGCGGGCTACGGGCTGCACCTGTTCGACCCGGCGTGGTTCGAGGGGGAAGCCGCCGAGGCGGAATGGTCCCCCACGGTGGTGCCCAAGGCGACGGACAACCGGCACGTCCACGGCATCGGGGACGCCTGCGCCGACGACGCGCTGTGGCTGATCCCGGCCATCGTGGAATACGTTCGGGAGACGGGGGATGTGGCGTTCTTCGACCACCCCGCGCCCTACGCCGACGGCGGTGTAGAGCCCGTATGGGATCACATGAAGCGCATACTGGACTTCTCCTACGCCCAGACCGGCGCCCACGGCATCACCAAGGGCCTGCGGGCGGACTGGAACGACTGCCTGAACCTGGGCGGCGGGGAGAGCGCCATGGTGGCGTTTTTGCTGGTGTGGGCCACGGAGCACTTCCTGGACGCGGCGCGCTATCTGGGCCGGACGGCGGACGCTACGGCCTACGCGGCGAAGCTCAGGGCCATGAAGGACGCCTGCCAGGCCTGCCTGTGGGACGGCGACTGGTTCCTGCGGGGCTTCACCGCCGACGGTCGGGCCATCGGCACACACCTGGCCGCGGAGGGCAAGGTGCACCTGGAATCCAACGCCTGGGCGGTGGTGTCCGGCGCGGCGACCCGTGAACAGGGCTTATCCGCCATGGACGCCGTGGACGCATGGCTGTACACCCCCTACGGGCTCATGCTGAACGCCCCGGCGTTTACGAAGCGGGACGATGGCATCGGCTTCATCACCCGGGTGTACCCGGGCATCAAGGAGAACGGCGCGGTGTTCAGCCATCCCAACCCCTGGGCGTGGGTGGCGGAGTGCCGCCTGGGCCGCGGCGGGCGGGCGATGAAGTTCTACGACGCGCTGCTGCCCGAGAACCAGAACGACATCATGGAGATCCGCCGGGCGGAGCCGTACAGCTACTGCCAGTTCATCATGGGCCGCGACCACGCCGCCCACGGCCGGGCGCGACACCCGTTCATGACCGGCTCGGCGGGCTGGGCCTATTTCGCCGCCACGCGCTTCATGCTGGGCGTGCGGCCGGAGTTCGACCGGCTGACCGTCGATCCCTGCATCCCCGAGGACTGGGACGGCTTCGAGCTCATCCGCCGCTGGCGCGGGGCGGTGTATGACATCCGGGTGGAGAACCCGGACCGCGTGGAGAAGGGCGTCCGTTCCGTCGAGGTGGACGGCGCGCGCGCCGAGGCGATCCCCGCGTTCACGGGCGGGCGGCACGCCGTGCGGGTCATTATGGGAGATCCGTCAAAAAAGGGGGCGAAGAGCGATGATTGAATTCGGCACCGGCGGCTGGCGCGCCATCATCGGCGACGGCTTCACCAAGGCGAACATACGCCGGGTGGCCGCCGCGCTGGGGCGGCGCATCGTCCGGGAGGGCGCGCGGCGGGAGATCTGCATCGGCTACGACCGGCGCTTTTTGAGCCGGGAGGCGGCGATATGGTTCTCCGAGGCCATCGCGGGCGAGGGCGTGAAGGTGGATTTCATCAACATCTCCGGCCCCACGCCCCAGATCATGTTCACCGTCAAGAGCCGGGAGCTGCCCTACGGCGCGGCGATCACCGCCAGCCACAACCCGGCGCTGTGGAACGGCATCAAGCTGTTCACCGCCGGCGGGCGGGACGCGGTGCAGGAGGTCACCGACGAAATCCAGGCCGAGGCCAACGCCCTGTCGGAGGCGGATATCCGTACCGTGGACTTCGAGGCGGGGCTTTCAAACGGCAGCATCGCGCGCATCGACCCCCGGGACGACTACCTCGATTCCATACTCGAGCGGGTGGACATCGCGGCCATCCGCCGCAGGCGGCCCCGGGTGGTGCTGGACCCCATGTTCGGCGTGAGCCTGACGGGTCTTTTGACGATACTCTACACCGCCCGGTGCGATCTGGACGTCATCAACGACCGCCACGACGCCTTCTTCGGCCGCCACCTGCCCGCGCCCAACCCGGACACGCTGATCGATTTGCAGATGGCCGTGAAGGAGCACAACGCCGATCTGGGCATCGCCACCGACGGCGACGCCGACCGGCTGGGCGTGGTGGACGAGACGGGCCGCTACATAAGCGCCAACCTGGTCTTGGTGATGCTCTACTACTACCTGCTCAAGTACAAGGGCTGGAAGGGCGCGGCGGTGCGCAACGTGGCCACCACCCACCTGCTGGACCGGGTGGCCGGGCGCTACGGCGAGCGCTGCATCGAGGTGCCCGTGGGGTTCAAGCACGTCTCCGCCGCCATGCAGGCAAACGACGCCATGATCGGCGGCGAATCCTCCGGCGGCCTCACGGTGCGGGGGCACATCTTCGGCAAGGACGGCCTCTACGCCGCGTCGCTGCTGGTGGAGATGCTCAGCGTCACCGGCAGACCCCTGTCCGGCATGGTGCGGGACATCTACGACGAATTCGGCGAGCTGCACATGGCCGAGCACGACTGGCCGCTGACCCTCGAGCGGAAGGCGGAGATCGCACGAAAGGTGTTCGAGCGCCGGGAGCTGCCGGACTTCGGCCTGCCCGTTGAGCGCGTAAGCTGGGAGGACGGCTGCAAGGTGTGGTTCGAGAGCCGCTGGATCATCGTGCGCTTCAGCGGCACCGAGCCCCGGCTGCGCGTATTCGCCGAAGCCCCCGCCCGCGAGGAGGCCGAGGCGCTGGTGCGGCGGATGGCGGGGTTTTTGGGGCTGGGATAAGAGGGATTGAATTGAACGGTCATGCGCAAGAACACCGGCCCCCGCGTCACTCGTGGCGCGGGGGCCGGTATCTGTATCGGATCATTATTTACTTGTCCAGGACCTCCAGGGTGACGTCCAGGTCCAGGGTGGTGTAGCCGTCGCCCACCACCAGGGTGCCGTTGGTCATGGTGGAGCCGTTGCCGCCGTTGCCGCCGTTGCCGCCGTTGCCGCCGCCGTTGTTGCCGTAGCCGTAGTTGCCATAGCCGTAGCCGCCGAAGCCGAACCCGAAGGGGAAGCCGTAGTAGCTGTCATAGCCGTTGTTGACGGGCATCATGGACACGTTGTTGTAGCGGACCACGGTGACGGTCACGGTGTCGCCGGGCTGGAACTTGTCCAGCAGGGTGGTCAGCTCGCGGCGGGAGGTGACGCGCTTGCCGTTGATGGCGGTGATGAAGTCGTACTGCTTGAAGCCGGCCTTCTCGGCGGGGCCGCCCTCGGTGACGCCGTACACGCACACGCTGGCGGGCGCGTAGTCCTGCATGGGCTCGTCGGGACCCTCGTAGTCCTTCACGGTGATGCCCAGCTGCGGGCGCAGCACCTTGCCGTTTTCGATCAGCTGCTGGGCGATGGGGTAGGCGGTCTCGATCGGGATGGCGAAGCCCAGGCCCTCATAGCTGTTGCTGGAGTAGTAGCTGCCGCCGTACTTCAGCGTGTTGATGCCGATCAGGTTGCCCTGGTAGTCGAACAGGCCGCCGCCGGAGTTGCCGGAGTTGATCGGCGCGTCGTGCTGGATGTAGTCCACATTGCGGGTGGTGTTGTTGCTGGAGACGCTGGTGCGCTGCAGGGCGGAAATGATGCCCTGGGTGACGGTGTTCGCCAGCACCTCGCCGCCGGGGTTGCCGATGGCGATGACGGTGGAGCCCACCTTCATGGCCTCGGAGCTGCCGATGGTCACGGGGACAAGCTTGTCGGCCTGGTCGGTGACCTTCAGTACCGCCAGGTCCAGGTTGGAGTCCGCGCCGGCCACGGTGGCGTCCACCTTGTCGCCGGAGGGGAGCAGCACCTGGAAGGCGTTGCCGTCCTCGATGACGTGGTAGTTGGTCAGCACGTAGCCGCCCTCGGCGATCACCACGCCGCTGCCCTGGGCCATCATGCGGTCCTGCACGCCGTAGGTGCGATCCCAGCCCTGGGTGTTGGTGATGATGCCCACCACGGAGCTGGCGTTCTTCTCAGCCACGTAGATGGCCGGGCTGGTGTCGATCACCGGCGCACCGATCTGGGCCTGCGTGGCCTCGGCGCTGGCCGCCTTGGGGGCCGCGTTCAGCGCGAATACCGAGCCGATCGCCAGCATGCACACCAGCATCAGCGCCGCCAGCAGCGTGCCGCCGCCGCGGTTGTTGCGATGATTCCTCCGATGCGACGCCCTGCGGACGTTTTTGCGTTCATTCGTGTACTTCATGATATTTGACTCCTTTCGGGGAAGATTTGTCGTTATTGTTCCCGGTTGCGTTCTCTCTCAACCGCTGGATATATTATATGGTCAGGCAAGATCAAAGTCAACAAACAAACATCCGATGTTTTGTGAACAAAGTTTGAATGAAAGGGGAGGGCATAAAAAGCCCGGGCGCCGCGCGCGGCGCCCGGGCAAATGCTATGCGGCTCGATCAGAAGCGGTCGAGGTGGTAGACGGGATTGGCCTCCTCCACCCAGACGGCCACCTGGTCGTCGTAGGTCTGGGCGACCTTATCGTCCAGCGCGGCGGCGGCGACGTCCTCGCGAATGTCCTCAAAGGGCACCTCGCCGGGGGTGATGTCGCTCAGGTAGTAGATGATGTGCACGCCGTTCTTGCCGCGCACGGGCTCGCTGATCTGGCCCACCTCGGCGATGGACATGGCGCCCTCGGTGAAGGCGGGGTCCCAGTAGCCGGACTTCTCCGCCACGGCGTAGCCCTGGGTCTTGGCGGGGTCGCGGGTCATGCCGGGGTCCTCGCCGTACTTCTCGATCAGGCTGTCGAAGTCCGCGCCGCCGTTGAAGGCGTCCACGACCTCCTGGGCTTTGGGCATCAGCTGGCTGTAGAGCGCCTCGATGGAAGCGCCGATCTCGCCGATGTCCTTCTCGATCTCCTCGCGGGTGCGGGGCGCGGCCTCCTCGGCTTCGCCGGTCTCCTCGCCCTCGGCGGGCTCGGCGGTGGGCTTGGGGTCGTCCAGGGCGGCCAGCTCGTCGTTCAAGCCGCTCAGCGCGCTCTGCAGCTCAGTGTACTGCTTGGCCTGGTCCTCGTCAAACTTGACGAGCACGTGCTTCACCGCGCGGTAGCCCTCGGGATTCCAGGCGATGGTCTCGCCGCCGGAGCGGGCGCTGTTGTAGGCGGTGTCGTCCTCGGCGTAGCTGTCCTTGTCGTCCTCGATCATGGCCTGGTACTTGGCCTGGACCTCCTCCTCGGAGACGGTCACGTCCTTGGTCACGGCGTCGTGCAGCTGCTCGCTGACGTAGTTTTCGATGCGATCCTCAAGCAGCGCCTCGGCGCTGATGCCGTTGTCGGCCAGGCCCTTGACGGTGGCCTCGCGGTTCTCCTCGTCGGAGGCGCCGTCCTTGGCGAAGTAGCTGCTGTAATAGCCGATATAGGTCTCCAGATCGGCGTTGGCCTGCTCGGCCAGCGCGGCCTTGGTCTCATCGTCCAGCGCGTTCAGGCCCATCTCCTCGGCCTTGGCGTCCAGCACCGCCTTGCGCACCAGGCTCTCGACGATGCTCTGCTTGATCTCGGCGGCGTAGTTTTCCACCGGGATGCCGTACTGGGCGTACATCGCGGAGGCCTCGTCGAACTGCTTCTGGGCGTCCTCCAGCCACACGATGCCGTCCTCGCCGTACTCGGCCACGATCTGCCGCTCGTAGAACGGGCGATACTTCTCCACCTGCGCCTCCAGCTCGGCGATGTGGGCGTTGGCCTCGTCCAGCTGGGCCTGGAGGTCGTCGCCCTCCGCCAGCGCGCAGGCGCCCAGCGCCAGCATCAGCGCCATCGCAAGGCAAAGGATTCTCTTCATAGTCATGTCTCTGTCCTCCGTTGGTTGTATTGAGCTTATACAAACTCACTTTTCGCATTATAGCACAAGCGCCGATGATGCACAACGGCGCCCGTGAATAATTCATAGTTCATTCACAATTCAGCATCCTCAGCGCGGGCACGGCGTTGAGGCTCAGCGCGGCCACGTGCCCGGCCATCAGCGCGTAGAAGCCCGCGGAACCGATCATGGCGGCGTTGTCGGTGCACAGGCCCTTCGGGGGGATGAACACCTGAAGGCCCGCCGCTTCGCCGCGCCTTTGAAGCTCGGCGCGCAAAAGCGCGTTGGCCGCCACGCCCCCGGCCACCGCGACGCGCCTGGCGCCGGTGTCCACGCAGGCGGCCACGGTCTTGGTGACTAGCATGTCCACCACGCTTCTGCGGAAGGAGGCGGCGAAGTTCTTCGCGTCGATGACGACGCCCTGCTGCCGCAGGTTGTGGGCCTGGTTGATCACGGCGGTCTTCAATCCCGAGAAGGAGAAATCGTACTTCCCCTGGGTGTGGGGGTGGGGGAAGCGGTAGGCCTGATCGTCCCCCTCCTCCGCCAGCTTATCCAGCAGCGGCCCGCCGGGGTAGGGGATGTCCAGCACCCGCGCCACCTTGTCGAACGCCTCGCCCGCGGCGTCATCGGTGGTCTGGCCCAGCAGCGTGTACGCGCCGTAGCCGGTGACGTTGAGGATATGGCTGTGGCCGCCCGAGGCCACCAGGCACACGAAGGGCGGCTCGAGGTCCGGGTGGGCGATGTAGTTGGCGGACACGTGCCCCTCGATGTGGTTGACGGGGATCAGCGGCACCCCCAGCGCGTAGGCCAGGGCCTTCGCCCACGACACGCCCGTCAGCAGCGCCCCCACCAGCCCCGGGCCGTAGGTGACCGCCACGGCGTCGATGGCGGCGAGCGTCGTGTGCGCCTCGGCCAGCGCCGCGTCCAGCAGCGGGTCGATGGCCTCCACGTGCATGCGGGACGCGATCTCCGGCACCACGCCGCCGTAGAGGGCGTGGGTGTCGATCTGGCTGGCGATGCAGTTGGCGAGCACCTGCCGACCGTCCCGCACGATGGCGACGGCGGTCTCGTCGCAGGAGCTCTCCACCGAAAGGATCAGCGCGTGCCCCGCCGCCCGAAGTCGATCCGCTTGGGCGCGGGTCCGCGCCGCGTAGTCGTTTTCCATGTGTTTTCACCCTTTTTCTTCGGCCAAATGAACGTCAGCGCTGTCGCAAGGGCCGAAACCGCGAGGATCGCCGCGAGGCTGTAGACCCCGATGCGCGCGCCCATGCGCATGAACATGGATTCCGGGCAGACGCGGATCAGCAGGTCCGTTGCCGGGTCCAGCAGCCACAGGTCGTTTTGGAACAGTATTTTGTGAAACAGCGTGAACGCCCGGTCGAAGTGAAGCGCCGCGAACAGCGCGAACAGCCCCAGCGGTATGAGCAGTAAAAGCGGCGACAGCCACGCGCACCGCCGGATACGCCGCCTGTCCTGCAAAAGCCACGCCCCGCCCGTGATCAGAAGGACGGCCCACGGTATCATACGGCGGCGGACCGTCCTTAAAAGCTCAAACAGCTTAAAGCAGTCCGCCATATGGGCCATCTCCCGGGCGTTGAAGGGGTTGCCGGGCGCGAGCGCCGCCGCGTCGCCCGAGAGATAGCGGGCCATGCTGCCATCCAGCGCCCTCAGCGCCGCGTCGCAGATGCCCGCCCTCGGCAGTATGTCCGCCCTCATCTGCTCGGCGTAGTACAGCCCGCCGTCCGTGCCCACGGCGTGCAGCGCGGTGAGCATCAGTATCAGCATCAGCGCGACCAGGCCCAGCGTCAGGGCCGCGGCGCCGACGATATGCCGCGTGCGCTCAGACATGGCTCACTCCGCGTCCGCGTCCAGCGCCTCCAGCAGGAAGCTGACTCATAGCTTCTGCAGGTAACTGGTCACGAACCCCTCCAATTTGCCGTCCATCACGGCGGAGACGTCGCCCATCTCGTAGCCGGTGCGGTGGTCCTTGACCATGGTGTAGGGCTGGAACACGTAGGAGCGGATCTGGCTGCCCCACTCGATCTTCTTCAGCTCGCCCTTGATCTCGCCCATCTGCTCCTGCCGCTGCTGCTCCTTCAATTCAGCCAGCCGCGCGCGCAGCCATATGAAGCACATCTCCTTGTTCTGCACCTGGCTGCGCTCGTTCTGGCACTGCACCACGATGCCGGTGGGCAGGTGGGTGATGCGCACGGCGGAGTCGGTGCGGTTGACGTGCTGGCCGCCGGCGCCGGAGGCG
>JAFRFY010000100.1 GCA_017434085.1 Clostridia bacterium
GCATCCTTGGTGGCCTGGCGCTGGGCGTAGGAGAAGTAGGCGGGCACGGTGATGACGGCCTCGGTGACGGTGCTGCCCAGATAGCTCTCGGCGTCGGCCTTGAGCTTCTGCAGGATCATTGCGCTGATCTCCGGCGGGGTGTAGTTGTGGCCGTCGATGGAGATCTTGCGGTCGGTGCCCATGTCGCGCTTGATGGAAATGACGGTGCGGTCCGGATTGGTGACGGCCTGCCGCTTGGCGACCTGGCCGACCAGGCGCTCGCCGTTCTTGGCGAAGGCCACGACGGACGGGGTGGTGCGCGAACCCTCGGCGTTCGCAATGACAACGGGCTCGCCGCCCTCCATGACGGCGACGCAGGAATTGGTGGTGCCCAGATCGATACCGATAATCTTGCTCATTGTTGTTACCTCCTATTATTACGAAGATGTTCGTTGTTGACTTATGTTAACTCAAATAATGAGGAATTAGGAATGAGGAATCAGGAATTGTGGTGCAAATCCCTTGCGGGATTTGTTGGAATGGAATCGGAACGCGGCGAAAGGCTTTTTCATTCCTCATTCCTCATTCCTAATTCCTCATTCCTCATTGTGAGGATACTATTCCTCGACTGCGACCTTGACCATCGCATAGCGTATGATCCGGTCCTTGACCTTATAGCCCTTCTGGAAGACCTCCAGCACCTTGCCGGGCTCCTCCCCCACCTCGCGCATGACCGCGTTGTGCTTTTCGGGGTCGAAGGCCTCGCCCAGGGCGGGGACCTCCTCGAACCCGAAGCGCTTGAGGGATTCCATCAGGCTGTTGAGGGTCATCTTCACGCCCTCGGCCAATGCCTCGCCGCCCTCGTGCTTTTCGGCGGCGTCGATGGCGCGCTCCAGATTGTCGATGGCGGGCAGCATGGCCGCGATGGTCTCGCGCACGCCGTCGTCATAGCCGTCCGAGCGGGCGGTCTGGTTGCGCCGCTTGAAGTTCTGGAAGTCCGCCTGGCTCCTCAAAAGCTGGTCCTTGAGCTCGTCGCGCTGCTTGACGGCCAGCTCCAGCGCCGCCTGCCATTCGGCAATGCTGGCGGTCGCCTCGGTGGCGGCCTCCTCCCGCCCCGCCTCGGACACCACCTGGGCGTCCATGGCGCCGTCGTCGATGTCAACGGCCTCCACGGTCCCGGGGTTCTCCGGGGTCACGGGCGTCTCCCGCTTATCTTTCTTATCCTTCTTCATGTCAAGTCCTGCCCTCATTTATATTCTGACAATACGTCGCTCAGCGCCCGGCCCATGAAGTCCAATACCGAGATCACCCGGTTGTAGTTCATGCGCGTGGGGCCGATGATGCCCAGCGTCCCGTTGGAGTGGTCGCCCACCCGGTAGCTCGCGGTGACGATGGAGCAGTCATTCAGCGCCGGCACCTGGTTTTCCGGGCCGATGCGAATGGTGACCTCCATGCTGCCGTCCCGGGACAGCACCCTTCGGATGGTGTCCTTGGACTCCAGCACCGCCAGGAAGCTGCGGGCCTTGTTGACGTCGGAGTACTCCGGGTAGCCCAGCAGGTTCGCTGACCCGCCGATGACCACGTCGGCCTGGTCCTCCGACTCCAGCTTCTTCTCGATCACCTGCAGCGCCTCGCCCAGCAGCCTGCGGTTCTCCGCGTTGTTGCGCAAGAGCTCCGCGAACTCCTGCCGCACGGCCTCCAGCGGCTTTTCGGCCAGCTTCTCGGTCAGCATGCGGGATATGGAGTACAGCTCGTCGGCACTCAATCCGCCCGGCACCCGGATCACCGCGTCCTTCACGATGCCCGCGTTGGTCACGATGATCAAAAGCGCCGTCTTCTCCGCCACCGGCACCAGCTGCACGTGCTTGATGCGCAGCGTGCCCAGCTTCGGGGCGACGATCACCGAGGTGTACTTGGTGGCGTCCGACAGCACGTCCGCCGCCGAGCGGATCACGCCGTCGACCCGCTTGGATTTGTCCACCAGGTGCTCGTGCATGCGCTCCCGCTCGTCCGAGGTCAGCTTGACCGTCTTGAGCAGGTGATCCACGTACAACCGGTAGGCCTTGTTCGACGGCACGCGGCCCGCGGAGGTGTGCGGCTGGGCCAGATACCCCAGCTCCTCCAGGTCGGACATCTCGTTGCGGATCGTCGCCGGCGAGAAGCCCACGCCGGACTTGCGCGAAATCGTTCGGGAGCCCACGGGCATCGCCGTCACGATGTAGTCATCGATGATGGCCTGCAGTATCAGATACTTGCGTTCGTCCAACTGCATTTCGATCAGCGCCCCCTTCGATCGTATCCGTCTGTTAGCACTCATCAGCTTCGAGTGCTAACGACTGAGGATAATATACTCCCAACCCCCGGTTTTGTCAATGGGTTTTGGATTTGTTTTATTGTAAAGTTTTGGGAAACGCCGGTCTATGTAAAAGTTTTCCGAACCCATTGATGTATGATGGACAATATGCTATAATAAGGTTTGTCTGATTCGTTGGATGCCGGTTCCGCCGGAGAGCCGACAGTCCAATTCGAGCGAGGTGAAACTCATGAAGGAAAACATCCATCCGAAGTACGGCAAGGCCGTCGTGCGCTGCGTGTGCGGCGAGACCTTTGAAACCGGCTCCGTGAAGAAGGAAATGCGCGTGGATATCTGCTCCAAGTGCCATCCCTTCTACACCGGCAAGCAGAAGCTGGTCGACACTGGCGGACGTGTGGATCGCTTCAAGAAGCGCTACGGCATGTAGTCGTCACAAAGCATCGGCGAGGGTTGCCCCGCCGGTGCTTTTGACGTTTCATCCAAATAGCGCTGACCCCGACCCGGCGCTGTGAGCGCCGTTTTTTCATATATATAATAATGGAGACGGTGATATGGCCAGAAAGAGCAGAACCCAGTTGAGCGCCGCGCCGGTGGCGGAGGGCGTGCGCTTCACCATCGGCACGGCCACGGCCTTCGCGGTGCGCCGCGAGAGCAAGGACATCGCCCTGCGCATCCGCCGGGAGCGCCGTCCCCTGCGCGCCATGATGGGCCGCACCCCCTTCGTGCGGGGCATGCTCCGGCTGACACGGTCGGTGTTCGGCCTGGTGGACGGCATCTCCGAGTCCGGGGAGCTCAAGCCCCAGCGCATCGCCCGGGGCAACCGCCTGGAGCGCGGCATCGCGGAGCTTTTCCGGTTCCACCCGGAGAGCCTGGTGGGCTTTTTGAGCGGCGTGGCGTGCATACTGATACTCGTCACGGGCATCTGCGCCCTGCCGCTGGCGGTCAGGACCTGGATACTGCCCAACTTTGAGCTCACCGCGGGCTGGACCAACGCCATCATGTGCTTCTGCCGCCTCGTGGGCACGGTGCTGGGCGTGTTTCTGTGCACGCGGCTTCGCGTGGTCAACCGGCTGTGCATGTACCGGGGCGCGATCAACAAGGTGCTCAACGCCTACGAGGCCCGCCGCCGCACCCCGGACATCGAGGAGACCCGCGCCGCCTCGAAGCTCTACCGCCGCAGCGACGCCGCCTTCCTGATGGTGGTGCTGACGGCCTCCCTCATCGCCTTTACGATGATCCGCACCTTCACGCTGCCCATACAGATACTGGTGCGCATACTGATCGTGTTCGTCGCCGCCGGGGTCGTGAACGAGCCCATCTACCTGGTGGAGCGCCTGGGCCCCGCCAATCCCCTGCGCTTTTTGCGCGCGCCGCTTCTGTGGCTTCAGCGCATGTTCGTTATGGAGCCCCACAGCCAGATGGTGGAGGTAGCCCTGTGCGCCTTCAACGCGGCGAAGGAAAACAATATGGAATAGAAAGCATGATATGACATGAACATCACCGACTGGCTGCGCCATGCGAACGCCGTGCTGACCGAAACCGGCTGTCCCGATCCGGAGATCGACGCCCGGTGGATGGCGGAGGACGTGCTGCGCATGACGCGGACCGATCTTAAATTCGAGGGCGAGCGCGAGGTCGTGCCGGAGGAGCTAAAGCGCTTGAACGCCATGCTCGCCCGCCGCGCCGCCGGGGAGCCGGTGCAGTACATACTGCAGCGCGCCGATTTCATGGGCCTGCAGTTCTACGTGGACAATCGGGCGCTGATCCCCCGGCAGGACACCGAGACGCTGGTGGAGAACGCGCTGATCGCCCTGTCCGGGATGGCCGACCCCGCGGTGCTGGACCTGTGCTGCGGCTCGGGCTGCATCGGGCTGAGCCTGAAGAGCCTGTGCCCCAGGGCGCAGGTGACCCTGGCCGACGTGAGCCGGGACGCCCTGGAGGTGGCGAAGCGCAACGCCGAGCGCATGTCCACCGACGTGGACATCCGCCACGGCGACCTGTTCAAGGCCGTGGGCCGCGCGCGCTTCGACCTGATCGCCTGCAACCCGCCCTACATCCCCCACATCGACCTGGCGGCGCTGCAGCGGGAGGTCCGGCACGAGCCCATGCTGGCGCTGGACGGCGGGCGCGACGGGCTGGATTTCTACCGCCGCATCGCCGCGGAGGCGCCCAGACACTTGAATCCCGGCGGGGCGATCTACCTGGAGGCGGGGTACGGCGAGGCCGGGGACATACTGGACATGCTCCGCCGGGGCATGCGCTGCGCCGATTCCGGCATCATCAAGGATTTGAACCACATCGACAGGGTCGTGTGGGCGAGGAGTGTTTGAATGCAGGCCAATCCAACCTTCAACGAACAGGAGCGCATCGCCCGGCAACTGGAGGCCGTCGAGGGCCGGTTTGAGGAGCTCTCCATACGCATCACGCTGCCGGAGGTCATCGCCGACACTGCGCTGTTTCAGAAGCTGATGCGGGAGCACAGCGAGCTTTCGGAGCTGAACGACATCGCCGTCGCCTATCGCAAACTGCTTGATGACATCGACGCCGCCCGGGAGATGCTGGACGACCCCGACATGGCCGAGCTGGCCCGGGAGGAGCTGCCGGCGCTGGAGGCCGAGCTGGACAGGCAGACCCAGGCGGCCCGCATCGCGCTTCTGCCCCACGACCCAGACGACCGCCGCAACGCGGTATTGGAGGTCCGCGCCGGGGCGGGCGGCGACGAGGCCGGGCTGTTCGCGGCCCAGCTTCTGCGCATGTACACCCACTACGCCGACTCCCGCGGCTGGAAGACCGAGCTCATCGAGGACGGCTCCACCGAGCTGGGCGGCGTGAAGGAGAGCGTCATACTGATCTCCGGCAAGAACGTGTTCCAGCGGCTCAAGTACGAGTCCGGCGTGCACCGGGTGCAGCGCGTGCCGGTGACCGAGTCCTCCGGGCGCATCCACACCTCCACCGCCACCGTGGCCGTGCTGCCCGAGGCGGAGGACGTGGAGGTGGAGGTCAACCCCAACGACCTGCGCATCGACACCTACCGGGCCTCCGGCGCGGGTGGCCAGCACGTCAACCGCACCGATTCCGCCGTGCGCATCACCCACATCCCCACCGGGCTGGTGGTCACCTCCCAGGACCAGCGCAGCCAGATCCAGAACCGCGAAAAGGCCATGCGCGTGCTGAAATCCCGGCTGTACGACATGCAGCGGGCGCAGCAGGCCGGCGAGTACGCCGATCGCCGCCGCACCCAGGTGGGCACCGGGGACCGCAGCGAGCGCATCCGCACCTACAACTTCCCCCAGGGCCGCGTGACCGATCACCGCATCGGGCTGACGCTGTACAAGATCGACGAGATCATCGAGGGCCGCCTCGACGAGATCATCGACGCCCTGATCCTGGCCGAACAGACCGCGCTGCTCAATGAGGAAAAGTGATATGTATAATGTAAGGCGCGCCGAGGGGCGCGACATCCCCGCCATACTGGACCTGCTCATACAGGTGAACATGGTCCACCACAACGGCCGGCCCGACCTGTTCAAAGGCCCCACCACCAAGTACACCGCCGCGGAGCTCGAGCAGATCCTGCATAACGACGACACCCTGGTGTTCGTCTGCGCGGACGGCGACGGCCGGGTGCTGGGCCACGGCTTCTGCGTGCTGCAGCACTTCGGCGGGCAGCTGATGGAGGAAGTGGACACCCTCTACATCGACGACATCTGCGTGGACGAGGCCGCCCGGGGCCGCCGCGTGGGCGAGGCCATCTACCGGCACATCGTCGCATACGCCCGCTCCCTCGGCTGCCACAACGTCACGCTGAACGTCTGGACCTGCAACCCCGGCGCGATGAAATTCTACGAAAAGCTGGGCATGAAGCCCTACAAGATCGGCATGGAGCAGATACTATGACGTCCTATCACACCGAGCTTTTCCCCGTCACCCTCGAAGCCCTCGCGCGCGCGGGGGCGTTGATACGTTCGGGACAGCTGGTGGCCTTCCCCACCGAGACGGTCTACGGCCTGGGCGCCGACGCGCTGAACGCCGACGCCGTCAGGCGCATCTTCGAGGCCAAGGGCCGCCCCGGCGACAACCCGCTGATCGCGCACATCAGCGCCGTCGAGCAGCTTGAACCCCTGATCGCCGCGGAGCCGTCCGCCATGGCCCGCGCCCTGATGGACGCCTACTGGCCCGGCCCCATGACGCTGATCTTCCCGAAGTCGGACATCGTGCCCCCGGCGGTGACCGCGGGGCTCGATACCGTGGCCGTCCGCTTCCCCGCGCACCCCGCGGCCCGGGCGCTGATCGACGCGGCGCGTCGGCCCATTGCCGCCCCCAGCGCCAACCGCTCCGGACGCCCCAGCCCCACCGCCGCGGCGCACGTGCTGGAGGACATGGACGGGCGCATCCCGATGATACTGGACGGCGGGCCCTGCGCGGTGGGCCTGGAATCCACCGTCATCGACATGACGGGCGACACCCCCCGCGTGCTGCGCCCCGGCGGGATCACGCCGGAGATGATCACAGCGGTGTGCGGCGCGGCCCGTGTGGACGATGCCGTGATGCGCCCCCTCAAAGATGGCGAGCGCCCCCGCTCCCCCGGCATGAAGTACCGCCACTACGCCCCCCGGGGCAGCCTGACCGTGGTGCAGGGCGATGAAGCCGCGGTCATAGCGCGCATCCAACAGCTCTACGACGCCGCGGAGGGCACGCCCCTCATACTGGCGCTGGAGGGCCACCTCCCCGCCTACGGCGACCGCCGCGCGCTGTCCCTCGGCGCGGACGCCGCCGGGATGGCCCGGGCGCTGTTCGACGCCCTCCGCCAGGCTGATAGCCTCGGCGCGGACGCCCTCTTCTCCGAAGCCGTGCCCCCCGATGGCCTCGGCCTCGCCGTCATGAACCGGCTGGGAAGGGCGGCGGCGTTTCATATCATAGAGGTATAAAAAACAAAACCCGGACGGGGAGACGTCACCGCGCGTCTCCCCGTCCGTTTTGCTGTTCCTCCGCCAGCCGCTCCACCAGCTGCCGTATGCGCTCCCGCGCCTCGGTCTGCTGCATGAAGCGGTCCTCCCGGCTCTCGGGGGCGTCGCCCATAATGGCCACGAACTGGCTGACCTTGAGGCCCAGGGCGTCCTGCATATCCCGGTCGGAGCCGTTGGGCGACACGAGGTAGTAGCACAGCAGGCTGTCCTGCTGGCCGATGCGGTGGGCGCGGTCCTCGGCCTGCGAGTGCACCGCCGGGGACCAGTCCAGCTCCCCGAACACCACGCAGGTCGCCCGCTGCAGGTTCAGCCCGCTGGCGGAGCGCAGGGAGATGCACAGAAGGTCGGTCTTCCCCGCCATGAACGCCGCCGCGGCCTCGTCCTTTTGCCTGTCCGTCTCCCGCCCGGTGATGAATTTCGGATGGCAGCCCTTCAATTCCTTCTTATAGATGTCCATCACCGCGTGATGATGGCCCATCAGCAGCACCTTTTCCCCGGCCTCCACCAGCGCCTTGACGAACGCGCACACGAACGGGGCCTTGGCGATGCCCGTAGCCTGCCGCTCCTGCTGGGAGATGGCGTCCTCGATGATGGCCCGCCGGGACGGGTCGTCGGTGGCGCGCAGCAGCTTCAGGTTCTCCGCCACGGGCTTCATCAGCTCCCGGTAGACGGCGTCGTCCCAGTCGATCTCCTGCACCAGCCGCCGCTTGGCGGGCAGCTCTTTAAGCACGTCGGATTTTAAACGCCTCAGCATCAGCCCCTCGCGCCGCAAATGCTCGCCCAGCAGCTCCGGCTTGGCCACCACGGCGGTGTTGTAGCCGTAGCACCACTCCCGGGAAAAGCTCTCCCAGTCGCCCAAAAAGTGGAAGTCGATGATGTTGACCACGTTCCAGATCTCGCCGCCCTGGTTGTAGATGGGCGTGCCGGACAGCCCGATGCAGTTCTCGCACGCCTCCGACAGCAGCGACGCCGCCGAATACTTGCCCGTGCCGTTGTGCCGAAGCTCCTGCATCTCGTCGAATATCACGGTCTTGAAGCCCATGCCGGGCAGCACGTCCTTCCACCCCCGCAAAAGCAGGTAGTGGATGATGTAAACGTCCGCCTCCGGCAGCGCGTAGGGCTTTAACCCCCTGATGACGTGCACCCGCAGCCGCCCGTCCGGGGACAGGAAGCGCTCCACCTCCCGCTGCCAGTTGCGGATCAGGTGGGGCGGCACCACCAGTATGGCAGGGTACGCCGCGGTGGTGGCCAAAAACGCCAGCGCCTGCACGGTCTTGCCCAGGCCCATCTCGTCCGCCAGCAGGCAGCGCCGGGTGGACAGCATAAACCCCAGCCCCTGCTTCTGGAACGGCAGCAGCTCTCCGGAGAAGGTCTCTTTGGGCGGCGTGGCGTTCTCGGGCATGCTGAGGGCCTGCTCCCGCCGCACGGCGTACTCCCGGGCCTCCTCCAGGGCGTTCTCCCAGCGCGCGCGGTCGGAGGCCTTCACCGTAAGCGGGTAGCGCAGCATCAGCCAGTTCAGTTCGCCGATGATGCGCCGATGCGCCGTGAAGCGCGCCACCCCCCGCCCCCGGCCGTCGCAGCCGGGAAACAGCCGCTTCGCAAGCTCCGTCACGCAGGGCTCGCCCTTGATGGTCCAGCACCTCGACCTCCGGTTGTAGGACAGCGTGCCGTAGGTGCGCGACCCCTCGGGCACGTCCCTGAGGTACGCGGGAAAGTCGGGCCCGGGGGCGTAATCATCGTATCCGTCCATCACGATGGCGCCCTCGCCGGTGTATTCGTACTCCTCCGTCACGGCAGCGCCACCCCCCAGAGCCGATTGAGCGATATGATATACACGCCCTTGCCGTCGATGCTGTCCGGCAGCCGCGTCACGCGCTGGGTCACCACCACCACGGCGTCCAGCGCGTCGGACGCCAGGTACCGCCGAAGCTGCTTCGTCAGCTCGGCGGACGCGGGCCGCCCCTTCTTCACCTCGATGCCCACGCGCCCCACCTTGAAATCGATGCGGCAGCGGGGCGAGAGCCGGTATTCGTGCGCGTATTGTATCCCCGCGGCCTCCAGCGCCCGGGCGATCTCCGCGTGGATGTCGTACTCCTCCGGCTGGGCGGGCATGCGCACGGCGGCGATGGCGTTCATGATGCGGGTGATCATGGCGTCGATCATGGCAGCTCCATCTCGCAGGTCATGGGGATGAACCCGTATTTTTCGTACAGCGGACGCCCCGCGTCCGTGGCCTCCAGGCTGATGCAGCCGATGCCCCGCGCCCGGGCGTCCGCCACCAGCAGGTCGAGCATGCCTGCGGCGATGCCCCGCCGCCGGTATTCCGGGCGCACGTACATGTTCATGATGTAGGCCTTCCACCCGGTCACGTTGTGGCAGGTGGGCATCACCCGGAAGTAGCTCACCCCGCCCGCGCCCACGAAGGCGTCGCCGTCGAAGGCCAGGAAGCCGGTGTGGGTATTGTCCCGAAGCGCCCGCAGGTAGTAGTCCCGGGACTGCGCCGCCACCTCCGACAGGTCCGCACTGTCGTCCAGCCGGTTAGCGGCGCGGAGCACCTCGACGCGGGTCTTTACCAGCAGCTCGATCTGATCGGCGGTCGCCCGCCGGTATTCGATGTTCATAGTAGCCTCCTCAGCGCCTCCGGCAGCGGAGACGCGCGCTCGATGATCTCCCCCGTGATGGGGTGTATGAGCCGGATATAGGTCGAATGCAGCGCGAACCGCCCGGGCAGGCGTTCATCCTCGTGGCCGTAGAGGAAATCCCCCACGACGGGGTGTCCCATGTACATAAGATGCACCCGGATCTGGTGGGTGCGGCCGGTCTCCAGCCGCAGGCGCACCAGCGAACAGCCGTCGCCGGCCGCCTCCACCCGATAATGCGTCACGGCGGGCCTGCCGTTTTCATGATCCACCGCCCGGCGCACGGTGGCGGCTTCTTCCTTGGCGATGGGCGCGTCGATCACCCCCGCGCCGTCCATGCGCCCCTCGACGACGGCCAGGTATTCCCGCACGAAGGCGTCGGTGTGCAGCTGCCTCTGCAGCGCCTGCGCGGCGTGGGCGTGCTTCGCCGCCGCCATCAGGCCGCTGGTGCCCCGGTCCAGACGGTTCAGCGGCCGGAACACCATGCCGGGAAAGCAGTATGCCAGCCGGTTTTCAAGGGTCATGGCATCCTGCTTCGGGGAGCACTGGCACGCCAGCGGCGCGGGCTTGTCGATGATGAGCACGTCCTCATCCTCGTACACCACGTCCACCGGCGTCGGGTCGGGGGCGACGCCCACCTGCCCGGGCTCATAAAGCCGCACCGCCACCACGTCGCCGGGGCGCAGCAGGTGATTCGCGCGGACCGGCGCGCCGTTGACCGTCACGGCGCCCTGCGTCTTGAGCGACGCGAACTGATGATACGACACGCCCATGTCGCCCCGGACGAAGTACTTCACCTTCCGCCCGGCGTCCTTCTCACCCGCGGCGCGCTCCAGCGTCCTCATTGGCAAAATCACCCTTTATCATTATAACAGGCGTGTCAAATCGCGCATAAACGCCGCGCGAACGGGGCACAATGATCCCAGGAGGTGAGCGACATGAGTCCCAAGGAGTTGCAGTATATCGAGGACGCGCTGGGTCACGAGCAGTTTTTGAAGGCCCAGTGCCAGGAGGCGCAGCAAAAGCTGACCGACCCGGACCTGAAAAACTGCGTCGGCCAGATGCTCTCGAAGCATCAGGAGATCTTCGACAGCTTCTTCCAGCTGGTGTGAGGATCAATATCTTTGAGGAAGGAGTGAAACGGCATGAATGATCAGATGATTATGGAAAACCTGCTCTTGACCACCAAGGGCGTGTGCGACCTGTACATGCACGGCACCATCGAGTCCGCCACCGGCAACGTGCAGCGGACCTTCGACAGCGCCCTCAGCGACAGCCTGTGCATGCAAGGCGACATCTACCAGAAGATGGCCTCCAAGGGCTGGTATCCCGCCCAGCAGGCCCAGCAGCAGCAGATCGACCAGGTGCGCCAGAAGTACGCGGGGAAATGAGAACCGCCCGGCACGGCTTGCCGGGCGTACATAAAAGATTGAATTCCTAATTCTTTAAGAACTCCGCCACCTCATGCCACCACGGGAACAGCACCTCGTCTTCGGAGCGGTAGATCTCATGCTTCGCCCCCTTGACCACGCGGTGCACGCCGTTTTTGACCCGGGCGATGAAGTCCCTCTGCGGGCCGGGCAGCACCACGTCGTCCAGCCCGGCGGTGAACAGCAGGACCTTCGCGTCGATCTTCTCCACCGCGCCGGGGGTGAGTATGTCTTTGGTGACGTCGATGGCCTCCCGAAGCCAGCCGTAGGTCGGCCCGTTGTTCTGGAATTGGGGGGTGTTGAAGCGCAGGTCCTCGTACCACTCGAAGCGCGCCCGGCCGTTGGCGCAGGCCGTCTCGAACTGCTCCTTCTCCGCGTAGGGCCTGGAGACGAACACGCGCTTCCTGGCGTTTTTGAGCGCGCCCTCCACGGCGCACAGGGCCTGCGCCACCGGCTTGGGCATGCCGCTCAGGTTCGGGGCGATCATCGGGGCGCACATCGCCGCCCGGTCGAACACCCCGGGATGGCGCTCCAGGTACAGCGCCGTCACCGCGCCGCCCATGGAGTGACAGAACACGCGCCAGGGCTTGGGCATGCCGGCGAGCACCTCGCGGCGCACGATGTCCATATCGCGCACGTACTCGTCGAAGTCCCTGACGTGGGTCAGTGACAGCCCGTCCAGCCCCTCCGCGCGCCCGGAGCGCCCGTGGCCGCGCTGGTCGTAGGCCGCCACGGAGAGGCCGCCCTTGAGCAGCGAATGGATGACCTCCGCGAACTTGTCCACGTTCTCGGTAAAGCCGTGGACGATCAGCACCGTGCCCCTCGGCCGGTCGGCGTCAAAGCGCGATGTGAACAGCGGCACGCCGCCGTCGCCGGGTATCGTCCGATCCGTCCGGCGGGCGTTGATGTAGGGCAGTATGACCCCTTTCATGGTCCCGGCGTAGCCCTCGGAGCGCGCCAGGCCGTCCTGATTCAGCATCTCCACAATCCTTCCCCTCCCCTATTTGGCGATTCGGGCGTAGACCTTCTTTTCATCGTAGAGCATGAACAGCACCCCGCCCAGCACGCACACCGCGGCGGCCGCCACGGCGGTGATGCGATAGCCCAGCCCGGTCTCCTGCCCGATGGTGGCGAAGGCCGTCACCAGCAGCATGGCGACGGACTGGCCCAGCTTGAAGGCGAAGGTGCGCGCGGCGTAGAACATGCCGCTGCGGTTCTCGCGGGTCTCCAGGGCGTCGTACTCGGCGATGTCGGCCACCACCGCCTGGGGCAGTATACCGAATATGGCCATGGCGGGCGCGGCGATGACGCACAGCAGGTAGCCCTGCACCGCCGGGGGGATCGGCAGGCGGCTGCCGAAGCAGGCGGTGTAGATGAAGCTCAGCGTGAACACCGTGAAGGCGCACAGTATCAGCTTCTTCTTGCCGAACCTCGGCGTCAGCCTGTTCACCGGCACATAGAACAGCACCGACAGCGCCGTCATCAGCACGAAGTACACCGTGGACATGCCCTCGTCCAGCCTGAGCAGGCTGGTGACGAAGAAGGGCAGCGCCGTCTGGAACATGGTGATGCCCAGGAAGTAGGCGATGTCCGAGGCCACGAATACCCTAAAATCCCGGTTGCGGAAGGTGGCCGCCAGCGACTTCGCGGCGTTGGCCTGGCTGGGCGCGGCGGTCACGTAGTCCCGCTCGCGGATGGTGAACACCGGCACGAACATGCAGACCATGCCGATCAGCGACATCCCCGTGAAGGTCACCCGTATGGCCGTCACCCGGGGCATCCAGTTCTCCAGCATGCCCCACACCACCGGGGCCACATACGCCATCGCCATGCCCGCGATGTAGGTAAAGGATATCGCGGTGGAGATCGCCATGCGGGTCTTCTGGTCGGCCCCCAGTTCGGGGATCAGCGCGTTGTAGGGCGTGCAGTACATGGTCATGAACAGGTAAAACAGCATCAGCATCAAGAACAAAAAGCCCGCGTTGACCCAGCTCTCCCGGTTCACCGGCGACCAGAAGGTCAGCATGCAGCTTAACGCGAAGGGGATCGCCGCCACCCGCATGAACGGTATGCGCCGCCCCGCCTTCGACTTGCACCTGTCGGACATGGACGCGATGATCGGGTCGGTGACGGCGTCGAACAGCCTGCCGAACGCCGTGATGGCCCCCAGCACCGTCAGTATGCCCAGCACCACGCGGCCCTGCGGCACGAAGATCGGCTGGCCCGCCTGCTGGGTGGCCAGGTCGGGCTGGTAGTAGTTCACCAGCCAGCTGGAGATCAGCGCCGCGAGCACCGACCAGCCGAACTGGCCGACGGCAAAGCACCAGATCTTGCCGGTGGACAGCTTCTTCACCTGTTTCATGTGGTCCTTCCCCCCCGTATCTCATCAGATATCCCTATTTTAGCATGAATCCCGCGGGGAGGCAAGACATAATAAACTCCCCGGCATCCTGTCGGATGCCGGGGAGTTTCATTCATTCCGCCTCCGCGGCCACATACCCCGCGTCCTCGACGAGCTGCCGTCCCTCCGCGGTGGCGAGCCAGTTGTACAGCTGCCGGGCGGGGGCGTCCTCCGGGGCGTCAGCGCGTATGACGGCGTAGAAGGGCTGGCGGTAGGGGTATTCGCCGCCGGCGATGGTCGCGTTGGTGGGGGCCACGCCGTTGACCTTCAACAGCTTGATGCCCTCCTTCATGTACATGTTGTCGATGTAGTAGTACACCGAATAGCCGATGGAGTTGGCGGTGTTGCGGTAGGAGGCGATGGCGTCCACCAGCTCGCCCATCTCGCTGGTGCGGAACTCCTTGGGGGCGTCCACCATCTCCGCACCCTGCATCACCTGGGCGCGCATCATCACCTGGCTGCCGGAGTTTTCCACCCGCTGGTAGGCCACGATGTCCAGATCGTCGCCGCCCACGTCCTTCCAGTTGGTGATCTTCCCGGTATAGATGCCCACGATCTCATCATGGGTCAGCGATTCCACGGGGTTTCCGTCGTTGATGAGGAACACCGGAGCGTCGTAGCCGATGGCCTGCACCTCCAGCGCCACGCCCTGTTCTTTGGCGTAGTCCCAGGCGTCCTGCGAGGGCTCGTACACCAGCAGCAGGTCCGCCCGGCCGTCCACCAGGGCGTAGAAGGATTCGGTGGTCTTGTTGTGGCGTATGGCGATCTTCGCGGCGGCCTCGTCCACCCCGGTGGCGGCCTCCATCAGCCGGTAGCTCAGCGGCAGGGTAGCGGTGGAGCCGTCCACCTTGGGATATTCGTTCACGGCGATCTCCGGGCACTCCGCCAGGGCGCACCCGGCCAGCAGCAGCGCCATCAGCAGTGCGACCATTTTCTTCAACATTTCCTCTTCCCTCCTGTAAACGTATTGATCAGTCCATCAGCGACACGTAATCGCTGATGACGTAATACCAGTTGCCCTCGGCGTCGATCATGCCGCTTCTGTCCCCCTGCACCGCCCAGTAGCGATCGAAGGACAGCGCCCGCAGCTCGTCGTAGACCTGGGGCAGCAGCGTATGGCCGTCGCCGTCGATCAGGCCGTAGCGGTAGCTCGTCCAGTCCACCATCTCCTCGCCACCTACATCCTTGTAGATGCGGAAATCGCCGGTGATGAACCGCCCCTGTCCGTCCTCCCAGCACCCCACGGTGATCAGCCTGAACTCGCCGCTCGCCGCGTTGCCGTTTAAGTCGATCAGCCGGGACATGCCCCGGGGCCAGTCCCTGTCCTCCTGCACCAGCCGGTTGATGTCATCGCCCGTCAGGCAGTACATCATCACGCTCTTGTCCTGGGGGACCTCCATCAGCACCTGCCCGCCGGTGGTGCGTATCCAGGTGCGCTCCCCGGTGGAAACGCCCAGCAACGTGGCGGTGATGGGAGTGACGCTGACCGATTCCGCCGGGGTCAGGTCCTGCTCGGCCAGCAGCGCGAAGTCCTCCGGGTCGTAGGCGGCGTAGTACGCCTCCCTGACGGCGATGATGGGCTTGCCCGCCTCGCTGTTGATGTAATCGAACTCCGGGTACAGCACCGTCGCGCCCGTGGCGTCGATCACGCCGTACCTGCCGTTCTCCTCCTCCACCACGGCGTAACGGCCGACGAAGGGCTCCGCGTAGCGGTACTGGCGGCCAAACAGCACCTCGCCGTTTGAATCGATGTACACGCTCTTGCCGTCGTACTCGTCCACGTCGCCGAGCACCGCGATGTCCCCGCCCTGCAGGTTGATGTAGCGGCTGCCGGTGTGCAGGCCCAGGTCCCGGACCTCGCCCCCGGCGTCGATGTACGCCACGCCGCAGCGGGGATCGTCCGCGTCCGCGTCCTCCGGCAGCGTCAGCGCCAGCCACGCGCCGCCGGCCATGGGCCTGAGAGCGCCGTACTCCGGCTGGATGACCACGTTGCCCGCCGCGTCCATCGCGCCGGTGTGCCGCAGCGCGTCCGGCAGCGCGAATATCACGTAGCCGTCGGCGTAATCGAGATAGTCGTAATCAAAGCCGGTCAGCAGCCTGCCTTCGCCGTTCATCAGCGCCACGCGCACGCTGTTCATGTCGTACAGGAGCTCCTCCGCCGCTTCCGGCGTGTACGCGATGTCCACGTTCACCGGGGTGACGGAAAACAGCTTCTGCGCGTCGGGCGTGCCCGACGGGGTGAGCTGATAGATGCTGTTGCAGGTCTTGATCGGGGTCAGCAGCGTGCCGTCGTCCCGCAGCAGTATGCTGTAGGCCGGGCTCTCCTCCGAGCCGTAGATGTCCACCGCGTAGGTCTCCGCCAGCGCCGGCGCGCACAGCAAAAGCAGGCATAGCGCCGACGCAAGGATCCTTTTCATTTACGATCACCTCCAGGGTATGTTTTCAGCCCTCCGTTATCCCGTTGGACGGAGGGCCGCCGTATTTTGTTGCAAAGATATAAAGAATTTGATTTTAGACGTCCTTCATGAGAGAGGGAACAGGGAACAGGGAACAGGAATAGCCTGGGCCCGTCGTAGGGGCGATGCCCTCATCGCCCGGATGAACAGACGCAACGCCATCGTAGGGGCGGCGATGCGCCGCCCGCCCGACAGGAACCACCGACTCGCATTGGGCGGGCGCCGCATCGGCGCCCCTACGAAGGAACCGCCGCACGCGGACGCCATGAATGGCGTCCCTACGGTTGCTTTTTGTACCGAAGCACTCTCAACTCCACACTCCACCCTCCACACTCCACGCTCTTTTCCCTCTTCACTTTCCGACCGTCACCCGGCAGGTGTCGGTATGCCCCGCGCAGTCCGCGCACACGATGTCGCACGCGCCGGGGCCCATGGCGGTGACCAACCCGTTCTCGTCCACCGCGGCGACGGTCGCGTCCCCGCTGGACCAGCTCACGCGGAGGTCGTCGGCGTAGGATGGGATCACCTGCGCGGACAGCTTTAGCGTCTCCCCGGGCTTCATCGCCGCCTGCGTTTGGGATATCTCCACGTTCACCGCGTCCTCGGCGCGCAGGGCGACCATGTCCACGGTGTAATCCATCGTCGCCGCGTCCCCCGCCCGGGTCACCAGCCCGGCGACGCGCACCCGCCAGTGCTGGTTCTGCTGGTAGTCGGTGAAGTCCGTGCCGGTGAAGTCCGGGCGGAATATGATGCACCCGCCCGCGCCGTAGGGCTCCAGGCTCACCGCGCAGAAGCCGTCGCCCGTCTCCTCCGCGAGGTCGAAGTCGAAGCGCAGGCCGAGATGCTCCTCCGCCAGCGTCACCGCGGGAGCGGAGGCCTCCAGGTCGTACACCGCGGGGTTCAGCACCACCGTCCAGGCCAGGTGGTCGTGCATCAGCTCCGCGGGAAAGGCCCCCGCCGCGGGCCAGCGCACGCAGTCCCAGCGGGCGTCGGCGTTGCCCAGGTCGTGGGCGTACATCACCACGTAGCTCATGCCGCTTTCGGCGTTGGCCAGGCCGAAGCCCGTGGCCCCCATCGCCGGGTTCAGCGCCCAGCGCCGGTGGCCCATGGTGGGCAGGTTCTGGTCCCCGTCGTCGCGCACGAAGTAGGCGATGCCCTCCCGTATGATGCTCTCCCGCATCCAGTTGAACCGCGCGATGTTGCCGGAGGTGGTGGCCAGGTGGGCGGAATCGTAGAAATTCCTGTCCATGTCGCCGGGGTTCGGGGCGTTGTGGTCCACGTAATCCAGCGCCGCCAGCAGCACCGCCCCGTGCTGGCACTGGTAGTTGTAGATCTCCGAGCCCTTCACCGGCTCAAGGTCCGCAAGCCACCTGATGAAGTTCAGATAGCCGAGCGCGTCCTTAAGCGCCGCGTCGGTCAGCGCCCCCGGGGCGTAGGGCGCGCTCACCGCGGGCTTTTCGAGGTAGGGCGAGCCCTCAGCCCAGTCCGAGATGTTGCGGTAGGCCATGCGGATGCCGTCCCGGGTGTGCTCCGCGCAGGCATTGGCCAGCATCAACAGCGCCACCAGCGCGGCGCAGATTATCCTTTTCACGTCAAAAATCCCCTGATCGTCGGTTAAATCATTCCTATAAATAAAAAATTCCCCGCAAATCGCAAAAATCCTGCACAAAAGGTCTTTTCAAATCGACGAAATTCTGATAAAATATAAATACTATGGCATATAAGCGCCTACCGGGTGTTCATCCGATGCGCTTGTGCGCGCAGTAAAACTATACTCACAGGGGGAATTCATATGAAAGATTATCAGGCCAAGAATATCCGCAACCTGACCATCGTGGGTCACGGCAGCGTCGGCAAGACCACGCTGGCCGAGGCGCTGCTGTACACCGCCGGCGCGATCGACCGCCAGGGGCGCGTGGAGGACGGCCAGGCCACCATGGACTACGACCCGGAGGAGATCAAACGTCAGATTTCCATCTCCGCCGCCATGGCGCCGCTGGAGTGGAAGGACAGGAAGGTCAATCTGGTGGATATTCCCGGCTACTTTGATTTCGCCGGCGAGCAGGTGGGCCCGATGAACGTGTGCGAGGGCGCGCTGATCACCGTGGGCGCGGTCTCCGGGTTGGACGTGGGCGCGGAGAAGGCCTGGGCCATGTGCGACAAGACCCACTCCTCCCGCATGATCGTCATCAATAAAATGGACCAAGAGAACGCCAACTTCGAGCGCGCGCTGGGCACCATCACCGACAAGTACGGCAGCCACATCGCCCCCATCGAGGTGCCGATCGTCGAAAACGGCAAGTTCACCGGCGTGGTGTGCATCCTTGAGAAGAAGGCCTTCATCGGCGAGGGCAAGAGCCTCAAGACCATCGACATCCCCGCCAACCTGGCCGACGAGGTCGAGCGCTGCCGCGAGGCCATCGTCGAGGCCGCCGCCGGCGCCGACGAGGAACTGGAGATGAAGTACCTGGAGTTCCTCGAGGGCGGCGACGAGCTGACCGAGGAGGAGGTCATGTACGGCCTGCGCAAGGGCATCGTGGACGGCACCGTGGTGCCCGTGGTGTGCTGCTCCAGCCTGACCCGCGTGGGCATGGCGAAGCTGCTGGACAACATCATCGACCTGATGCCCTCCCCGGCGGGCACGGTCTTAAAGGGCGTCAACCCGAAGAGCGGCGAGGAGGTCGAGCGCGTGTGCGACGCCGCCCAGCCCTTCTCCGCCCACGTGTTCAAGACCATGGCCGACCCCTTCGTGGGCAAGCTGAGCCTTCTGAAGGTCACCTCCGGCGTGCTGGAGAACAGCACCGTGCTCTACAACGCCAACGCCGAAAAGACCGAGAAGCCCGGCACCATCTACATCCTCAAGGGCAAGCAGCAGTCCACCACCTCCAAGGTGGTCGCGGGCGATCTGTGCGCCCTGGCGAAGCTGCAGTCCGTCGCCACCGGCAACACCCTGTGCGACCCCAACAACCCCATACAGTTCCCCGACATGGAGTTCCCGGCCCCCAACATCTCCAAGGCCGTCTACGCCAAGAAGGCCGGTGAGGAGGACAAGATCTTCTCCGGCCTGGCCCGCCTGATGGAGGAGGACCCCACCATCCGCGTGGAGAAGAACGTGGAGACCGCCGAGTCCGTGCTGAGCGGCATCGGCGAGGTGTCCATCGACGTGGTGGCCGCCAAGCTGGCCAGCAAGTTCAAGGTGGACTGCGTGCTGCAGGACCCCAAGATCCCCTACCGCGAGTCCATCCGCAAGCCCATCGACGTGCAGGGCCGCCACAAGAAGCAGTCCGGCGGCCACGGCCAGTTCGGCGACGTCAAGATCAAGTTCCGTCCCAACGAGGACCCGAACGACACCGAGTTCCACTTTGTGGATTCCGTCGTGGGCGGCACCGTCCCGCGGCAGTACATCCCGGCCGTTGAAAAGGGCCTGATCGAGAACATCCGCCACGGCGTGCTGGCGGGCTTCCCCGTGGTGGGCCTGACCGCCGAACTCTCCGACGGCGGCTACCAGCCGGTAGACTCCTCCGAAATGGCCTTCAAGACCGCCGCGCGTTTGGCCTTCAAGCAGCTCACCGGCGCCAACCCCGTGCTGCTCGAGCCCATCTATCACGTGGAAGTGGACGTGCCCGACGAGTACATGGGCGACATCTACGGCGACATGAGCAAGCGTCGCGGCCGCATCCTCGGCTCCGAGAAGATCGGCGAGCTGCAGCGCGTCATCGCCGAAGCGCCGCTGTCCGAGATGTTCAAGTACGCCACCGACCTCCGCTCCATGACCCAGGGCCGCGGCGCCTTCACCATGCGCTTCGAGCGCTATGAGGAAGTGCCCGCCGCCTCCGCCAAGAAGGTCATCGAAGCCTATAAGGCCGAGGAAGAGGACGACTGATCCATACTCGAAAAACGCGCGCCCCGCCTCCGCGGGACGCGCGTTTTTTGTCTCACTATCTCATCCTCCCGTACCCCTTCCCCGCCAGCCAGAACAACGCGAGCGTCGCCAGCGGGTAGGCGAGCGCGGCGATCTGCAGCGGCGTCATGAAGCGCCCGAACAGCACAACCAGCCTGGGGTCCGCCATGGCGGAATTGACCATGATCTGCACCGGCGTCAGGTATCTCAGCTGCGACAGCGCCCGAAGCCGCGGGGGAACCGATATGAACAGGTCCGCCATCACGAGCGCCCCGACGACCCCCGTCACGGCCATGGTGTTTTGAAGCCACGCCGACAGCGCCATGACCACCGCCCCCGTCAGCAGGCAGATGAGGCCGTACAGCCCCAGGTACATAAGGAGCATCGTCCCGATATCATGGGGATACGCGGAGAACGGCACCACGAGCTGCCACGCCCCGTCCAGCCCTCGCAAGCCGTTGATGAGTATGTGCGGAAGCTGGGCCGCCGCCAGGAGCGCCGCCCCGGCGACGAGCGCCCAGAGCTCCCCGGCGCACAGCTTCACCCGCCAGAGCATGCGCCGCCCGTGCCTGGCGCACAGCACCATGGCGTCGGTCCGTCGCCTGCGCTCGTCGGCGAATGTGCCCGCCAGGCACACCCCGGCCAGCAGGCACAGAAGCGCGGTGACGGCGCTGAAATTGGCCTTCATGCCGGCGGCCGCGCGACTGTCTACCCAGATATATGGCCTTTCGATGTTGCGCTCCCGTGCCGCCCACCAGGCCTTCTCATCCTCCCGGAGGCGAAAAAACCCGTACAGATCATCCATGATGCCGTCCCGCGCGGCGTAGAGCGCCCCTGCGGTCAGCTTATCCGGCGGCAGACTGCGCGTAACGCCGGGGATGCTCATCGAGCTGCCGAGCATCCTGTCCATCCACCGGGCGGCATGGTAATACGGGCTGTCCGCCGGAACCGCCGCGAGTCCTCCGGCCCGCGCCGCCGCCTCGGCCACCTCCGCGACAAACCCGTCGTCCACGCGCCGCCCCGCCATCGCCCGCGCATACCGTCCATCCGAGCGAACGTCCAGGTATTGCAGCATCGTCAGGCCGAACAGCAGCGCGGCGCACAGCGCGAGGCTGGCGAGGGTCCCCCTGCCCCGGGCGATCTTTTTGAGCTCAAAGCCCAGCAGCGTCGCAAACCGTCTCATGCCCCGCGTCCTCCCCAAACGCCTTCATATAGAATTCCTCCAGGCTGCCGTTCGATGCGTCCCATTTCCCCCGCCAGATCAGCCGCCCCGCCTTCATCATCATCACATGATCAGCGATGTGCTCCACATCGGAGACGATGTGGGTGGAAAACAGCACGATGCTGCGCCCCCCGATCTCCCGGATCAGCTTGCGAAAGCGCACGCGCTCGCCGGGGTCCAGGCCCGCGGTGGGCTCGTCCAGTATCAGTATGCGCGGATCGTTGACGAGGGCCTGGGCGATGCCCGCGCGCTGCCGCATGCCGCCGGACAGCGTCTTCATGCGCCGCCCCGCCGCGCCGGACAGCCCCACCCGTTCGAGCAGCTCCTCCGTCCTGCGCCGGGCAGTCCGCCGGTCCAGCCCCTTCAGCGCGGCAAAGTACATCACGAAGTCCCGAACCGTGAATTCCGGGTAATACCCGAAATCCTGGGGCAGATAGCCCAGCAGCGCCCGGTAGGCCTCCGATGAAGCGGGGATGCCGTCGGCGTCGACCGCCCCGGACGTGGGCATAAGCACCCCGGTCAGCATCCGCATGAGCGTGGTCTTGCCCGCGCCGTTGGCCCCCAGCAGCCCGGTGACGCCCTCCCTAAGCTCAAAGGAAACCCGGTCCACCGCGATACCGTTCCCGTACTGTTTGGACAACCTGTCCGCCCGCAGTATCATGCCCATTCCTCCGTCCTACTCAGTGTGATGCAGACCTCCCGCGCCGTCAGTACGGCCAGAGCCCCCGACGCCGCCATCCACGCGCCCGACGGCAGCGCGGACAGCGACAGCCCGACGTCCTCCCCGCCCAGCGCCAGCGCGGAGATCAGCGCCGACGCCGCCATGGAGAGATGCCCGTGCCTCCGCCCCAGCGGCGTGCGCTCGATGTACAGTCCCGCCCAGGCGGCGGCGAGGAACGGCGCGCTGATTTCAGCCGTCGTGCGCGGCACCGGCAGCCCCGAACGCGCGGACAGCGCGGCGGCGGACAGCAGTATCACCCCCAGGTCGACGGCGCCGATCGCCAGCATCCGCGCGAACACCACGCTGCGCAGCGAAAACCGGGTAGCCCGCTCCAGCTCCGCCATACTGTAGTCGCGGGAACGGCGGGTCTCCAGCACCGCGATCCCCGCGGAAAAGGGCAGCAGCGCCCCCATGAGCCGCGCCGCGTTTCCCGGAAGCCGAAACGCCCCCAGCAGCGCCGGTATAAGCGCGGCCCCGGCGGCGACCCACACGCGCCCTCGGATGTACGCCGCCTGCGTCAATACCATCTCTATCATGCCGACCCCGGGCGGGCGCAGCTTTCGCAAAAACGCCCGCTTGCGCGTCGGCTCGGGATATGAAAACGCGGCCCTGATCTGTGCCCGCAGCGCCCTGTTCAACCCTCATCGCCTCCCCACAACCGTCTGAATGCCGCCCGTGCCCGCTTGAGCCGCCGGTATATCGCAAACCGCGAGCACCCGTACAGCGCCGAGAGGGTGCCGATGGATTCCCCGTTCACATACCGAAGCAGCAACAGCTCCCGGTCCGCCTCCGCCATCTCCCCGAGCGCCGCGCGGACGGCGATGCCGTCGAGCGCCGCCTCCGTCGCGTCCGCCCCCGCGGCGTTTAAGACCCCCTGCAGCGGCGCCCGCCTTCCCCTCCGCGACACATCCGCGCACAGGTTCCTGGCGATGGCGTACATGTACCGTATCTCATAGCCGCCCCCGGCTTTCCCGCTGTTCAGATACCGAAGGAAGGTCTCCTGCGTCACGTCCTCGGCCAGATGGCTGTCCCGCAGCCTGAAGCAGGCGTACCGGTATATCCTGTCGTAGATCTGCTCCAAATCCGTCGATCCCAAGCGCCCGCCTCCCCTCACCCTGTATGACGTTTTTCCCCCGCAAAATGTGCGCCCATGTTTTCTTTAAGAGAAATTTTCTATAACCTATTGACATGGTAGGCTGAATGCGGTATAATGCAGAAAACGAGGAGAGGAGCATGAACATGATTCGCTTGATCAACGGCAAAACCTGCATGTGTACGTCCTGCGTGATGCGCGGGCGCTGTTGTCGCGCGCGTCATACCGGGAATCTCCCGTCACCGCAGGCGTAGGGCATTGTCTACGGCCGCGTCCTCGGGGATTCCCATTGGGGAATCCTCATTTTATTGCCAATTAAAGAAAGGGGTATCATCATGGCGAAGATTTTCAAAACTGCGGATCAGCTGATCGGAGGAACGCCTCTCTTGGAGCTTGTGCATATCGAGGCGCAGGAGGGCTTAAAGGCTAGGGTACTGGCGAAGCTTGAGTATTTCAACCCGGCGGGCAGCGTGAAGGACCGCATCGCAAAGGCGATGATCGACGATGCCGAGGCCCGCGGCGCGCTCAAGCCCGGCTCGGTGATCATCGAGCCCACCTCCGGCAACACCGGCATCGGCCTGGCGGCGGTGGCGGCAGCCCGGGGCTACCGGATCATCATCGTCATGCCGGAGACCATGTCCGTCGAGCGCCGGGTGCTGATGAAGGCCTACGGCGCGGAGCTGGTGCTCACCGAGGGCGCGAAGGGCATGAAGGGCGCCATCGCCAAGGCGGAGGAGCTGGCCAAAGAAATCGAAAACAGCTTCATCCCCGCCCAGTTCGACAACCCCGCCAACCCGAAGGCCCATTTTGACACCACCGGCCCCGAGATCTTCGAGGACACCGACGGCGAAGTGGACATCTTTGTGGCCGGCGTGGGCACCGGCGGCACCGTCACCGGCGTGGGCCAGTACCTCAAATCGAAGAAGCCCGGCGTCAAGGTGGTGGCCGTGGAGCCCGCCTCCTCGGCGGTGCTGTCCACCGGCGTGGCCGGGGCGCACAAGATCCAGGGCATCGGCGCGGGCTTCGTGCCGAAGGTGCTGGACACCGGGGTGTATGACGAGATCATCCCCGTCGCCAACGAGGACGCCTTCGCCACCGGCAAGCGCATCGGCCGCGCCGAGGGCGTGCTGGTGGGCATCTCCTCCGGCGCGGCGGTCTGGGCGGCCATCGAGCTGGCCAAGCGGCCCGAGAACGCCGGCAAGACCATCGTGGCGCTGCTGCCCGACACCGGCGACCGCTACCTGTCCACCCCGCTGTTCGCGGAATAATATCCATTTCATTAAAAAACGGGACGCCTCGCAACGCGCGGAGCGTCCCCTTAATTATGCTTTTCAGTTCTTCCTGACCGCCAGCGCAGCCTTTTCGCCGTTGATGTTCCATTCCTTGGCGTAGGCGCCCTCGGGGGCGTCGCCCTCGCCGAAGGCGGTGGCCAGCACGGCGGCGGAGATGGCCTCGGCATTCCTCGCAAGCACCGGCGCGAGCGCGTCGGAGGCCCGGTAGCTGACGCTGATGCGGTCCACCACGTCGAAGCCCGCCTCCTTGCGCATGGTCTGCAGCTTGGAGATGACCTCGCGCACGTAGCCCTTCTCGATCAGCTCGGGGGTCAGGTTGGTGTCGATGACCACGGTCATGTCGCCCTCGGTCTGGCTGACGAAGCCGGGCTTCTGGGCGGGAGAGATCAGGCAGTCGTCCTTCTCCAGCGCGATCTCGGTGCCCTGGATGTCGAACTTCACCACGCCGTCTTTCTCGAGAGTATCCACAAAGGCGCTGCCGTCCACGTTCTTGAGGTACTCGCCGATGGCGGGCACCAGCTTGCCGTAGCGCTTGCCCAGGGTCCTGAGCTGGGGCTTGATCTGATAGGTGGTGAAGGCGCGGGCGTCGTCGATGTACTCGACCTTCTCCACGTTCAGCTCGTCCCGGATCAGGTCAGCGCAGGCGTCGGACAGCTTCGCGCCCTTCACGTACAGCGTCGACAGGGCCTGGCGCACCTTGATGTTGGCGGTGGCGCGGCAGGCGCGGCCCAGCTGCACGGCGTCCATGACCTCCTCCATCTCGTCCTCGAGCTTTTTATTGATGAGGTTCTCGTCGGCCACCGGGTAGTCGCACAGGTGCACGGACTCCGGCGCGCCCTCGACGTTGCCCGCCACGAGGTTCTGATACATGCTCTCGGTCATGAAGGGGATGTAGGGCGCGGCCAGGCGGCACAGCGTGGTCAGCACGGTGTAGAGGGTCTGGTAGGCGGCCTTCTTGTCGGGGGTCCAGTCCTTGCCCCAGAAGCGGGACTTCGAGAGGCGCACGTACCAGTTGGACAGCTCCTCCACGAACGCCTGTATGGCGCGGGCGGTCTCGGTGATCCTGTACTGCTGCAGGCCCTCGTCCACGTATTTCACCAGCGTGTTCAGCTTGGACAACGCCCAGCGGTCCATCAGCGTAAAGTCGGCGGGTTCGGCGGCGTGCCCGGCGGGGCTGTAATCGTCGATGGCGGCGTACATCACGAAGAAGGCGTAGGTGTTCCACAGCGTGCCCATGAACTTGGACTGCATCTCGCTGACCAGCTCGTGGGAGAAGCGGGTGGGCAGCCACGGCGCGCCGTTGGCGTAGAAGTACCAGCGCACGGCGTCGGCGCCCTGCTTATCCAGCACGTCCCAGGGGTTGACCACGTTGCCCAGGTGCTTGGACATCTTGCGGCCCTCGGCGTCCTGCACGTGGCCCATGACCACGCAGCTCTCAAAGGGGCTCTTGTCGAACAGCAGCGTGCCGATGGCCATCAACGTGTAGAACCAGCCGCGGGTCTGGTCGATGGCTTCGGAGATGAAGTTGGCCGGAAAGTTGGCCTCGAAGATCTCCCTGTTCTCGAAGGGATAGTGCCACTGGGCACAGGGCATGGAGCCGGAATCGTACCCGCAGTCGATGACCTCCGGGGTGCGGCGCATCACGCCGCCGCAGTCGGGGCAGGTCATGGTCACGGCGTCGATGTAGGGCCGGTGCAGCTCGATGTCCTCCGGCACGGGCTTTCCGTCGATGCTTCCCAGTTCCCTGAGCTCCTGCCGGGAGCCGACCACGTGGATCTTGCCGCACTTGCACACCCACACCGGCAGCGGAGTGCCCCAGTAGCGCTCACGGGACAGGCCCCAGTCGATCACGTTCTCCAGGAAGTTGCCGAAGCGGCCCTCCCGGATGTTGTCGGGATACCAGTGCACGGTGTTGTTGTTTTTCAGGAGATTGTCCCGCAGCGCCGTCATGCGGATGAACCAGGTGGAGCGGGCGTAGTAGATCAGCGGGGTGTCGCAGCGCCAGCAGAAGGGGTAGTCGTGGGTGAAGTACGGCGCGGAGACCAGCTTGCCCTCCTTCTCCAGGTCCTCCAGGATCATCGGGTCGGCCTTTTTCACGAACACGCCGCTCCAGCGGGTGACCTCGGTCATCTCGCCCCTGGCGTTCACCAGCTGGAGGAAGGGGATGTGGTTCTCCCTGCCCACGCGGGCGTCGTCCTCGCCGAAGGCGGGGGCCTGGTGGACCACGCCGGTGCCGTCGGTCATGGTGACGTAGTCGTCGCACACCACGATCCAGGCGTTCTTCTCGTTGTCCACGCCCTTGATGGCCTCGTACTGGAAGTCGAACAGCGGCTCGTAGCGCAGGCCCTTCAACTCGATGCCGGGGAAGGTGATCTTATTTTGCACCTGCACGCCCTCGCCCAGCACCTTCTCGATCAGCGCGTCGCCCATGATGATGGTGCGGCCGTCGTAGTCGAAGCGGGCGTAGGTCTCGGAGGGGTTCACGCACAGCGCCACGTTGCTGGGCAGGGTCCAGGGGGTGGTGGTCCAGGCATAGATCTAAGTATTGTCCTGGTCCTTCACCTTGAAGCGCACCACGGCGGAGCGCTCCTTGACCTCCTTGTAGCCCTGGGACACCTCGTGGCTGGACAGCGCGGTGCCGCAGCGGGGGCAGTAGGGCACCACCTTGTGGCCCTTGTACAGAAGGCCCTTGTCGGCGATCCTTTTGAGGGACCACCATTCGGATTCGATGTAATCGTTGTCATAGGTGATGTAGGGGTTCTCCATGTCGGCCCAGTAGCCCACGCGCTCGGACATGCGCTCCCACTCGCCCTTGTACTTCCACACGGACTCCTTGCACTTTTTGATGAAGGGCTCGATGCCGTAGGCCTCGATCTGCTCCTTGCCGTCCAGGCCCAGCGCCTTTTCGACCTCCAGCTCCACCGGCAGGCCGTGGGTATCCCAGCCGGCCTTGCGGGTGACGGACTTGCCCTTCATGGTCCAGTAGCGCGGGAACAGGTCCTTGAGCGCCCGGGTCTCGATGTGGCCGATGTGGGGCTTGCCGTTGGCCGTCGGCGGGCCGTCAAAGAACGTCCACACGTCCGCGCCCGCGCGCTGATCCATGGACTTCTTGAAGATGTTGTTTTCGTTCCAGAATTTGATGACCTCCTGCTCGCGGGCCTGGAAGTCCAACGCCGTGGAAACCTTCTCAAACATGTCCTTTCCTCCCAGAAAAAAATACGGGTCCTCATCCCCCGCTGGGACGAAGACCTTCGCGGTACCACCCAAATTGACGCCGGTATCGGGCGCGCCCGGCGGGATATACTCTATAATTATACCGCTTTTTCCTGATTTGTAAATGCCCCGCCCCACGATTCAACATCGAATTTACCATTGAGGGCGGGAAAATCCGTTCATATTTACGTGGCAGTATGATATAATATGAATATAACACCAAGGGGGACAAATCATTGGATATTTTCAACAAGTGCTATCACTACACCCTGGCCAACGACCTGCGCGCGAAGGGGCTGTACCCCTACTTCCACGCGCTGGAGACCCGGCAGGATGCCGAGGTGGTCATGGAGGGCAAGCGCCGCATCATGCTGGGCTCCAACAACTACCTGGGGCTGACCACCTGCCCGGAGGTCCAGCGGGCGGGTCTTGAAGCCCTCGAGCAGTACGGCACCGGCTGCTCCGGCTCCCGCTTCTTGAACGGCACGCTGAAGCTGCACCTGGAGCTGGAGGCGGAGTTGGCGTCCTTCCTGCGCAAGGAGGCCTGCTGCACCTTCTCCACGGGCTTTCAGTCCAACCTGGGCATCATCTCCGCCATCGTGGGCCACGGGGACTACGTGATCTGCGACAAGGAGAACCACGCCTCCATCTACGATGGCTGCAAGCTGAGCTACGGCAGGATGCTCACCTACGGCCACGCCAACATGGCGGATCTGGAGATACAGCTCAAAAAGGTGCCCGAGAGCGCGGGCTGCCTGATCGTCACCGACGGCGTGTTCAGCATGGGCGGCGACATCGCCAAACTGCCGGAGATCGTCGCGCTGGCGAAGAAGTACGGCGCCCGGGTCATGGTGGACGACGCCCACGGCCTGGGCGTCATCGGCGAGGGCGGCAGGGGCACGGCGTCCCACTTCGGCCTCGAGGACGAGGTCGACCTGATCATGGGCACCTTTTCCAAGTCGCTGGCCTCCCTGGGCGGCTTCCTGGTGGCCAAGGCGGAGGTGGTGGACTACGTGCGCCACAACTCCCGGCCCTTCATATTCTCCGCCTCCATCCCCCCGGCCTCCGCCGCCATCGCGCTGGCGTCGCTTCGCTACATCGAGGCGCACCCGGAGATCGTCGCGCGCTTAAGCTGCTTGAGCGCCTACATGCGCAAAGGTTTGAAAGCCCGGGGCATACCGATCATCGAGGCCGAGACCCCCATCATCCCCATCTACACCTACACCGCCGAGGCCACGCTGACGCGCGCCCGGCAGCTCTACGACGCGGGCATCTACGTCAACCCCGTGCTGCCCCCCGCCACGCCGCCGGAGCAGTGCCTGCTGCGCACCAGCTACATGGCCTCCCTTAACGAAGCCCTGCTGGACGAGGCGCTGGACATCTTCGGGAGGGTGTTCGCCCAGCCGCTGGCATAATAACGATCCTTCGCCGTCCGAAAGGGCGGCTTTTTCATACATATTTTCCACCCACCCCGCATATATAATCCATATTGCCCGCCGATACCGCACACAGGGAAAATATAAAATCTTTATGTCCCGGGCGATTTCAGTATATTCCCGGCACACGATGCGCATACTCTGTATCATGAAGTTCTTGGGAGGTAAGCATATGGATCAGGCAGTATCCCACGAAAGCATACAACGCATGGCATTTCCCCGGGCGGGCAGGCGCTCCGGGTGGAGCGAATCGGAAAATCAACTGCTCTGGGAGACGGCGGACGAGGCCCAGCAGCAGGGGCTGCCGCTTAAAGCGGTGTTTGAACAGATCGCGTCCCAGACGGGGCGGCGTCCCAACAGCATCCGCAATTACTACTACGCCCAGGTGCGCCAGCACGAGGACGGCCAGCCCCACGCCGCGCGGTTCGTGCCCTTTACACAGCAGGAGGTGGACTGGCTGATGGAGCAGGTGCTCACCGCCCGCGCAGAGGGACAGTCGGTGCGCTCCTGCCTGCAAAAGCTGTCGGGCGGCGACCACAGCCTGATGCTGCGCTATCAGAACAAGTACCGTGCCGTCATCAAAAGCCGACCGGAATATGTTCGGGAGATGGTGGACCAGCTCAACGAAAAGGGCATCAGCTGCGACGCGCCCCAGGTCAACCACCGCGCCCGGGCGGACCTGGGCGAATCCGCCGGCACGCTGGTGTCGGAGGCCCGCCGCTCCGGCGATTCGGAGCTGGCCCGGGCCTGCGACGTGCTGGCCCAATACCTTCGGGGACAGCGCGCCCCCGCCGCCGACCCCGCCCTGGCCGCCGCCGCGCAGGGGGTGATCGGCCCCGTCAAGGAGTTCATGGCCCTCTCCGGCCAGGCCCGCATGGAGGCCGCCGACGATTTCTGCGCCAACATCGCCGACCGCATCGGCGCGCTGGAGGCGCGGCTCTCGGACGCGACGTGAGGGATATTGATGAAAAAAAACAGACCGAAGTCTCTAAGAGACTTCGGTCTGTTTTAGCGCCTGTTCACGGTGATTTTCAGCCGCGCGCGCTTGCCGTTGGTCGTGGTGACGGTGACGGTCGCCTCGCCCTTCTTGACGGCGGTCACCGTGCCCCTCTGGTCCACGGTAACCACGGCCTCGTTGGAGCTTTTCCAGGTCAGGCCGGTCACGGACTTGCCGGGCCAGAGCTTGAGCACCGCGCCCAGGTCCTGCTTCTGCCCCACCTTCATGTACTTTCTGGGCTTGTTGAGCCAGACCCGCTTGGGCGAGGGATCGACGGTGACCTTCACGCTCTTCCAGAGGCCGTTGTTGGCCAGCACGTAGATCTCGCAGCTGCCCCCGCTCACGCCGGTGACGTCGCCCTTCTTCGACACCGCGGCCACGCCGGGGTCGGTGGAGATGAACCGCAGCCGGGGCGCGTGCTTGAGCACCTTGCCCTTTCTCACGCCCTTCACGCTGCCGGAGATGCGGACGGTCCGGTCGATGCGCAGCGTGACCTCGGTGTAATCCACCTTGAGGGAACCGGGATTCACCACGCCCTTGAGTATGCCGCCGGTGATGGCGTGCGCCACGGGGCTTGTGTCCAGCACGTAGACCTTCTCATTCCCCTGCCGCACCCACGCCCGCACACAGGCCTTGTAGTTGGTCTTTTTCTTGAGCCCGTCGAGGGTCACCTCAGTCGCCCCCTCCACGGAGGCGGCCACCTTCCGGCTTGAGCTCTTGTCGCTGCACTCCTTTATAAACACGTCGTAGCCGTCCACGTTGTGGGCCTCGGTCCAGCTGATCTTAAAGGCGTCCTCGCCCTCCGCCGTCATGGTGGCGATGATCAGGCCGTTGGGGGCTTCGTCGATGGTGGCGGTCATGTCCGGGCACGGCGCGTCGTTGTGGTTGCCGTCCCCCACGAACTTCGCCATCAGGGTGTAGGTGTTCGCGCTGACCGCGGCGGGGATAGCGTCGATCCACGTCGCGCCGCCGTCGGCGCTGTAGCGCAGGGCGACCGCCCCTTCGGGCAGGGTCAGTGGCGGCTTGACCAGCGCGTGCAGCTCGCCGTCATAGGAGGAATCGACGGGCTCGGGCCACTGGACGACGGGCAGGTCGGCCTTCTCTATGGTGAAGCGCACGCTCGCCCGGGGCACGTCCATGTCCTGCGTCGGCCCGACGTAGGCGGTATAGGTCCCCGCGTTCACGGGCGCGGCGGTGGTATAGTTGTTCTCCGCGTCCACGTAGGTGATCGCGTGCTTCTTGCCGAACACCTTGGGGTTGTAGTCCTCGTTGAGCGTGGCGGGCTTTTCCTTTCCGGAATAGGACAGGCCCTCCGGCGGGCGGAGGGTGAGCGTCAGGCCCTCGGTGATGTCGCAGGCGCCCGCGCCGTCGCAGTGGGCCGTGATGGTGTCCCCCGCGGCGGTGAAGCGCCAGCTGTGGGAGTGGGAACCCTCGCCCGTGGCCGGGAACGCGCCGACGATACAGAGGGTCAGCGCCAAAATCAGCGCCGCCGCAGGGCCGGACCTTCGTATTTTATTAATCATTCGCGTTCCCATTGCCACATCTCTACGGATTATTGAGCGATAATCGTCCTTTCGCGGTTTATTCTTACATTTCCCCCTCAGTCGAACGTCAGCGGCACGATGGAGAATTTGAAGCTGAACTTCGCGGGCATGGCGTAGCGGTAGCTCAGCTCCGGGCCGCAGGAATTGGAGCCGATGCCGGTCTGCCGGTCGTCCAGGCAGAACACGGTGCCGGGGGCCTGCTCCAGCTCGTAGCTGTGGGCCTTGCGCTCCAGCTCCTCCTGGGTGTAGCGGGAGACGTTGAAGCTGAACTCGTCGCCGATCACCTCAAAGCCCCCCAGCGCGCCGGACAGCCGCAGGTAGTCGCAGTTCCAGTGGCTGCCGTTCTCCTGGGGACGGATGTAATCCTCGTGCTGCGCCTGCACGGTGGAGCAGTGCATGTGCTTCACGCTGGCGCGGTGCTTGTCCACGTAGCTCTCGTAGGGGCCGTAGCCGAAGTAGCTGATGACGTCCATGATCCGGGGCAGCATCATCCGTATACCGAAGCGGGGCAGCGGCGGCGCGTCCTCCCGGCGCTGCACGTCGATAGCCGCGTCGATGCGCCCGTTGCGGTGCACCCTCCAGCGGGCGACGCCCTTCAGTATGGGCGGCAAGCTGGGGGCGACGATGGCGAAATCCGCGGTGATCACCACGTCCTCGTCGCCCTCCACCCGCACGCCGTACACGCGGGTCTTCGCCCGGTCGTAGCCGAACTGACGCCACTTCTCGGCGATGTACATGTCGTTGTCCGTCGGCGCGCGCCAGATGTTGAAGTGCATGGGCTGCTTGATGACGTGCAGCTGGTCGAAGTTCATCATCTCAAAGCAGGCGGTCTGCTTGTTGAACATGTAGCGGAAGTTCTCGCCCCGCAGCACCACGTTCCGGGCGTCCTCCCACACGTCCACCGGTTTGGTACCCTCGGGCCGGTCGGGCACCACGTACTTCTGCCGCCCGATCTGCTCCACGCCGCGGATGTGCCCCGCCGGCGACAGGGGCCGGTCGTACTTCTGGATCTGCTCAAAGTACACCGCGAACAGCTTGGGCAGGCCGGCGGGCATGTCGAGGGTGATGTCCCGCCGCTCGTGGGGCGGTATGGCCAGCAGCGCCTCCGGCACCTCGCCGCGGAAGATCTCCCGGCCGTTGCTGCGCACGGAGTAGGTGATGCGGATGTAGTCGTTGAGGGTGGTGAAGTCCAGGTAGTTCCTGACGCGGAACACGCCGGCGTTCAGGTCCACCTCGCTGATGCGGGCGGGGCGGTTGACGTTCTTGAGCTCCTTTAACCCGGTGTGGGGCCTGCGGTCCGGGTAGACCAGGCCGTCCACGCAGAAATTGCCGTCGTTGGGTTCCTCGCCGAAGTCGCCGCCGTAGAAGTAGCGCCGCCGCCCGTCCGGGGTGGGGCCCATGTCGACGGCGTGGTCGCACCACTCCCACACGAAGCCGCCGCAGCTGCCGTCGTGGCGCTCGAAGCAGCGGAAGTAGTTCTCCACGTCCCCGGGGCCGTTGCCCATGGCGTGGGCGTACTCGCACAGCACGTAGGGCTTGCCGACCTCGTTCTTCTCGAAATAGCCGTCGATCTCCTCGATGGAGGGGTACATGCGGCTATACAGGTCCAGGTGGTCCTTGTTGATGTACTCGCCCTCAGGCGGGAAGGAGGCCCGCTCGTAGTGGGTCAGGCGGGAGGGGTCGTACTGCTTGGTCCAGCGCAGGGCCTCGTGGAAGTTGAGCCCCATGCCGGACTCGTTGCCCATGGACCAGATCAGTATGCTGGGCCGGTTCTTGTCGCGCGTGACGCAGTGCTGCACGCGGTCCAGTATGGCCTCGCCGTACTCGGGGTCGCGGGCCAGCAGGTTGTAGCTGTACTTGTCGTCGTAGGTGCCTTGCTGGTACACCACGCCGTGGCACTCCACGTCCGCCTCGGCGATCAGGTAGAAGCCGTACTTGTCGCACATGCGGGGGAACAGCGGCGAATTGGGATAGTGGCTGGTGCGGATGGCGGTGATGTTGTGCTGCTTCATCAGCACCAGGTCCCTGAGCATCTCCTCCTCGCCCACGGCGCTGCCCAGCACGGGGTCGCTGTCGTGGCGGTTGACGCCCCGGAACTTGATGGGCACGCCGTTGAGCTTCACCACGCCGTTCTCCACGCGGATATCCCTGAATCCCAGCGGCTCGCAGAACGCCTCGCCGTTGTAGCGCAGCACCAGCGTGTACAGGTAGGGGTTCTCCGCGTTCCACAGGGTGATGTTGCTCAAATGGATCTCGAAGCTGTCGCCGTAGGCCCGGCCGTCGTCGATGCGGTCCCCGCCGGCGTCGTAGAGGTAGTAGTGGGTGTGGTGGCTGGCCCCGGGGTCCGCGCCCCGGTATTGAAGCTCCACCCTGACCGTCGCCTCGGTGCGGTCCGGGGAGAGCTCCGTGTGGATGAAGTAGTCCCACAGGTGCCGCTGCTCCCGGCGCAGTATGTACACGTCCCGGAAGATGCCGCTCATGCGGAACTTGTCCTGATCCTCGAAGTAGCTGCCGTCGCACCACTTCAGCACCAGCACGTCGATCTCGTTGTCCCCGGGGGAAACGAAATCGGTGATGTCAAACTCACTGGTGGAGTGGGAGATCTGGCTGTAGCCCACGAATTTGCCGTTGATCCATAAGTAAAAGCAGGAATCCACGCCCTCGAACACGATGGTCCGGCGGCTGTCGTCCTCGGGCAGCACGAAGTGCCGCCGGTACAGGCCGCAGGGGTTCTCCTCCGGCACGTGGGGCGGATCGTAGGGAAACGGGTAGCGCCAGTTGGTGTACTGGTGCCGGTCGTAGCCGTGCATCTGCCACACCGAGGGCACCGGGATGGTGTCCATCTCCATGCCGGAATCCAGCAGGTTGTCCGGCAGGTCGATGACGCTTTCAAAGTACCTGAACTGCCATTTGCCGTTGAGCGACTGGAAGCGGTCCGACTCCCTGCGCTCGTCGCGCAGGGCGACATAGCGGTCCGAATACGGAACGTAATAGGCCCGGTTGGGCAGCGTGTTCACATGCAGCGCGTGGGGATCCACGTGATAATTGGGCAGGTTCATGGCTTAGATTCCTCCGTCGGTCAGTTCTTCGCCGCCAGTCGGCAGCCGGAAAGCTCGATGTATTCTCCCGGATTCAGCGTGACGTCCGTGGCCTCACGGATCACCTCAAATTTGAGCAGCTGCTCGCCGGAGCCCAGCACGCCGTCGTAGATGCTGTAGCTGGACAGCGGCGCCTTGTCGTTGAGCAGCACGGTGTAGGTCCCGGCGGGAAGTGTGGCGCCCACCACGTAGCCGCCCTCGCCCGCGTTTCCGTCCTCCACCTTCGGCGCCAGCGAAAGCGGATAGGCCCGCGCCTCGGTGAGCGTCAGCCACTTGCCCTCGCCGAGCCGGACGGCGGCCTGCCGGTTGATCAGGTGGTGCGCCACCAGCCCGGAGTCCTCGGTGACGCCCTCGCGCACGATCACGCTGGCGAACACGGCGTCGTCGTCCTCCACCAGCACGTAGTCGCCGGCGGGGATGTCCTTGCCGATCAGGTAGCTCCCGGCGACGTATACCCTGTCGTCGGATGCCTCCAGCGCGTCGATGCGCCGCTCGATCTCCTCCCGGGCGCGGTACAGCTCCTCCAGCGTCATGCCGTCGAGGTCCATCTCCGCCCGTGCGACCGTCGCCCCGCATAAAAGCGCGGCGCATACCAGCAGTATGATCCCTGCCTTCATAGCGCTCCTCCTGTCTGATCGTTTACACTCAATATACACGAACGGGCGCAAAAAGTCAACCACATGAGTCTCGAGCAGGGCCCGTTCCCTGTTCCCGGTTGGTTATTGTTTACCTATGAGGGAAGATGGCGTGGGAGACGACCTCTTCCGCCTCACTGCGTTCGGCAGGGGCTGTTGCATTAACGTAAAGATGCACAAAACCATTAAGAAATAGTGCGGGCAATGAGGGCATCGCCCCTACGCTATGCACTGATTAAGGGACTTTTCACGTATGGCAGAGGCTAAAACGTCTGAAATCTCTGCCTGCTCGTAGGGGCGCTTCCGCGCTTGCGCCTGCCCTCATCGCCCGATTCCCGTCGGTTCATTTGTGCAGATTGCCCTTAGCGC
>JAFRFY010000101.1 GCA_017434085.1 Clostridia bacterium
CGCCCCGGGCCACAGCACGCTGCGCTTGACGCTGGCGCCCTCGCCCACGACGCAGCCCTCGCCGATGACGCTGTACGGCCCCACGTAGGCCCCGGAGCGCACCCGGGCCCCGCTGCCGATCAGGCAGGGTCCCTCCAGCACGGCGGCGCGGTCCACCTCGGCCCCGGGCAACAGCAGCGCACGGCCCGACAGCGCCGGGACGCCGTCCAGCTTCACCCGGCCCTCCATGGCGTCCACATGGGCCCCCAGATAGGCCCGCACGTCGCCGATGTCGCACCAGTAGTCGTCGGTCACGTAGCCGTATACCGGCAGCCCTTCCCTCACCATCTGCGGGAACAGCTCGTGGCCGAAGTCGCAGGGGCGTCCCTCGGGCACGCGGCTGAGCGCCTCCGGCTCGAGGATGTAGATGCCGGTGTTCACCGTGTCGGACAGCACCTCGGACCAGTCCGGCTTCTCATGGAAGCTGCGCACCCGGCCCTCGGCGTCCACGTCCACCACGCCGTAGTCCATGGGGTTGTCCGCCCGCGCGAGCACCAGCGTGGCGATGGCCCCGCGGGCGCGGTGGAACTCGGCGGCGCGGGTGATGTCCAGGTCGGTCACGCCGTCGCCGGAGAGCACCACGAAGGTCTCGTCCAGCATGGCGCGCGCCTGTCTGACGCCGCCGGCGGTGCCCAGGGGGGTCTGCTCGACGAACCAGCTGAGCCGGACCCCCAGCGCCGAGCCGTCGCCGAAGCAATCGGTGACCGCGTCGGGCATGTAGCCCAGGGTGACGCCGATGTCCCCGATGCCGTGGCGCTTCAACAGCCTCAGCGCGTACTCCATCACCGGCCGGTTCATCAGCCGCATCATAGGCTTGGGACAGTCGCAGGTCAGCGGCCTCAGCCGCGTGCCCTCGCCGCCGGCCATGATGATACCCTTCATGCGTTCACGACCTCTCGTTGCAGGATGATCACATCCTATCCTTGACCGTATATCAGTTTCCCATACATCCGTTGACAAAAAATCCCGGTTGCGCTATACTGCCGATAAAAGCATGAGCGGGAGGTCGCGGTATGAACGAGAACATCACAAAGCGCAACGCGCTGCTGGCGCAGAAGGTCATCAAGGGTCTGGAGTCGCGCAACATGCGGGGCTATTACGCGGCGAACCGGAAGGAGGCGCTCAGACAGGCGCTCGAGCTGATCCCCGAGGGCAGCACGGTGGCCATGGGCGGCGCGCTGAGCGCCTGCGAGATCGGCCTGGTGTCGGCCGTCAAGGCGGGCAACTACAATTTCATCGACCGCGACGCGGCTGCGGACAAGCGTGCGGCCATGCTGGCGGCCTACGACGCCGACGTCTTCCTTGCCAGCGCCAACGCCATGACCGAGGACGGCATACTGGTGAACATCGACGGCAACGCCAACCGCGTCTCCGCCATCGCCCAGGGCCCCCGGAAGGTGCTGTTCATCGTGGGCATGAACAAGGTCTGCGATGACCTGGACGGCGCCATGAAGCGCGCCCGCAACGTGGCCGCGCCCATCAACGCCCAGCGCTTCGGCCTGTCCACGCCCTGCACGCGGACCGGGGCCTGCATGGACTGCAAGTCGCCGGACACCATCTGCTGCCAGTTCCTCATCACGCGCTTTTCCCGGCACAAGGACCGCATCCACGTGATACTGGTCAACGAGCGGCTGGGCTTCTGAACCCCGCCGTATTATGATGATCGATGAGGAGAGACGACATGCCAACCGTTGAAAATCACAAGGAAATGGTGCCCTTTGAGCACTACATCGCCCTGTACGCGAAGCTTGACCCCGGGGAGGCCGCCACGCGCTGCGGCGTAAGCTACGACCCTGCGGTCCGGCGCTTCAAAATGCGGCTTTTCTACGTGGACTATGAACTGACCTGGCCGGTGTTCAGCATCCGCTCGGACGACAAAAACGGCTTCGCGCTTTCCAACCTGCCCGCGCAGATGCTCATGATACGCTACCTGCTGGAGGGCAAAAAGTCGCTGGGCACGGGGGCCTTCCTGCCCTACCGGGAGATGCCCTGGGGCGAGGTGTATTTAAAGCCCTTCACCGGGCGGTGTTTGAACCGGGCGGCGTTCACCTTCGGCGTGCACCTGGGCAGGTTTCAAAAGGCCATGGAGACCCTGCCCGCCGTCCGGCTGGACAGGGGGGACGCTGCCTACCAGCTGGAGGTCATGCCGGGCTACGACGTACGGCTGATCGTGTGGGAGGGCGACGACGAGTTCCCGCCCAACAGCCAGATACTGTTTTCCGACAACTTCCCCCAGGCGTTTTCCGCCGAGGACCGCACGGTGGTGGGGGACATACTGATTTCCGACATCAAGCGGCGGATGTGATCGATGTTCGTGAGCGCGGCAACCCCTCCGTCATGCTGCGCATGACGGAGGGGTTGCCCGGGATAGACGATGTTGAAAAAAGGAGCACAGACATGCAGGCAAAGACGCGAGCTGAAATGAATCCGGAATACCTGTGGGACCTTACGCCCATCTTCGCAAGCGACGACGCCTGGCGCGCGGCGCTGAAGGCGGCGGAGGCGTCGGTGACGGCGCTTCACGACATCCCCGGCACGCTGGGGACCTCCGCCGCGGCGCTGAAAAACGGTCTCGACCGCATCTGCGCGGCGTCGGAGGTCGCCGAGCGGGTGTACGCCTACGCGATGCTCAGGAAGTCCGAGGACGGCGGCGACCCCGCCGGTCAGGAGATGGAGGCCCGGGCGCTGTCCATGCTGGTGGCGCTGCAGACCGCCACGGCGTTTATGAGTCCGGAGATACTCGCCATACCGGGGGAAAAGCTGGACGCCTTCATGCGGGACGAGGGGCTCAGGACCTACCGCCACATGGTCGCGGACATCGCCCGCGGCCGCGCGCACACGCTGGATCAGGGCGGCGAGCGCATACTGGCCATGCTGGGCGACGCGGCCCAGACCCCCGAAAACGCCTTTGAGATGCTCACCGAGGTGGACATGCGCTTCGCGCCTGTGCACGACGAGTCCGGCGCGGAGGTGCCGCTGACCCACGCAAGCTTCGGCGTCTACCGCGTAAGCCGCAGCCAGGCGGTGCGCCGGGAGGCCTTTGAAAGCTATTTCGGGGAGTACCGGAGGTACGTCAACACCCTGGCGGCCACCTACGCGGGCAACGTGAAGCTGGGCTGCTTCAACGCCGACGTGCGGGGCTATGAGGACGCCTGCGCCGCCGCGCTGTTCGGCAACAACGTGCCGGTGGCGCTGTACGACAACCTGGTGTCGGCGGTGCACGGCGCGCTGGGGGCCATGCGCGAATACATCGAGCTGCGCCGGGAGCGCCTGGGGCTCGATCAGCTCAACCTGTACGACCTCTACGCCCCCATCGTGGAGGACGTGGCGATCGACGTGCCCTACGCGGAGGCCCGAGATATCGTGAAGGCCGCGCTTTCACCGCTGGGCGCTGAGTACCAGGCGCTGCTGGAGAGGGCCTTCAATGAAAAGTGGATCGACGTGTATGAAAATCAGGGCAAGCACACCGGGGCGTATTCGATGGGCGTCTACGGCGCGCACCCCTACGTGCTTCTGAACTACGCGGGCAAGCTGGACGACGCCTTCACGCTGGCCCACGAGCTGGGCCACGCCATGCACAGCTACTTCTCCGACCGGGCGCAGGACTACGCCAACCACGACTATTCGATATTCGTGGCGGAGGTGGCTTCCACGGTCAACGAGGTGTTGCTGACCCGCTACCTGCTGTCGGTGGAGACGGACAGGGCCCGCCGCGCCATGCTGCTCAACCACTTCCTGGAGGGCTTCCGCACCACCATCTTCCGGCAGACGCTGTTCGCGGAGTTCGAGCGCAGGGCCCACGCCCTGTACCGGCAGGGCACGCCGCTGACCGCCGAGGCGCTCAACGGCCTCTACCACGACCTGAACGCGCTGTACTACGACGGCTGTGTGATCAACGACCTCTGCGACGTGGAGTGGGCGCGCATACCGCACTTCTATTCGGCCTTCTACGTGTTCCAGTACGCCACGGGCTTCTCCAGCGCCGTGGCCATCGCGGACCGCATCCTCAAGACCGGCGACGCCTCGGATTACCTCAGATTCCTGAGCACCGGGGGCAGCGACTACCCCATCGAGGAATTGAAGCTGGCCGGTGTGGACCTGACGAAGCCCGACGCCATACGCGACGCGCTGCGGGTGTTTGAGGATACGCTCAGGGCGTTCAAGGAGAGTGTAAACGCTTGAAAACGCCGGACAATCGCGCCGGGCGATGGATCTCGCTCATGGCGGTCATCGCGGTGGCGGTGATGATCTTCCTGTTCTCCGCCCAGGAGGGGGAGGACTCCGCCATGCTCAGCCAGGGCGTGACGGAGTGGGTGCTGCGCCTGCTGGTGCCCGGGTACGCGGATTTCACCGTCGCGCAGAAGCTGGCGTACCTGGAGCGCGCGGGCCTTGTGGTGCGCAAGCTCGCCCACTTTACGGAGTTCGCGCTGCTGGCGGCGGCGCTGTCCGTGCACCTGCACTACATCATGGCGAATTTCCGGAGGATCGCGCCGACCGCCTGGGCCGTCGCCACGCTGTACGCCGGCACCGACGAGCTGCACCAGATGTTCGTCGGCGGCCGGGGCCCCGCCATACGGGACGTGGCCATCGACAGCGCCGGTGCGCTGACCGGCGCGCTCGTGGGGATCGGGGTGATCCTGCTGTGGCGGAGGGTCAGACAGAGAAACGGGAACCGCCTCGCGTGAGACGGTTCCCGTTTCATATGGAGCTTACAGGTACTTCCTGAGCGCTTCCACCTTGTCCAGCTTCTCCCAGGGCAGGTCGAGGTCGTCCCGGCCGAAGTGGCCGTAGGCGGCGGTCTGGGCGTAGATGGGGCGCTAGCGGTCGAGGTCGCGTATGATGGCGGCGGGGCGCAGGTCGAAGCACTCGCCGACGATCTCCGAGAGCCGGTCGTCCGGCAGCGCGCCGGTGCCGTAGCTATCCACGAATACGGACACGGGCTTCGCCACGCCGATGGCGTAGGCCACGCCCACCTCGCACTTCTTCGCCAGCCCGGCGGCCACCAGGTTCTTGGCCACGTGGCGCATGGCGTAGGCCGCGGAGCGGTCCACCTTGCTGGGATCCTTGCCGGAGAACGCGCCGCCGCCGTGGTGGGCGTAGCCGCCGTAGGTGTCCACGATGATCTTGCGGCCCGTGAGCCCGGAATCGCCCTGGGGCCCGCCGATCACGAAGCGCCCGGTGGGGTTGACGTAATACCAGGTGTTTTCATCCAGCAGCGCCGCGGGCAGCACCGGCTTCACCACGTGGGTCATCATGTCGTCGTAGATGGTCTGCTGGTCCACGTCGGGGGCGTGCTGGGTGGACAGCACCACCGCGTCGATGCGCACGGCCCTGTCGTCGTCGTACTCGATGGTCACCTGGCCCTTGCCGTCGGGCCGCAGGTAGGGCAAGTTGCCGTCCTTGCGCACCTGGGAAAGCCGCCGGGTCAGCTTGTGGGCCAGGGAGATGGCCAGCGGCATGTACTCGGGGGTCTCGTCGCAGGCGTAGCCGAACATCATGCCCTGGTCGCCCGCGCCCTGGTCGGCGTCCTGCCGCACCACGCCCTGGGCGATGTCGGGGGACTGCTCGTCCAGCGAGGTCAGCACCGCGCAGGAGTAGCCGTCGAAGCCGTACTTGGCGCGGTCGTAGCCGATCTCCACCACCTTCTTGCGCACGATCTGCTCGATGGGCACGTAGGCGGTGGTGGTGATCTCGCCCATCACCAGCACCATGCCGGTGGTGGCGCAGCATTCGCAGGCCACGTGGGCCTCGGGGTCCTGGGCCAGTATGGCGTCCAGCACCGCGTCGGAGATCTGGTCGCAGATCTTGTCGGGATGTCCCTCGGTGACGGATTCGGATGTGAAAAAGTGCCTCATGGTCTATATCCTCCGTGGTCGTATTCACAATAAAAGCTCGCCAGACGGCGAGCTTGTACGATCCGTATCAATCCCGCCTCATCTTTCGGCGGCGGCCCCGGGGCCGCATGCGCCGCAGGAATTGGCACCTTGCCGGCGTGACGCCGACCGGTTGCCGGGCTTCATCGGGCCTGTCCCTCTGCCGCTCTGGATAAGGCAATCCTTTATTGCAAGTCTATTATAGCATTTTTATATTAATTGTCAACGCTCTGCGGATTATGTTTCGATTGACAGGGATGGTATAATGATATAAAAAAGAGTGCGAGGGCAAGCCGATGGCGCTGACGATGGTTCACCTGCTGGTCGCCGACCTCTGGGCGCGAAGCCACCCGGAGTATGCGGAGAATCCGGAATACTACTATGGCGCGGTGTCGCCGGACGCCATGCACATACGCTTTAAGGGCGACAAGTCCCGCAAGGACGAGTTCCACCTGTACAACTGGCGCGCGCTGCACCGGGAACCGGTGGTGGCCTACTGGCGGGCGCACCGTGCGCCCTTCGACATCGGCTACGGCGTGCACGTGCTGACCGACTGCCAGTGGGTGCCGCGCTATACCCGCACCTTCCCCGGGCTGTTCCTGCCCGACGGCAAGCTGGACATCGAGACCTACTACAACGACACCTTCGTCACCGATTTCGCCCTGCTGCGCGCGAGCCCCCGGCTACAGAGGATCGTGGACATGCTGGAGGCCGCCCGCGCCCCGGAGGACCACCCGCTTCTGACCCGGGAGGAGTTCGACGGCTGGCGGCAGGTGATACTGGACGGCTACCGGGGCGAGTGCCCCCGGCATGACCCGGTGCGGTTCATCACCGGGCAGTACGTGCGCGCCTTCGCCGACGACAGCCTGGCGCTGATCGAGGACGTGTACCGCGAAGCCATGATGTTATACTAATCTCAACCTAAATTTCAACATTTTCACGGCGTCTTTTCCGCCATGCCTGCGTTGAAGTCCCTTGGCTTAGGGTCCAGAATACAGCCTCCCGGCCAATGAAGCCGGGAGGCTGAAATATGGCTGAAATATCGTCTCGTCAACCGTTCTCCCGCGCCCTGTTGGCGGCCTCGATGCGGTTGATCTTCTTTTGGTTGAATATGGAGAATATGATCGTGCCCACGGACACCGCGAAGAAGCCCACGGCGATGGGGTGGCTCAGTATGGCCCAGAAGTTGCCGCTGTTCAGATCGACGAAGCGGACGAAGTTCTGCTCGCACATCGGGCCCAGTATCAGCGCCAGCAGTATGGGGGAGAGGGGGAACTCGTACTTGTTCATCAGCCAGCCGATCACGCCGAACAGCACGCACACGCCCACGTCGAACACGCTCTTGTTGATGGAGAACGCGCCCAGCAGGGACACCACCAGTATGATGGGGTAGAGCATCTTCTTTTCGACGGACACGATCTTGGCGAAGCCCCGCACGCCCAGGCAGCCCACCACCAGCATGGCCAGGTTGGCCAGCATCAGCGCCGCGAACACGCGGTACACCGTGGGCAGCTCGTCCACGTACATCATGGGGCCGGGCTGTATGCCCTTCATGATGAACGCGCCCAGCAGCACCGCCGTGACCGCGTCGCCGGGCACGCCCAGTGACAGAAGCGGTATCATCGCGCCGCCGGAGCAGCCGTTGTTGGCGGATTCCGTGGCGGCCACGCCGTTGGGGATTCCGGTGCCCCACTTCTCGGGGTGCTTGGAGAAGGACTTGTTGAAGCCGTAGGACACGAACACCGCGATGTCGCCGCCCGCGCCGGGGATGGCTCCGATGAAGGTGCCGATGATGCCTCCGGAGAGTATGTTCGGCCAGATCTGCCGGATGGTGTGGCGGTCGGGCAGCACGTTGGTGATCTTCTCGTGGCTGGTCATCTGCGTCTCCTCGCCGGTGATGATGCGCTCCACGCCGGCGATGACCTCCGAGATGGCGAACAGGCCGATCAGCGTCGGTATGAAGCTGAACCCCGACAGCAGGGGCTTCATGCCGAAGATGTAGCGCTTGACCGAATAGGTGGGGTCGAGGCCCACGGTGCACAGCAAAAGCCCGAAGAAGGCCGAGATCAGGCCCTTGGCGATGGACTTGCCCGATATGGCCACGATCACCGACAGGCCGAAGAACGCCAGCATCAGCATCTCCGCCGAGGTGAACTTCATGGCGACCTTCGCCACCAGCGGGGAGAGGAAGGTCATGATCAGCGCGCCGATGATGCCGCCGCAGAAGGAGGCGAACATCGCCACCGAAAGCGCCTTGCCCGCCTGGCCCTTCTGGGTCATGGGGTAGCCGTCGATCAGCGTCGCCGCCGCGGAGGGCGTGCCCGGCGCGTGGATCAGTATGGCCGATATTGAGCCGCCGTACATGCCGCCGCAGTAGATGCCCAGCAGAAGCCCTATGGAGGGGATCAGGTCCATGCCGTAGGAGAAGGGGATCAGCAGCGCCACGCCCATGGTGGCGGTCATGCCGGGGATCGCGCCCAGCAGCACGCCGCCAAGCGCGCCGATGAAGGTCATGATGATGACCTGGAGGTTCGTGAAGACGGCGCCGTAGCTTTGAAACAGTAAACTCCAATCCATATGCCCGCCTCCTTAAATCCTGTCGATCAGGTCGCGCAGCGGCTGCAGCACGCCCATGGGGATGTTCACCGTCAGCAGCTTGTAGAACACGATCCACATCACCAGCGGCACCAGCACGGACACCAGTATCACGGTGACCGGCTTGCGCTTGCCGATGAGCCACATGATCACGATGGAGACGATGGCGGAGACCAGCACGTAGCCCAGCTTGTCGAACAGCAGGGTGTACAATACGCACAGCAGTATCACGAACAGCGCCGCCGCGACGCCCTTGTTCTTAATCGGATTCATCGACGGCGCGGCTTCCGCGTCGGGGTCCGTCGGCTTCATATGGCCGAACACCTTGATGAGCGACTGGACCAGCAGCACGATGGTAAAGATCATCATGCCGATGTCCATGATCTGCGGGAAGGTGGAGGCCTGGACGTATGCGCCCTTGACCTGCCGGAAGCCGGCGGCCTGGAAGTACGCCCAGATTTCAAAGGCCAGAAGCAGGACGGAGATGACCAGGTTGGCAAAGGCTTTCGTCTTTGTCTTTTGCATGGAATCACGTCCTTTTCAGGGAGTAGGGATTAGGGATTAGGGAGTAGGGAGTAGGGAGTAGGGAGTAGGGGTTATGTCGGCGGTATGCGCATAACGATCGACAAAGGGGCGGGCAGACGCCCGCCCCTGACGGTGTTTAAGTGGGGGATTACAGCAGGCCCACGACCTCCATGGCGGCGGGCACGTCCACGGCGGCCTGCGCCAGGTACGCGGCGTACTCGTCGGCGGTCATGTAGGAGATGGCCTGGCCCAGGTTCGCCATGGCCTCGACGAAGTCGGGGTCCTCGATGGCGGCCGCGCAGGCCTCCTGCATCTTGGTGCGGATGGCGTCGTCCACGCCCAGGGGCAGCGCCAGGCCGCGCTGGGTCACGTACACGGCGTCCACGCCCTGCTCCTGGCAGGTGGGGATATCCTTGAAGGACTCGGCGGGGTTGCGCTCGGTGTCCATGACGCCCAGGCACTTGAGGTCGCCGGACTCGATGAAGCTGCGGGCCTCGGCCAGGGACACGGTCACGCCCTCGATCTCGCCCTGGGCGGCGGCCTTCACGGCGTCGGCGGCGCCGTCGGCGTAGGTGATCATGCGGATCTCAATGCCGGTGGCGTTCATCAGGTAGCCGCCCGCGATGTGCCACACGGAGCCGGAGGAGGAGCCGCCCATGCGGACCTCGCCGGGATGGTCGGTGCAGTAGGCCACGAAGCCGGCCAGATCCTCGATGCCGTTGTCGGCGGCCCACTTGGCGTTCACGGTGACGCCGGCGGCGTCGGTGTTCACGCGGCACAGCGGATCGTAGTTCTCATAGGTGTAATCGGACATGTCCAGCGGCTTGTAGGTGGCCAGCTCGAAGGTGATCATGCCGAAGGTGTAGCCGTCGGGGTCGGCGTCCGCGATGGCCTCGTGGCCGGTGACGCCGGAGGCGCCGGTGCGGTTGTCAACGGTGATGGTCTGGCCAAGCTGCTTCTCCAGCGCGGCGGTGAACGCGCGCAGGCAGCTGTCGGTGCCGCCGCCCGCGGACCAGGGGTTGATGGCGGTCAGGCCCTTGGTGGGGAAGTCCTCGGCAAAGGCCGCGGTCATGCCGCAGACCATGACGATCGCAACGACGAGAGCAAAGATCTTCTTCATGATGGGTTTCCTCCTCCTCGTATTGGCTGATTGAACAGCCTTCAGACATAGTATTGCACAATCGAAATGTTTTGTCAATAATATATCATTGTACGAATATGGACAATTTTAACAGTTTTTGTCCGGACGCTTGCTTTTGCGCCGATATTATGGTAGTCTCAATATGATGTTTTTAATGTGAGGAGGATCGGCATATGGCCAGGCGGACGACCTTCGGCGGGGTGATCCCCGCAACGATCACGCCGTTTACGGCGGACGAGCGCATCAATGCGGGCGCGATGCAAAAGCTGATGGACTGGAACATGGCCCAGGGCGTGGAGGGCTTTTTCATCGGCGGCAGCTCCGCGGAGTGCTTTCTTTTGACCCCGGAGGAGCGCAAGCAGACCTTTGAAATAGCCGCGGAGATGAAGGACCGCGCCTTCCTGGCGGCCCACGTGGGCGCGATATCGACCCGCCAGGCGGAGGACTACGCCCGCTGCGCCGCGCACCTGGGCTTCGACGCCGTGGCCGCCACGCCGCCGTTCTACTACGGCTTCAAAAGCGCGGACATCTACGCCTATTACGAGGCGATCGCGCAGGCGGCGGGCATGCCGGTTCTGATCTACAACTTCCCGGGCAACACCAACAGGCCCTTCGACCTGGACGATCCCGTGACGCAAAAGCTGTTTCAAAGCGACTTCATACTGGGCGTCAAGCACACCAACCAGGTGGTCTACCAGCTGGAGCGCATCAAGCGGTTAAACCCCCGGCTAAAGATGATGAACGGCTTCGACGAGACCATGGTGGCGGCGCTGGCGCTGGGCGCGGACGGCGCCATAGGCTCCACCTTCAACTTCATGTATCCCCACTATAAAAAGATCTGCGACCTGTTCCTCGACCACCGCTTCGAGGATGCGCTGGCGGCGCAGGTCAGGGCCAACGACATCATGGCGGCGCTGTGTGCGGTGGGGCTCATCCCCGCCATCAAGTACGTGCTGAGCACCATGGGCATCGACGCGGGCGTGGCGCGGCGGCCGTTTCGCATGCCCGACGACGCGCAAAAGGCCATGCTGGACCGCGTGATCGCCGAAAACCTGATCAGGGAATAAAAAGGTATCCGAATTATTATCCAATCTTCCTTGACAATGTTCGATAATACAGTTATAATAAATACTAAATCTGTGTGGCAAAAGGGTGCCATGCGGTAAGAATAAGGAGGAACACACATGAAGAAGCTGCTTTGCGTTCTGCTGGCTGCTCTGATGGTCATGTCCATGGCCGTCGTTGCGTCCGCCGAATCCGCCCCCGAGGAGTTCCACATCGCCATCGTCACCGGCTCCGTCTCCCAGTCTGAGGACGACCGCCGCGGCGCCGAGGCCTTCCAGGCCATGTACGGCGAGGATATGGTCCAGCTGGCCATCTATCCGGACAACTTCATGGACGAGACCGAGACCACCATCCAGACCATCGTGAACTTCACCGATGATCCGCTGATGAAGGCCATCATCGTCAACCAGGCCATCCCGGGCACCGCCGAGGCCTTCCGCCAGGTCAAGGAGCGCCGCCCCGACATCCTGTGCATCGCCGGCGAGTCCCACGAGGACCTGCCCGTGATCGGCGAGGCTGCCGACCTGGTCTGCAACAACGACTTCGTCGCCCGCGGCTACCTGATGATCCACACCGCCCATGAGCTGGGCTGCGATACCTTCGTGCACATCTCCTTCCCCCGCCACATGAGCTACGAGACCATGTCCCGCCGCGTGGCCGTCATGAAGGAGACCTGCAAGGACCTGGGCATGGAGTTCGTGCTTGAGACCGCTCCCGACCCGACCAGCGACGTCGGCGTCTCCGGCGCCCAGCAGTACATCCTGGAGCATGCTCCGGAATGGATCGAGAAGTACGGCCAGAATTCCGCCTACTTCTGCACCAACGACGCCCACACCGAGCCCCTGCTCAAGCAGCTGCTGGCCTACGGCGGCTACTTCATCGAGGCCGACCTGCCCTCCCCGCTGATGGGCTATCCGGGCGCTCTGGGCATCGACCTGACCGACGCCAACGGCGACTTCGAGAAGATCCTGGCCGA
>JAFRFY010000102.1 GCA_017434085.1 Clostridia bacterium
CCCAGGATCTCTACAACAAGCCCGTGAACCTGTTCGTGGCCGGCTTCATCGGCATGCCGGTGATGAACTTCTTCGACGGCTCCAAGCTGCTGCTGGAGAACGGCAAGTACTACGCGCAGATCCACAACGCGAAGTTTGAGCTTTCCGAGTTCCAGCAGAAGGCGTTGAAGCAGAACGGCCAGAAGCCCTGCGACATCATCGCCGGCATTCGTCCCTGCCACATCCTGCTGGACGAGGGCGAGCTGACCGCGAAGGTGGAGGTCTCCGAAATGCTGGGCAACGAGGTCAACCTGCACACCGATTGCGAGGGCGACCATGTGGTCATGGTCATCCCCACCATGAACCTGGAGACCGACGTCAGCATGGGCAAGACCATCCGCTTCTCCACCCAGCCGAGGCTCATTCAGCTGTTCGACAAGCAGACCCAGAACAACCTGATCTGGTACGACGAGGCCTCCGCCAAGGCGGACGCGCCGGTCTGCAAGGAATACAACTTCTGATTCTTTTGCGGGCTGAAAGGGCGGATAAGCTCCACCCTTTCAGCTCTTGCTATGTCTCGATACGGGGACTGGTCGTAGATATCCGTTATCCTGACAAAGAGGAGAGATGAACACAATGCGCGAGTATATCTTTTCAGCACCGGGCCGCACGGAGATCAGCGGCAACCACACCGACCACCAGCACGGCTGCGTGCTGGCGGCGTCCGTCAACCTGAAGACCACGGCCCGCGTCACGCTGAACGACGACGGAGTCATCCGCATTCAGTCTGAGGGCTATGCGCCGGTGGAGGTGGATGTCCGTCAATTGGACATTCGTCCAGAGGAAGCGAATACCACGGCGGCGCTGGTGCGCGGCGTGGCGGCGGCCTTCGCCCAGCGGGGCGCGCAGTTTAAGGGCTTTGACGCGCAGGTGTCCTCCACGGTGCTGCCCGGCAGCGGCCTGAGCTCCTCCGCGGCATTTGAGGTGCTGATCGGGAACATCACCAACACGCTGTTCTTAGGGGGAAAATTGGACGCGGTGGAGATCGCGAAGATCGGCCAGTACGCCGAGAACGTATACTTCGGCAAGCCCTGCGGCCTGATGGACCAGATGGCCTCCAGCGTGGGCGGCATGGTGTTCATCGACTTTGCGGACCCGCAGAACCCCCTGGTGGAGCGAGTGGACTTCGACTTCGCCGCCACGGGCCACGCGCTGTGCATCATCGACACCGGCGCGGACCACGCCGACCTGACCGACGAATACGCCGCGATCCCGGGCGAATTGAAGCAGATCAACGCCTGTTTCGGAAAGGACGTGCTGCGGGACATCGACGAGGGCGCGTTCTACGCCCGCCTGCCGGAGCTGCGCAGGGCGACGGGGGACCGGGCCGTGCTGCGGGCGATCCACGTGTACGACGAGAACCGCCGGGTGCTCGCCCAGCGGGAGGCGCTGCAAAGGGGCGACTTCGAGGCGTTCCTCGAGGGCGTGAAGGCATCGGGCATCTCCAGCTGGCGCTTTTTGCAGAACGTGATCCCCGCCGGGTACAAGGCCCACCAGGAGGTGGCCTTCGCGCTGGCGCTGGCGGAGAGGCTGCTGGCGGGTCGCGGGGCATGCCGCATCCACGGCGGCGGCTTCGCCGGGACGATCCAGGCCTTCGTGCCGGTGGACATGCTGGATTCGTTCAAGGCGGGCGTCGAGGCCGTGCTGGGCGAGGGCATGTGCCACGTGCTGAACATCACGCCTAACGGCGGCATGCTGGAGCGCGAAGAGGAGATTTGAAAATGAACGTGAATCAATACATCTCTGCGCTGGCGAAGTACGGCGTCGACAGGGGCCTGATCGAGGAGTGCGATAGGACCTGGGCCATCAACCAGCTGATCGACGCGCTGGGCCTGCACAGCTATGAGGACGCGGAGCCGGCGGACGCGCCGCTGGAGGCCATCCTGAGGGC
>JAFRFY010000103.1 GCA_017434085.1 Clostridia bacterium
CGGGCCTCGGGCGATGAGGGCATCGCCCCTACGACGGGGACGGGCCTCGGGCGATGAGGGCATCGCCCCTACGACGGGGACGGGCCTCGGGCGATGAGGGCATCGCCCCTACGACGGGGACGGGCCTCGGGCGATGAGGGCATCGCTCCTACGGAGGGTGTCGGTATTCGCGGACGCCATGAATGGCGTTCCTACGGCGAGGTTGCAATCAAAACGCGGCAGCAACCATTCCTGTTCCCTGTTCCCTGTTCCCTTTTCCCTCCTCGCCATTCCTATTCCCTATTGCCTATTCCCTATTCCCTATTGCCTAATCCCTAATCCCTAACCCCCTATCCCCCCCGGGGGGTTAACACAGATTTAGCACGTCTGCCCGGCTGATGGTATTGTCTGATTGATAATTTTATGTTATTATATAGTTGAGTTTTAAAGATTATCCCGCACGCGACGCCGTGCGTGAATGGCAGGCAAACCCCACATTTATGAAAGGAGCTGGAAGCGTATGAGTGAGAACAATGAGAAAAAGTGGACGCTTGGCAGAAGAGACTTCCTGAAGGGCGTCGGCGCCCTGGGCATCGGCATGGGCATGATGCCGGTTTTGAGCCTGTTCGGGCTTGAGGGCAGGGCGGAGGAGGCCCAGCAGGAGGCGGAGAAGGCCGCCGATGCGGTGATCCAATCCAAGTTTGACCTGAACATGACGGCCAACGAAGAGGTCAAGAACAGCGACAAGCTGATGGCGGAGCTCTTGAACGAGTCCGAGGTCACCAGCGACGTCACCCTGCCCGACGGCACCGTGATCCCGGCGATCTACGTGCGCATGCGCAACCGCATCAACCGCCTGGGCAAGGGCATCGGCTCCATACCGAACGCCAACAGCTGGCAGATGATCATGTACCTGTGGAGCGAAGAGGACGCCGAGAACTACATGAAGATGCCGCTGCACAAGCTGTTCACCGTGGCCAACTACGCCGAGGCGACCGGCTACGACGAGGAGAAGTGCTCCGAGATCCTGGAGGACCAGGCCCATCGCAACCTGATCTGGCGCGTGCGCCGCGGCGGGCTGACCTTCTTCTCCGTGATGCCCTACATCAACGGCTTCTGGGAGTTCGGCGAGCTGCAGAGGGCCTACGCCGGCGACATGGCCGCGGTGGCCGAGTTCGACAGCCAGGGCATCTCCGGCGTCGATCCGGGCGGAGAGACCGGCTTCGACACCACCTTCCCGCTGTTCCGCACCTATCCCATCAGCGCCGACGTCTGCGAGGACGGCAAGCTGCTGCCCTGGCAGGACTGGCGCGCGCTGATCAAGCGCAACAAGACCATCACCGTCTCCCCGTGCCAGTGCCGCACCATGTGGGAGGCCCTGGGCGTGCCCTATCCGGAGGGACAGCCCATGCGCACCTGCCTGTCCCTGGGTGAGATGGCCGAGTACTTCATCGAGAACGGCATCGGCGATCAGATCACCCCGGACGAGGCCATCGAGATCGTCGAGGACATCATCAGCAAGGGCATGGTCGTGGAGTCCATCTGCGCCAAGAACGCGGACATCATCTGCTGCTGCCACTGCGAGAGCTGCGGCAACCTCATGGGCTGGCGCGGCTGCAACGGCGAGGGCGCGGCGGCGCAGTTCTTCAGCGCCTACACCCTAAAGTACGACAAGGACAAGTGCGTCAAGTGCGGCCTGTGCGCCAACATCTGTCCGATGCACTCCATCACCATGGACGGCGAGGGCGGCACCTGCGTCATGGACAAGGCCTGCGTGCGCTGCGGCCAGTGCGTGAAGGTCTGTCCCGTGGGGGCGCGCATCCTGACGCCCACCCCGGACTACCCCGAGCTGCCCGAGGACTACCTCGACTGCAACATTTACTTCGCCAAGGACCGCCTGCGCCGCGGCCAGATCGTGGACTTCACCGATTCCACCCTCGAGGCGTAACGGCGCATGCACGAAATGTCGTTGGTCCGCAGCGTGGTGAAGATCGTGACCGAGGAAGCCGAGGCTGCGGGCGCCGCGAAGGTGACGAAGGTGCACATCGTGCTGGGCGAGGGGCGGGACATCGTGGTGGACTACTTCGAGAGCCTGTTCCGCTTCCTCGCCCGGGGCACGGTGGCCGAGGGCGCCGAGGTGGTGCTGCATCCGACGCCCTACGTGGCGCGGTGCAACGCCTGCGGTGGCGAATTTCATCTGATTCCCATCGACAAGCGCACCTGGACCTGCCCGGGCTGCGGCGCGTACAAGGATTATAAGCTGGTCAGCGGCATGGAATTCTACATCAGCAAGATCGAGGCGGCCCATAACGCATGACTATTTTGGACATTTGACTTGCGGGGATCGGGTGATTTCAGTATAATGGAATTATCCGGTCCCTTTGCCGGTTTACGGAAACATGACGGGAAGGTAGAGATGAGCCGATGGACGATTCGCGCATTATTGAAGTAAAGCGGGATATCTTTGACCGCAACGACCGCACGGCGGACCGCTTCCGCCGCGAGCGCCGGGAGGAGGGCACGTTCCTGCTGGACATCATGGGCTCCCCGGGCGCGGGGAAGACCACGTTCCTGCTGGCGCTGATGGCGGCGCTCAAGAAGCGCGCCGACGGCCCGATGGGGGTCATCGAGGCGGACCTGGAGTCCGACGTGGACGCTTTGAAGATCAAGGCGGCGGGCATACCCTCCGTCGAGTTGAACACCAAGGGCGTCTGCCACGTCGAAATGGGCATGGTGAAAAAGGCATTCGCCGCCTTCGGGGGCCGCAAATTTGACTACCTGTTTTTGGAGAACATCGGCAACCTCGTGTGCCCCGCGGACTTCGACACCGGCTGCCACAGGCGCATCATGCTGCTGTCCGTGCCGGAGGGCTGGGACAAGGTGTGCAAGTACCCGCCGATGTTCGCCGTGGTGGACGCCCTGATCGTGACAAAGTGCGATTATCTTCCTCTCAATGAGGATTTCGATATGGACGCGCTCAAGGAACACGCGCGCATACTGAACCCGAAGCTGGATATATTCGTCACCTCCGCCCGGACGGGCGAGGGCATGGACGCGGTGGCCGAATGGCTGATCGAATGCAGGAAACAAATGCTGTCGCAGACAGGAAGGGAGAATTGATTATGTGCACAAACGGCGTGAATACCCAGCAGTACACCCAGATGCTGGACATGGTGGACGATCACGTGGCCCTGGAATACCGCTGGACCCACCGGCTGGCCCACATCGCGGAGGACGCCGGGTATGAGGAGACCTCCCAAAAGCTCCATAAGGCCCAGGCGATGCTCGCCGACGTCCGCGCGCTGCTGGACGAGGCCAAGGACGCTTTCGAGAACGAGGCCATGCGCTCCGCCCCCGACGGCTCGACGGTGAAGCTGGTGTGAGAGTGGAAAGTGGAGAGTGGAGATATAGATACCCGTAGGGGCGATGCCCCCATCGCCCGCATGACCGAGCAATGACCGACCCATGACGAGGAGGTATATTCGTGAACAATGAACTGACGAGGCGCAATTTTCTGAAGGCGGCGGCGGTGAGCACGGCGGGCGTCGCGGCGGCGGGCCTGCTGGGCAACGGCATGTTTTCCGCGCGCGCGGAGGAGAGCGCCGCGCCTGCCTTTGAGGGCAAGAAGAAGTTTGCCGGAATCGGCAGCCCGCGCATGGTGACCGACGACATCGCCTATCTCGGCGTCAGCGACCGCCGGATACAGCTGTTCGAGAACGTGTATCCGATCCCCCGGGGCGTCGCCTACAACTCCTACCTGCTGCTGGACGACAAGACCGCGCTGATCGACACCGTGGACCGCTCCGTCACCGGCCAGTTCTTCGAGAACCTCGTCGCCGCGCTGGACGGGCGCACGCTGGACTACCTGATCGTCAACCACATGGAGCCGGACCACAGCTCCGCCATCTCCGAGGTGCTGGTGCGCTGGCCGGAGGCGAAGGTGGTGTGCACCGCCGCCGCCGCGGTCATACTGAACCAGTTCTTCGCCTGCGACATCGCCGACCGGTCCATACTGGTGGGCGAGGGCGACACCCTCAACACCGGCAAGCACACGCTGACCTTCGTGCTGGCCCCGATGGTCCACTGGCCGGAGGTCATGATGACCTACGACGACGTATCCGGCGCGCTGTTCTCCGCCGACGCCTTCGGCAGCTTCGGCGCGCTGAACGGCAACCTGTTCGCGGACGAGGTGGACTTTGAAAACGAATGGCTGCCCGACGCCCGGCGCTACTACTGCAATATCGTGGGCAAGTACGGCAGCCAGGTACAGGACGTGCTTGCCAAGGCGGGCACGGTGGACATCCGCATGCTCTGTCCCACCCACGGCCCGGTCTGGCGCGACAACCTGGGCTGGATCATCGACAAGTACGTCCACTGGAGCAGCTACACCCCCGAGGACGACGCCGTGATGGTGGTCTACGGCTCCATCTACGGCGGCACGGAGAGCGCCGCCAACGCCGTGGCCGGGCTGATCTCCCGCGCCGGGGTGCAGAACGTGGCGGTCTACGATGTGTCCAAGACCCACGTCAGCGAGCTGATCGCCGAGGCCTTCCGCGTCAGCCACATCGTGCTGGCTTCCATTACCTACAACATGGGCATATTCACGCCGATGAAGAACTTCCTGCTGGACCTGGAGGCGCACAACCTGCAAAACCGCAAGTTCGCCATCCTCGAAAACGGCAGCTGGTCCCCCGTCGCGGGCGGCCTGATGGCGGAGATCATAGAGCGTCTGGCGGGCTGTGCCTGCGTGGGCGAGAAGGTCACGATACTGTCCTCCCCCGACGACGGCGACGCCCAGGCCCTGACCGCCCTGGCGGAGGCCGTGGCGCAGTCGGCGCTGAACGCCGATGAGGCGGAAGCCCCCGAGGAAGCCGCCGCCCCCGCCGCCCGCTGGGTGTGCAAGGTCTGCGGCTACGTCTACGAGGGCGACGAGCTGCCCGAGGACTTCAAGTGCCCCGTCTGCGGCGTGGACGCCAGCTTTTTCGAGAAGCAGGAGGGGTGATCCCGGTATTTTAGCCCAACGCAAAACCACCGTCCGCACGTGACGGTGGTTTTGCGTCGATCATGTCAGTACGCCGCCCGGGCGGCATACCCCTGCCGCTTGCCGCGGGCCTTATCGAGGTACAGCTTTTCGTCGGCGCGCTGCATGCACATCTGCAGGGTGTCCTCCCCGTCCCTGAGCGCGTCCCAGCCGATGCCGACGGACACGGTGTAGGGCGTGCCCTCCGCCCGGCAAGCGCGCTCGATCTGTGCGCGGATCTCATCGACCAGCGGTTCGATGAGGTCCGCTTTTTCGGGATGGAGTATGATGATGAACTCGTCGCCGCCGTACCGCCCGAGGAACGCGGGGGCGCTCTGGCCGTTGACCGTCCTGCGCAGCGCGTCGGCCACCAGCACCAGCGCCCGGTCGCCCTCGGCGTGGCCGTAGGTGTCGTTGATCTTCTTGAAGTCGTTGATGTCCAGCATGATCACGTAGGTCAGCCGGCCGTCCCGGTGGCCGCCGCTCTCCTGGGTGAGGTAGTGCAGCAGCTGCCCGCGGTTGTTGAGCCGCGTCAGGGGGTCGATCGAAATCTGCCCCTCCATCGACTGGATGTAGAATATCAGCATCAGTATCGTGCAGCAGAAGCAGAATATGGGCGTCTCGGGCAGCGCGAGCAGCTGGAACACGCCGCCCATGATCACCAGCAGCGGGAAGAGCCCCACGAACAGGTGCTTTTTCCTTTCGAGCCGATTCTTCTCCGCGAACGCCCGGCGCGAGGTGTAGACGATGACCGCCGCGATGTATATGGATGGCACGATCACCAAAAACACGTTGTAGGCGGGCTGGAGCTCGAGGGTGTCGCTCAGCAGCAGGCGCGGTTTGATCAGATAGAGGGCGACCAGAACCATCGTGGAGACGATGAAGGGGAAGGCCACCGAGAATTTGCTGATCCCCTTCTCCTTGTGGGGGACCTGCTCCACCACCATGACGTACTGAAGCCACAGGTAGGTGATGGCGGCCATGATGACGTAGTTTGAAAAGTTGGTCGCCACCACGGTGAAGCGGTTCCGGGGTATGATCCCGGCGATGATGGCCGCCCACAGCGCGTCGGAGATGAAATAGAGCATGAACGCGATCAGCGCGCGGTCAAATTTGATCTGCTTTTCCTGCCGGTCCACGCTGAACAGGTCCCGCAGCAGCAGTATGCCGAATATGACCACGCACACCAGGTTGGCTTCCGTATAGTAGATAAAATAACCGGACATCCGTCCGCATCCCCTTTATGATAATAATATAGGGTCACAGACCCATCTTGGCCATGATCCCGTCGGCGTCCACGCCGGGGTGCGTCACGTAGAGCCGGGCGATCTGCTCCACCAGCCCCACGTCCCAGTCGCGCCGCGCGGCGCTCTCCACGGCGGGCCGGCCCTTCTGGGTCTCCTTGATGACGGTTTCGATCTGGGCCTTGAGGTTGACCGTGTGGTTTTTGATGCGGTTCTTGTTCTCGATGTCGATGCGCGTCACCCGGATGTTGCCGTCGAGCACGTCCACCACGGCCATCGTGATGGGCTGGTTGAACCGGCGCGGGCCGCAGGAGCCGGGGTTGAGCAGCACGGTGCGCCCCTGCCGCGCCTCGTCGTAGCGGTGGCTGTGGCCGTAGACCACCAGGTCGTAGGGGGACAGGTCGCCGGGCAGGTCCCGCTTTTTGTGCGCCATGAATATGCGGATGCCGCCGAGGGTGAAGTCCTTAAACAGGGGGATGCTGTCGGCCCACTCCCTGTCATTGTTGCCCCGCACGACGTACACCGGGGCGATGCCCCCGAGGGTGATCAGTATGCCCTGGTTGTTCACGTCGCCGCCGTGGAGTATGGCGTCGACCCCGGCGAGGTGGTCGACGACCTCCTGGCGCAACAGGCCATGGGTATCCGACAGTACGCCGATCCTCATTCCATTGCCCGGATTGCTGTTGCCCGCCATCGGTCCGCCCCCCAATCATTTTTACCCATTTAATATTATACCAAAAAAACGGGGCGGTATCAACTGTTAAACCGTGCGCGCCCGGTCATTTTCATCGCGCAGTATCGTCACACAATTGTCCCGGGGTTTTCGGCTTCGGCGCGGTAGACAGCCAATGTTAATTCTGCTATACTTGTGCCACACGAAAATGTGATGATGAAGGGGGTTTTCGGGATGACGAAAATCAAGGACATGCTGGCCGGTTTCGGCGGAAGCATCGTGCTCGCGCTGGTGATCAGCATCGTCGGGATTTACGCGATCAAGTACCTGATGAAGCTGCTTGACAGGGTGAAGGGCTTTGAAAAGCTGGACGCGACGGTGACCCGCTTCGTGAAGAACTTCATCAAGTGGCTATTGTACATCATGCTGATCATCGGGGTCATCAGCGTACTGGGCGTGCCCATGGCGCAGGTGATCGCGGTGCTGGCCTCCGCGGGCGTGGCCATCGGCCTGGCCCTGCAGGGGGCGCTGAGCAACCTGGCGGGCGGCATACTGCTGATGGTGATCCGGCCCTTCAACGTGGGGGACTACGTGGACGCGGCGGGCGCCAGCGGCGTGGTGCAGTCCATCAACCTGTTCTACACGGTGCTTCTGAGCGTGGACAACAAGCGCATCACCGTGCCCAACGGCAACCTGATGAACGCCAACGTGGTGGATTACTCGGCGGAGGCCCTGCGCCGGGTGGACCTGGAGTTCTCCTGCGCCAAGAGCGAGAAGCCTGCGGAGATCCAGCAGATCCTGCTGGATACCGTGGCCGCGAGCAAACTGGCGCTCCAGGACCCCGCGCCCTTTGCCCGCATCTGCGGCGGCACCAACGAGGCCATGCTGTTCACGGTGCGCGTCTGGTGCAAGTCGGAGGACTACTGGGATTTGTTCTTTGAGCTGAACCAGACCATCGTGGAGGCCTTCGCCGAGAAGGGCGTCCAGGCCCCGGCCCTGCGCGTGGTGAACGGGTGAGGGGGTATTTATAGCAAAAATTCATAATTTTGCCCCGAGGCGGACACGGCGCTGTGCTATAATACAGTGGAATTGAAGCGCGGCGCCGTTTTGGATGCGCCGCCAAGGGGAGATATGACTATGAGATTCAAAAGGACGATGGCGATCGCGCTCGTGCTCGCCATGATATTTGCCACGCCCGCGATGGCGGCGTCCTCACAGGCCAAGCAGGTGGTTGCCGTGGCGCTCAGGCAGCTGGGCAAGCCCTACGCGCTCTACCCCAACAGCCCGTCGAGCTTCAACTGCGCCTCGCTGGTTCGCTATTGCTGCAACCAGGTCAGCCGGGGCAAGATCACCCGGGACGGCGTCAGCGGCAGCGCGGCCAGGATCACCTCGCTGCGCAAGGTGGGGCTGGGCGACATCGTCTGCTTCAAGTCCTCGGGCAATGAAAACGGCGCCCCGAGCTGCCACTTCGGCATCTACGTGGGCAAGGGCTACTTCATACACGCCTCCAGCAGCGCCAATAAGGTCATCATGAGCAAGGTGAAGAACTATTCGGGGCGCTTCGTCGGCGCGCTGAGGGTTTTTTGAGATTTCCATGACGGTTCAGTCCGGCGGGCGATCAGGGGATCGCCCCTACGGATATCGCGCTGTTGTAGGGGCGATGCCCTCATCGCCCGCCTGAAATTCGTACATAAATGCGACCACCGGCTATGCCGGTGGTCGCGGTTTTTTACCGTAAAGGTGATCAGTTTGCCGCCGCCACGGCGCCGGCCCTGCGGCCCCAGTGCACGGTGCCCATGACCGCGGTGCCGCTGCCCGGGTAGTACGGCCCGATCCAGCCGCCGGCGTTCAGGCCCGCCGCGTACAGGTGCGGGATCACGTTGCCGTTGACGTCGATGACCTCGGTGTTCACGTTGATCTTCAGTCCGCCCAGCGCGCCCAGGTTGAAGGCCACGTTCTTATAGGCGTAGAAGGGTCCGGTGATCTCCTCCAGGCCGGTCAGGCGGCCGAACTGGGTGTCCTCGCCGGCCTTGGCGTAGGCGTTCCACATCTCGAGCTGGGCCTTGAGGTTGGCCGCCGGCACGCCGATGGCCTCAGCCAGTTCCTCGATGGTCTCGCCGTAGAACAGCGTGCCCGCCTCGACCTCGGCGTTGGCGCTCTCCTCGGTCCAGGAGGCGTAGCCGCTGGCCACCGCCACGGAGGTGGTGATGGAGCTCTTGCCGAAGATCATGTAGGTCGCGCCGTTGAGCGCCACGGACTGCTGGAAGATGGCGCGGTAGTGGTAGGCGTAGGTGGCGTCCTCGCACACGAAGCGGAAGCCGTTCTGGTTGACGATGAAGCTGGGGAAGGTGGGGGTGCGGTTGTCGGTGCCGGAGCCGGTCTTGCCGCAGAAGTCGATGCAGCCGCCGAAGCCCATCACGTCCGCGCCGATCTCCATGCCCATGCGGATGCCGTCGCCGGTGTCGGTGCCCACGCTCATGCAGATGCCGTTGTTCAGGTCGTAGTACTGCTGGGGGCTCAAACGCTTGGCCATCTCGACGTTCTGGTCGATGGAGGCGGTGCAGAGTATGACGCCCTTGCTGGCCTTGATGCGCAGCTCCTTGCCGCCCTGCTCGGCCACGACGCCGATCACGGTGCCGTCGGCATCCTGTATGAGCCGCTTGGCCTCGGTGTTCATCTGCATCTCGGCGCCGTTCTTCTCGGCCACGGCCCACACGGCCTGCACGTAGATGCCGCCGCTGCCGGCCGCGCCGCCGCCCTCGTAGACGTGGATGCGGTCCGCCATCAGCTCATTGGGCACGTAGGGGATGTGGCAGTGGCCGTAGATGCTGGTCCACTTGATGCCGCAGGTGTCCGCCAGCCACGCGATGTGCTCCGGCGCGCCCTTGGCCAGGTCGGTCACCAATTCCTCGTCCACGGTGCCCTCGCCGGCCTTGATCCACAATTCGGCGTGCTTCTCCGGGGTGTCGTCCTGGTAATCGGTGAACTCCTTCTGGTACTTGGTGCCCGCGGCCTGCATCACGCCGCCGGACAGGTTGGTGGTGCCGCCCATGATGCCGGCCTTCTCCAGCACCAACACCTTC